>DAIRFV010000120.1:0-16180 GCA_036794905.1 Pyrinomonadaceae bacterium | reverse complement strand
ACCCGGCGTCGGCTGAAACCTTCAGAACGAGTTTTCAAACAGGCTCTGACTACTGACTACTGACTACTGTTAGAATCGGCGAACGCACGATGCCCGGAGTGAGCGTCATCATCCCGACCTTCTCAAGGCCGCGCCTGCTCGCGCGCGCCGTCGAGAGCGCGCGCGCCGCCTCTTCCACCCCGCCCGAGATCATCGTCGTGGACGACGCCTCGACGGACGAGACGGCCGAGGTCTGCCGGCGCCTTCCCGGCGTCAGGTACGTCCGCCTGGAGCGCAACCAGGGCGTGGCCGGAGCGCGCAACGTCGGGCTGCTCGCCTCGACGCGGGAGTACGTCGCCTTCCTCGACGACGACGACCGACGCCTGCCCGGCTCGCTCGACCTGCAAACCGCGAAGCTCGAAGAGCACCCGGCGGCGGGCTTCTGCTGCGGCCCCGTCCTCTTCGCCGACGCGGAGGGGCGGCCGACGGGCGAGGTGGGTGCGCCCGGTGCGGCCGGGGGCGAAAGCGTCTTCTGGTCGCTGTTGCAGTTGGACTACTTCGTCCAGCCCGTCGGCGTCGTCGCGCGCAAGCAGGCCATCCTCGCCGCGGGGCTGTTGAAGCAGCGCCTCGGCGGCATAGACGACTGGGACTTGTGGGTGCGGCTCGCGGAACTGTTCCCCGTCGTGACGGTCTCGGAGCCGGTGGGCGTCTACCGCCGGCCGACGCCCGGCTCGGAGCCGGGCTCGGCCGACTTCGCGCGCGACTCTCTGCGCCTGCTGCGGCACCAGCGCGAGTTGATGAAGTTGCCGCTGGCCGCGGCCGCGCCGCCGGAGGTGAGGCGCGCGGCGCGCCGGCAGACCGCGCGCCGACTCGCCGACGTGCTCTTCCAGCGCGCGGCCGTCTGGGGCCCGCGCGGCCACTACCGCTTCGCCCTCGAACACTTTCTCGCGGGGCTGCGGCTCGCGCCCGCGCGCGCGCTGCGCCCCTTCGTCTACCGCGAGTTCTACGACTCGTTTCGCGGGCGCGACGCGTCGGTGCGTGGAAGTGAGGCGGCGGCGATAGCTCGGGACGCGTTCGATGTTAGTCGGCAGACTGCTGGGCCGAGTCGGTCAGAGTTTGAAAAGGCCGAGCGCGTGACGGGCGCCGTCGGCGGCGAGACGGTGAGCGTCATCATCGCCACGCACAACCGGCCGCGACTCGTCCCGCGCGCCATCGAGAGCGCGCTGGCCGCCGGGCGCGACGTGGAGGTGATAGTGGTTGACGACGCCTCGGCGACGGACGAGACGGAGGAGGTCTGCCGTCGTTACGGGGGCGTCAGGTACTTCCGCGCGGAGCGGAACCAGCGGCTCGGCGGCGCGCGCAACATCGGCGTCGCCTTGAGCAGCGGCGCCTTCATCACCTTCCTCGACGACGACGACACGCGGCTCGGCGGCTCGATAGACGAGCAGCGCGACATGCTGCTCGCGGATTCCGGCGCCGGGATGGTCTACGGTCAGGCGACGTTGGAGTGGGCGGGCGGCGACTCGGGCCCCGAGAAGTACCCGGAGGAGTGCCCCGAGGGCGACATCTTCTGGCCTTTGATGGAGAAGAATTTCATCCCGTGCCCGGCCGTGCTGTTCCGCCGCGAGATGCTCTTTTGCGTCGGCCTGCCGCAGGACACGACGCCGGGCGAGGATTGGGACTGCTGGCTGCGCATCGCGGAGGTCGGGCGCGTAATCGCGCGCGCGCGCAGTGTCGCCACCTACCGCAAAGGCAACCCGCGCTCGGGGCAGGTGACTTCCGGCGCGGCCTACATGGTCAAGACGCTCACGGAGATTCACAGGGGCAGGTGGCAGAGGTTCGTGCGCGCCCGCGCCGACGACGCGCGGAGGAGGGAGGCGTGGCGGGCCTTCTCCTACAACATGGCGACGCACCTCGTCTGGGAGACGGGGCGCGCGCTCAGGCGCGGGCGCTTCGGGGCGGCGGCGCGCAACGTCTGGACGGCGCTCCGTCTGCACCCGCTGGGGACGCTCCGCCGCGCCGTCACCCCCTCCAACGCGCGCTTCGTGAAGCGGGCCTTCGCAAGACTCATGAGTTGAGACTGTCGGTCGGGATGGGGGGGAATTAGTTCACCACAGAGACGAGGAGACACGGCTAAAACTTAAGGCTGTGTTCTTAGCTGTGTCTCCTCGTCTCTGTGGTTGATGAACTCTACTCAGACGGCCGCGGCCTGCGGGAGCGGCTCGGGCTTCTCGCGTTTGAGTATGCGGTCGTAGGTCTCAAGCATGATGGGGAGGACGGCCTGCGGCGAGTAGGTCGCCTCGTAGCGCGCGCGCCCGGCGCGCCCCATCGCCGCGCGCAGCCCCGCGTCGCCCGCGAGGCGGAGCATCGCGTCGGCCAGCGCGCGCGCGTCGTCCACGGGGACGAGCAGCCCCGCGTCGCGCCCGAGCATGTCGGGGATGCCGCCCACCGCCGTCGCGATCACGGGTATCCCCTGCGACATCGCCTCGATGATGCTGTTGGGCGTCCCTTCGGTGTGGCTCGGCAGGATGAGCACGTCGAGCTTGCGCAGGAAGTCGGAGCGCCCCTCGGGGCCTTCGTAGACGCCGAGGTGCTTGAAACTCTCGCCCGCGCCCAGCTCCTCGGCGCGCTCCAGCATCTCGCCCACCTTCGAGCCCGCGCAGGCCGCGAAGAGCCGCACGCCTTCGTCCGCCGCCCGCGCCAGCCCGAACGCCTCCATCAACTCCGTGACGCCCTTCAAAGTCTCGGCGCGCGCCGCGAACCCGAAGACGACCCCGGCGTCCTCGCGCGTGTGGCGCGCCGACACGTCGTCGGCCATCACGGGCAGCACCGAGACGTGCTTGCCCGGCGGCACCACCGCGCGGCACATCTCGGCGAGCGCGGGCGAGAGCGCCGCGACCTCCGTGCAGAGCGGCAGCGCCGAGGTGAAGTGCTCGTAGTAGGACTCGTACTCGGGCGGGTGGAAGGGGATGCCCAGCTCCTGGTAGAGCACGGGGATGCCGAGGTCGTGGCCGGCCTTGATGAAGACGACGGACGAGGGGTCGGGCGTGATGACGTGGATCACGTCGGGCCTGCCCTGCGAGATGTGCTCGCGGCAGCGCTCGTAGTAGCGCTCGGCCACGCCGCCCGAGACGCGGCGGCTGCCGCGCTTGATGATGCGCTTCGTGCGCGGCATGGCCGTCAGGAGCTTCGACGCGAGCCGCCGCCCGACCTGCATGGCGTTGACGGTCGCGCCCGGCGCGAGCCCGGCGACGGGGACGCCCGCCCGCCGCAGCCGGTCGTAATAGCTGTCGCCGGGGTGAGGGAACATCAGGAGCACCGAGACGGAGACGCCCGCCCTTCGTAACTGCGTCGCGTAGGTGACGAGGGTCTCGTCCGCCCCGCTGATCGGGCCCATCGTCTGGCCTTTGCAGATAAGTACCTTCATGTATAGAGTTGCCGGCCGACCTCTCCTTGTTCTTACTAACGCGTAAAAGCGCGCGGTCATCCCTCGGCAAGGCACGCCCGCGTCCGTCGAATCCCGCGTGCATTCGGCGTAGAGCTGCCGGCCCTTATTTCCTCGCGATGAATCGAACGATTTTGGCATGCGCACGCCGAAAGTCACAAGTAGGGCGTCGCCCGTGCGGCGGGGGTGTTTTTTCCTTGAATGCAGGGGAGCATACGGAGTGCTTTGGCGCCGGCCGGCCTCAACCTCTCGGCCGCTGCTCGTCCGGGGTCGGCGGCTCGAACAGGTTCCGACACGCGTCGAGCTGCGCCTCGGCGACGCGGAAGGCGTAGGGCGGCGGCTCGGCGTTGCGCGCGTGAGAGATTGCCACGCGGCCGGGAGGAAACCGCCTTACTTATGTGAGGCGTGTGGCTGTACAATGTCGGGCACAATGAAGCTCAAAAAGGGTGGCTTGGCCGGGCTCCTGCTCGTGGCCGCCGCGCTCGTCTGGCCCGCCGGGGCGCGCGCGGGCGAGGCGTTGCAGCTCGCGGGCGAGTGGCGCTTCGCGCTCGACGGCTCAGACGCGGGGCTCCGCGAGCGCTGGTTCGAGCGCGACCTGCCGCAGAGGATTCGACTGCCCGGCGTCCTACAGGCGCAGGGCTACGGCGACGAGGTGGGCACGCGGACGCCCTGGGTGCTCTCGCTCTACGACCGCTTCTGGTTCATGCGCGAGGAGTTTAAGGCTTACACGCGGCCGGGCGCGGTCAAGGTTCCTTTCCTCTCGCAGCCGCCGCGCCACTACGTCGGCCCGGCGTGGTATCAGCGCGACATCGAAATCCCCGCGGCGTGGCGCGGCCGCCACGCCGTGCTCTTCATGGAGCGTCCGCGCTGGGAATCGACCGTGTGGGTTGACGGGAACCGAATCGGCTCGAACAACAGCCTCGTCGCGCCGCACGAGTTCGACCTGGGGAAGCTTGAGCCGGGGCGACACCGGCTGACGGTGCGCGTCGATTCCTCGATGCTGCTGCCCTACCGGCCGGACGCGCACAGCGTCTCGGACTCGCTCGCCGGCAGTTGGAACGGCATCGTCGGCCGCATCGAGCTGACTTCGAGGGGCGAGGTCTGGATCGAGGAGGCGCGCGTCTTCCCCGACGTGGCGAAGCGGTCGGCCCGGATCGTGGTCTGGGTCGAGGCGCCTCAGGAGTACTGGCCCCGCTTCACGCGCCCGGGCGACGCGGGCGCGCCCGCCCTGAAGGTCTCGGCCGGCGGCGTGAGCGCGCCCGTCGAGTCGGGGCCGCGGCCCGGCGAGTACGGCGCGCCGGGCGGGCTCATGACCCAGGGCTTGCAGGCCGTCCTCGACGTGCCGCTCGGCCCGCGGGCGAAGCTCTGGGACGAGTTCGGCCCCAACCTGCACAGGCTGACGGTGCGCCTGACGGGCGACGGCGTGGGCGACAGTAAAGAGGTCGTCTTCGGCCTCGTCGAGTTCAAGGCCGAAGGGGCCGACCTCGTCGTCAACGGCCGGAAGACCTACCTGCGCGGCAACCACCACGGCGGCGACTTCCCGCTGACGGGCTACCCGCCCACGGATGTCGAGTACTGGCGGCGCGTGCTGCGCGTCAACAAGGAGTGGGGCATCAACCACGTCCGCTTCCACTCCTTCTGCCCGCCCGAGGCCGCCTTCACGGCCGCCGACGAGCTCGGCATCTACCTCCAGCCCGAGCCCGGCATGTGGAACGAGATCAGCCCCGGCACGCCGATGGAGCGGATGCTCTACGAAGAGACCCGGCGGATGATTCGCGCCTACGGCAACCACCCCTCGTTTGTCATGCTCTCGGCGAGCAACGAGCCCAAGGGGCGCTGGAAGGCTTCGCTCGCCGGCTGGGCCTCCGCCTTCCGCGGCCACGACCCGCGGCGGCTCTACACGACCGGCACCGGCCACACCGACCGCGTGATTCCAGACCCCGAGGAGGGCGCCGACTACCTCGTCGTCCAGCGCCTCGGCGAGAAGATGCTGCGCGGGCAGTCCGCCTGGTTCGGCCGCGACTACCGCGCCTCGCTCGCCGGGATAAAGATTCCAGTCCTCTCGCACGAGCTGGGTCAGTGGGTCGCCTACCCCGACTACTCGGTCACAAAGAAGTTCACGGGCTACATGCGCCCCGGCAACTACGAAATCTTCCGCGACTCACTCGCGGCGCACGGGCTGCTGGAGAAGAACAAGGAGTTCGCCTGTGCGTCGGGGCGCTATCAGCTCGCGTGCTACAAGGAAGAGATAGAAGCGAACCTGCGCACGCCGGGGCTCGCGGGCTTCCAGCTCTTAGACCTCCACGACTACGTCGGCCAGGGCACGGCGCTCGTCGGCCTGCTCGACCCCTTCTGGGAGCCGAAGGGCTACGCCACCCCGGCGGAGTTCCGCCGCTTCAACTCGGAGACGGTGCCGCTGGCGCGGCTGACCAGACGCGTCTTCACGACGGACGAGACGTTGGAGGCCGAGGTCGAGGTGGCACACTACGGCGCCGCCCCTCTCGACAACGCCGCGGCGTCGTGGCGGGTCGTGGACTCGCACGGCCGTGTGGCCGCGCGCGGACGTTGGCCCGCGCGGACGATTCCCATCGGCAAGAACACCTCGCTCGGCCGCGTGTCGGTTGACCTCTCAAGGCTGCGCGCGCCGCGGCAGTACAGTCTCGTGGTGGGGTTAGGAGGGACGACAGTTGAGAACGACTGGGACTTCTGGCTCTACCCTCCGGAGGCGGGCGCGGACGCGCCGCCGGGCGTCTTCGTCACGAGGTCCTGGGACGAGGCCGAGGCGAAGTTGGCGGGGGGCGGGAGCGTGCTCTACGTCCCGCGCCGCGCCGACCTCGACTGGACGAGCCCGCCGCTCGACGACGTGCCCGTCTTCTGGAACCGCCTGATGGGGCCGGCTTGGGGCCGCATGCTCGGCCTCCTGAACGACACGCGCCACCCGGCGCTCGGACTCTTCCCGACCGAGGCGAACTTCGACTGGCAGTGGGCGGAGATCGCGCGCGGCGCGCGCGCCGTCAACCTCGACCGACTACCGCGCGCGCTGGAGCCAATCGTCTGGGCCATAGACGACTGGAACCGCAACTACAAGCTCGGCCTCGTCTTCGAGTGCCGCGTCGGCCGCGGCCGCCTCATGGTGAGCGGCGCCGACATCGAAACGGGGCTCGACGCGCGGCCGGCGGCGCGGCAGTTGCGCCGGTCGCTCCTCGCCTACATGGCCTCGCCGCGCTTCCGCCCCGCGGTCGCGGTGCGAACCGAAGAGCTGCGCGCGCTCCACTTCGACACGCGCGTCATGAAGCGGCTCGGCGCGGAGGCTAAGGGCGAGTCGCAGCCGACGAACCCCGCCGCCAACGCCTTCGACGGCGACCCGAACACCTTCTGGCTGGCGGGCGACGCGCGGAAGGGCCAGAAGCACCCGCACCAACTGTCGGTCGGCTTCGCGCGGCCCGTCTCAATCGACGGCCTCGTCCTGATGCCCCGCCAGAACCACCGCGAGCACGAGGGCGACATACGCGGCTACGTCGTCGAGGCGAGCGACGACGGCGAGCGCTGGCGCGAAGTCGCGCGCGGCGAACTCCTCTCGACCTTCGAGCCGCAGCCGGTTCGCTTCCCGCAGACAATCAACGTGCGACACCTGCGGCTCACGGCACTCTCGGGCTTCGGCCCCGACGTGACGGCCGCGCTCGCGGAGCTGGCCGTCGTCTACGCCGGCCCGAAACTCCCCGACGCGCCCGACGACGCGCCCGAGTACAAGCGCAGCCGCACCGCCACCCCCGACATTGACGAAGGCACCCCCGCCGCGCAGCCGACGCCGACCCCGACGCCCGGGCCGAGGCCGCAACGCCGTCGCCGCCGGCCCTAAGAGGTGGGTTCGTGTACAAAATGAGAATCAACCACCGAGACACGGAGACACGGCCTAAGGAAGCCGGCTGCGCTTTGAGCCGCGTCTCCGTGTCTCGGTGGTTAACGCTTCTGCTGTTCCTGCTCGTGTGCGCGCGACCCGCCGCGGCTCAGGAGTCCTGGGTGAGAGACACGCGCCGCGCGGGAGACTTCGAGCTGGTGCGAGGCGGCCGCGCGGCCGACGTGCTCGTCTCGCCCGGGGATTTCAAGGTCGTCCGCATCGCGGCCGAAGACCTCGCGGCGGATGTCGAGCGCGTGACGGGCGTGCGGCCGAAGGTGCGCGCCGAGGCCGCCGGGCTCTCAAGTCACGCCGTGCTCGTCGGGACGCTCGGCAAGAGCGCCTTCATCGACGACCTCGCGCGCGAGGGGAAGATTGACGCGAAGAGTCTGCGCGGCAGTTGGGAGAGTTTCCTGATCGCCACGGTCAGAGACCCCCTGCCCGGCGTGCGCGTGGGTCTGGTCGTGGCGGGCAGCGACCGGCGCGGGACGGCCTACGGCGTCTACGAGCTGTCGCAGGCCGCGGGCGTCTCGCCCTGGCACTGGTGGGCGGACGTTGTGCCCGAACGCCTCCGACAACTCTTCGTCGCGGCCGGCACACGCAGGATGGGGCCGCCGTCGGTAAAGTACCGCGGCGTCTTCCTCAACGACGAGGACTGGGGGCTGCAACCCTGGGCGGCGAAGACCTTCGAGCCCGAGACGGGAGACATCGGCCCTAAGACTTACGCGCGCCTCTTCGAGCTGCTGCTCCGCCTCAAGGCCAACACGGTCTGGCCCGCGATGCACGAGGTGACGCGCGCCTTCAACGCCGACCCGCGCAACCCGAAGGTCGCCGACGACTACGCCATCGTCATGGGCTCGTCGCACGCCGAGCCGATGCTCAGGAACAACGTCGGCGAGTGGAAGGACGACAAGAAGCTCTACGACTACACGAAGAACGCGGAGGGCGTGCGCGCTTACTGGGAGGAGCGCGTGCGCGAGAACGGGGCTTTCGAGAACCTCTACACGCTCGGCATGCGCGGCATCCACGACAGCGCCATCCAGGGGCCGAAGACTCCGGCCGAGCGCGTCAAGCTCCTCGAACAAATCTTCGCCGACCAGCGCGCGCTGCTCGCGCGCCACGTCAACGCGGACGCGACGAAAGTCCCGCAGGTCTTCATCCCTTACAAGGAAGTCCTCGCCGACTACCGCAAAGGGATGAAGGTGCCCGGGGACGTGACGGTCGTCTACACCGACGACAACTTCGGCTACATACGCTCGTTCCCCGCGCCGGAGGAGCGCGCGCGCCGCGGCGGCTTCGGCGTCTACTACCACGTCTCCTACCTCGGCCGCCCGCTCTCGTACCTCTGGCTTCAGACGACGCCTCCGGCGCTCGTCTGGGAGGAGATGCGGAAGGCTTACCGCCACGGCGCGCGCGAGCTGTGGGTGCTCAACGTCGGCGACCTCAAGCCGGCCGAGGCCGCGACCGAGTTCTTCATGCAGATGGCGTGGGACGCAGAGCGCTGGCGGCACGACAACCCGCAACACTTCCTGAGGCAGTGGGCGGCGCGTGAGTTCGGGCCGGGGGCGTCGGAAGAGATCGCGTCCGTGATGGACGAGTACTACCGGCTCGGCTTCGCGCGCAAGCCCGAGCACTTGCAGTGGCACCTGCCGGGCGAGCCGGACAGGCCGAGCGACCTCGCGCACTTCGACTACGGCGACGAGGCGCAGGCGCGGCTCGACGCGTACGACTCGCTGATGGCGCGCGTCTCGCGCCTCTACCCGACCATCCCCGCGCCGCTGCGCGACGCCTATTACCAGCTCGTCCTCTACCCCGTCCGCGGCGCCGCGCTCGCCAACCGACGCTTCTTCGCCGCCGAGAAGGCCGCCCTCTACGCCGCGCAGGGTCGCGCGAGCGCGGGCCGCTGGGCGAAGCACGCGCTGAACGCCGACCGGCTGATGGACGAGGAGACGCGCTTCTATAACGAGAAGCTCTCGGGGGGGAAGTGGCGGCACATGATGTCGCGCGAGATGGGGCCGGGGCAGTGGAAGAGCATGAGGAGCACGCCGCCCGCCGTCCCGCCCGGGGTCTTGAATATGAAAGTGCCCGACGCGGCCGGGCTCGGCGTCGCGGTAGAGGGGCGCGCCGAGCCTCTGCGCGAAGGCGACGGGGACGCGGCGCTGCCCGCGCTCGACGTTTACACGCGCGGCGCGCGCTTCCTAGACATCTTCAACACGGGGCGCGCGCCGGCCGCGTGGGTCGCGCGGGCCAAGGAGGGCTGGGTTAAGTTGAGCCTCGCGCGCGGCGACCTGCGGGAGGACGCGCGCGTGCTCGTCTCGGTCGATTGGGAGCGCGCGCCGAAGGGCGGGCGCGTCGAGGGTCTGATCGAGATCGAGGGCGCGGGCGCGCGGCGGACGGTGCGCGTGCCCGTCTTCAACCCCGCCTCGCCGCGCCCCGACAGTCTGAAGGGTTTCGTCGAGTCGGGCGGCGTCGTCTCCATCGAGGCCGAGCACTTCACTTCGAAGACGGATCGCGCGGGCGCGGCGTGGCAGGTCATCCGGGGGCTGGGTCGCACGGGCGACTCCGTCGCCGTCTTCCCCGAAGACGCCCCGAGCGTCGAGCCCGGCCGCGCGGCGCGCGCGGCGCCCACGCTCGAATACCCCCTGCACCTCTTCCGCGCGGGCGAGTTCGAGCTGACGTTCTACCTCGTGCCCACGCACCCCGTGCGCGGCGCGGGCGGCCTCCGCTTCGCCTACTCGCTGGACGGCGGGGAGCCGCGCGAACTGGCGGCGGGCGCGGGCGTCGAAGTCACCTCGAAGGAGTGGGCGCAGAACGTCCTGAACGCGACGACGAAGGTCAGCACCACTCTCAAGCTCGACGCCCCCGGCGCGCACGTCCTCAGAATCCACATGCTCGACCCCGGCGTCGTGCTCGACAAGATAGTCCTCGACACCGGCGGCCGACGCCCGAGCTACCTCGGCCCGCCGGAGACGAGAGTTAACGGTCAGTACCACCCGCGGTAGCGGGTGGGTCTGGCGCACGCCGAATGCGGAACGAGGAACGATTAATGCCGATTGACTACAGCACGTCTCTTATCAATCGCCGAGCCATCAGCGTGCGGCCCACCCGCTACCGCGGGTGGTACTGCCTGGCCCTCGCGGCGTGCGCCGTCTTCGTGTTCGCGCGCGGGGCGGCGGCGCAGGGCTCGCCGCGGAGCCGCGAGTCGTTCAACGCCGGGTGGCGTTTTCAGAAGGACGACCCGCCGGGGGCGGAGGGGCGCCTCAGCTACGAGAAGATGAAGGGCGGCTTGACGGCGACGGGCGGCGAGTTCGTCGCGAACGCGGCGTCGGAGCCGCTTAAGGCGGACGAAAAGCTCGGGGCCGACGTCGCATACACGCGGCGCGAGTTCGACGACTCCGCGTGGCGCCGTCTCGATCTCCCGCACGACTGGGGCATCGAAGGGCCTTTCAAGCAGGAGTACCCGGGCGAGACGGGCAAGCTCGCGTGGTGGGGTGTCGGCTGGTATCGCAAGCACTTCACGGTGCCGGCCGCGGACAAGGGAAAGCAAATCTACCTCGACATCGACGGCGCGATGTCTTACGCGGCCGTGTGGCTCAACGGCCGCTTCGTCGGCGGCTGGCCTTACGGCTACGCCTCCTTCCGCTTAGACCTCACGCCCTTCGTCGAGCACGGCGCGGAGAACGTCGTCGCGATTCGTCTCGACAACCCGCCCGACTCCTCGCGCTGGTACCCGGGCGGCGGCATCTACCGCAACGTGTGGCTCGTGAAGACCGCGCCCGTCCACGTCGCGCACTGGGGCACCTACGTCACGACGCCCGAGGTGAGCCCGCGCGCGGCGACTGTCAACGTCGAGGTGATGCTCGACAACGACTCCGGCGAGGCGGCGGAGGTCAAGGTCGAGACAGTTGTCTTCCCGCTCGATCCTGACTGGACGGCCCGAGGGGGGAAGGGGGTTGCGACCGAGATGGGGGCGGAGGGAGTTGCGACCGAGACGGCGCGGCTCGGCGTCGGCGCGGGCACGCGCACGCGCGTTGCGGCCAGCGTCCGCGTTGACAACCCGAGGTTGTGGAGCCCGCAGAGGCCGCACCTCTACCTCGCCCTCACGTCGGTCGAGGTGCGCGGCAGGACCGTAGACGTTTACCCGACCGTCTTCGGCATCCGCACCGTCAGGTTCGACGTGGCGCGCGGCCTGCTCGTCAACGGCGAGCCGGTCGAGATCAAGGGCGTCTGCAACCACCACGACCTCGGCGCGTTGGGCGCGGCGGTCAACCGGCGCGCGTTGGAGCGCCAGCTCGAAATCATGAAGGAGATGGGCGTCAACGCCATCCGCACGAGCCACAACCCGCCCGCGCCCGAGCTGCTCGACCTCGCCGACCGCATGGGCCTGCTCGTGATGGACGAGGCGTTCGACGCGTGGCGGCGCTCGAAGAAGAAGAACGACTACCACCTGCTCTTCGACGACTGGCACGAGAAGGACTTGCGCGCGCTCGTCCGGCGCGACCGCAACCACCCGTCGGTCGTCGTGTGGAGCACGGGCAACGAGATCGGCGAGCAGGGCAGCGCCGAGGGGCACAGGCTCTCGCAGCGGCTGACCGACATCGTGCACGAAGAAGACCCGACGCGCCCCGTCACCGCCGGCGCCAACCACGTCAACGCGGGCTACAACGGCTTCCAGAAGACAATTGACGTGTTCGGCTACAACTACAAGCCGCAGGAGTACGGGAAGTTCCGCGAGAAGAATCCCGCCGTCCCCCTCTACGGCAGCGAGACTTCTTCGACCGTCAGCTCGCGCGGCGAATACTTCTTCCCCGTCGAGGAGGACAAGGACAAGGGCAAGGCCGATTTTCAAGTCAGCTCCTACGACCTCTACGCGCCGCGCTGGGCGACGACGCCCGACGCCGAGTTCAAGGGTCAGGACGAGCACCCCTCGGTCGGCGGCGAGTTCGTCTGGACGGGCTTCGACTACCTCGGCGAGCCGACGCCCTTCAACGCCGACGCGACGAACCTCTTGAACTTCACAGACCCGGCCGCGCAGGCGCGCATGAGCGAGGAGCTGAAGGCGCTCGGCAAAATCCGCGTGCCCTCGCGCAGCTCCTACTTCGGCATCGTCGATCTCGCCGGCTTCAAAAAAGACCGCTTCTACATCTATCAGGCGCGCTGGCGGCCGGAACTTCCGATGGCGCACATCCTGCCGCACTGGAACTGGCCCGGGCGCGAGGGGCAGTTGACGCCCGTCCACGTCTACACCTCGGGCGACGAGGCGGAGCTGTTCCTCAACCGCCGCTCGCTGGGTCGGAAGAAGCGCGGGGCTTTTGAGTATCGCTTACGCTGGGACGACGTGAAGTACGAGCCGGGCGAGCTGCGCGTCGTCACTTATAAGAACGGGAGGCGCTGGGCCGAGAACTCGGTGCGGACGACGGGGCCGGCCGCGCGCCTGACGTTGAAGGCCGACCGCGCCCGCATCGACGCCGACGGCTCCGACCTCTCGTTCGTCACGGTGAGTGTGGTTGACGGCGCGGGGCTCACCGTCCCGCGCGCGAAGAACCGGATGCGCTTCGAGGTGTCCGGCCCCGGCGAGATTATCGCGGTGGACAACGGCGACGCGACGAGCCACGAGTCTTTCCAGTCGAAGGAGCGCGCGGCCTACAACGGCCTCTGCCTCGTCGTCGTCCGCTCGAAGGCCGGCGCGGCCGGCCAGATCAAGCTCCGAGCCCACTCGGAAGGTCTGAAGTCCGCGGACGTGACGATCCGCAGCACGCGCGCGCGTTGAACGCTCTCTCGCGCACGAAGGTCAGGGATGGAAAAGGTCAGGCACAGGCGGAGGACGAAGACCGCGCGGTTCCTGTTCGTCGTCGCCGCGCTCGCCGCGCTAACGGGACTCTCCTTCCCGCGGCGCACGCCCACGGCGTCGTCGGCCGCGTTTGAAGAGGACGCGGTGCTGATCGACTTCTCGCACGCGGGTTACGGGGGCGGCGGCGTGCGCGTGCCGTTCGTGCCCGGCGCGCTGCGCGTGCGGCCGACGGGGGGCGACGACACGGCGTTGATACAGGCCGCGCTCGACCGCGTGGCTTCGGCGCCTGCGGTCGCGCAGGGCGTTCGCGGCGCGGTGCTGCTCGAACGCGGAAGGTTCCGCGTCGGGGGGCGGCTCCGTCTTCGCGCGTCCGGAATTGTCCTGCGCGGGGCGGGCGTCAACGAGACGACCGTCGTGGCGGCGGGGCGGTCTCGCCGCGCGCTCGTCGAGGTCGGCGGGGACGAGCCGCCGCCCGCCGGCGCCGGCCTTCGCGTGACGGATGAGAAGGTGCCCGCCGGCAGTCGCGTGCTGACGCTCGAGAGTGTCGAAGGGCTCGCGGCCGGCGACCGCGTCGTCGTCCGACGGCCGAGCACGAAGGAGTGGATCGCGGCGCTCGGCATGAACAAGGCCGAGGGCTCCTTCGCCGACCAGCGCCTGCACTGGACGCCCGGCTCTCGCGACCTCGTCTGGGACAGGGTCGTGACAGCCGTCGATAAAAATGCGAACCGTGTCACGCTCGACGCGCCCGTCACGACGGCGCTCGAAAGTCGCTACGGCGGCGGGACGCTCTCCGAGGTGGTCGGGAACGTGCCCGTGCGTAACGTCGGGGTCGAGGCGTTGACGTTGGAGAGCGAGTACGACAAGTCGAACGAGTTCGACGAGGAGCACGCGTGGATGGGCGTCGCGCTCGACAACGTGGAGGACGCGTGGGTGCGGGACGTGACGGCGCGACACTTCGCCGGCTCGGCCGTGCGCGTCGGCGCGCGGGCGCGGAGGGTCACGGTCGAGGACTGTCTCAGCACGGCGCCCGTGTCGGAGGTCGGCGGTTACAGGCGGCAGTCTTTTCTCGTCGAAGGGCAGCAGGTCTTAGTCCGCCGCTGCCGCGGCGAGATGGGCACGAACGATTTCGCGGTCGGCTTCGCGGCGGCCGGCCCGAACGTCTTCATCGACTGCGAGGCGGACGGCTCCCTCGGCGCCAGCGGCTCGTTCGAGAGCTGGGCGTCGGGCGTCCTCTACGAGCGCGTGCGGATTCGGGCCGCGGCGCTGCGGCTCTCGCCCGACGTGGCGCGCTCGCAGGGCGGCGGGTGGACGGCCGCCAACTCGGTCATCTGGAACTGCGAGGCGGAGGCGGGGCTTGAGGCGCGCGGCCCCGGAGGCGCGCCGAACGTGTTGAAGAGGTCGCCCGAGCCGCTCTACGAGACGCAACTGTCGAGGCGGCTCGGCGCGACGGCAGAGAGGCGGAAGCCCGGCCGTGAGGGAGGGCGTCTCGACACCGGCCGCGTACCTCTCTTCAAAGACGTACGCCCTCCCTCACGGCCGGGCTTCCGCCACAGTCAACGGCCACTCGACATCGTGAACGGCAGGTTCGTGATCGACGGGCGCGCGGTGTGGGGCGGGATGCTGAACGGCGCGTGGTGGAAGGGGCAGGTCTCGCCCGCGGTCGCGCGCGGGGCGGGCGGCGCGAGCGTCACGCGCTTCGTGCCGGGGCGCGCGGGGCCGGGGCTCACGGAGGATTTGGCGAAGCTCGCCGCGCGGATGGTCGAGGAGGGCACGCCCTTCTTCAACGGCGGGCACGGCCTCTGGTACGAACGCCGCCGCGACGCGCACACCATCACCGAGCAGCCGGACGCGAACGTCTGGGCGCCCTTCTACGAGATGCCGTGGGCCAGAAGTGGGAGGGGGAAGGCGTGGGACGGTTTGAGCAAGTTCGACCTGACGCGCTTCAACCCGTGGTACTTCGAGCGCACCCGCGAGTTCGCCGGGGAGTGCGAGCGGCGGGGGCTCGTCTACTACCACAACCTCTACAACACGCATAACCTTCTGGAGACGGCGGCGCACTGGGTTGACTTCCCCTGGCGGCCCGCGAACAACGTCAACGACACGGGGCTGCCCGAGCCGCCGCCGCTCGAAGCGCGCAACACGATTCATGTCGCCAACCAGTTCTACGACGCGAACGACCCCCGACGGCGCGCGCTCCACCGCGCCTTCGTCCTGCACACGCTCGACGTGCTCGGCGCACGGCCGAACGTCGTCTTCACGCTCGGCTTCCAGTTCGCCGGCCCGCTCGCCTTCCAACAGTTCTTCCTCGACACCGTCGCCGAGTGGGAGCGACGAAAGGGGAGGCGCGTGCGCGTCGCGCTCATCACGAGCAAGGAGATTACCGACGCGATCCTGGAAGACCCCGTCCGCTCCCGACACGTCTCCGTCATCGACACGCGCTACTGGCAGTACCGACCGGACGGAAAACTCTGGGCGCCGGAGGGGGGCCGCAACCTCGCCTTCCGCGAGATGATTGCGGCCGAGTTCAAGCGCTCGGGCGACGCGCCGCCCGACACGACGCCGGCGCAGGTCTACCGGCAGGTGCGCGAGTACCGCGACCGCTTCCCCGACAAGGCCGTCGTCGCGTGGCACGGCGGCGCGGGGCCGCTCCCCATCCTGATGGCGGGCGGCGCGCAGGCGCTCATGCGCAACCCCGCGGCCGGCCAGTCGCAGGGCGAGCAGTCGGACCGCACGAAGCTCGACCCGTTCGTGCGCGAGCATCTGTCAAAGGTGCTGATGCGGATGTCGCCGCTCGACGGCCTGCTCGAAGACCCTGCGAACAACTGGTGCCTCGCGGACGCGCGCGGGCGTGCGGTGCTCGTCTACACGCTCAACGGCCCGTCCGTCACGCTCGCACGCGCCCTGCCGCGGCGGGCCTACGCGGCCCTCTGGTTCGACCCGCGCACCGGCGACACGCGCCCGCTCGACGTGCCGCGCTCGTGGGTCAGGGGGACGGTCGTCAATAAGCCTTCGGGTGAAGATTGGCTGTTGCTGCTTACGTCGAAATAGCGGTCAGAACCACCCGCGGTAG
>DAIRFV010000119.1:0-16249 GCA_036794905.1 Pyrinomonadaceae bacterium | reverse complement strand
GCACGTCAAGCAGGCCGGCTCGGTCGTCGCGCCCAACTACCTGCGCTTCGACTTCTCGCACTACCAGCCCCTGACGCGCGACGAGATTGCCGAGATCGAACGGCTCGTCAACTATCACGTCCTGCGCAACGAGCCGGTGCGGACGGAACTGCTCCCGTTGGAGCAGGCCATGCAGTCCGGCGCGATGGCCCTCTTCGGCGAGAAGTATGCCGAGAAGGTCAGAGTTTTGTCCGTGCCCGGCGAGGAGGGCGTCTTCTCCAGAGAGCTGTGCGGCGGCACGCACGTCCGCGCGACGGGCGACATCGGCCTCTTCAAGGTCACGAGCGACGAGTCCATCGCCTCGGGGACGCGACGCATACGCGCCGTGACGGGTCGCGACGCCTTCAACCGCTTCCAGGAGACGGAGGCGCTCGTCGACCAAATCTCGGGCGAGTTGCGCTCGACGCGCGGCGACGTGCCCGCGGCCGTCGCGCGCTTGCAGGAGGAGCTGAAGAAGGCTCGGCGCGAGGCCGAAGAGTTGCGCCTCAAGCTCGCACTCGGCGCGGGCGCGCAGGCGCAGAACGGGCAGGAGGCGCGCGAGGTCGCGGGCGGAGTCCTCGTGCTCGCGCGCGAGGCGAGCGACCTCGACGCCTCGGCGCTCAGGCAGCTCTCGGACACCCTGCTCGCGCAGATCAAGACGGGCGTCGTCGTGTTGGGCCGCCGCGCCGAGGGCAAGGCTTCGCTCATCGTGCGCACCTCGAACGACCTCTCGAAGCGCGTCCCCGCCGGTCAGGTCATCAAAGAGTTGGCCCCCATCATCGGCGGACGCGGCGGCGGCAAGCCCGACATGGCCGAGGGCGGCGGCCCCGAGCCGCAGAAGCTCAGCGAGGCGCTGGAGGCGAGCTACCAGATCGTCGAGCGCCTCCTCACCCAACAGGGCGCCGCGGCTTAAGAGGCCGCAAGCCCGACCGCGAGGGGGCGCCGGTCAAACGACAGAAGGTCAGTCGAACGCGGAAGGAGGGTTGATGAGAGACACGCTGTCTCTCATCAACCCTCCTTCCTTTTCAGACTTACGCCCTCCCACACGGTCGGGCTTGCGGCCTTAGCCTACTGTCCCGTTTGGCTGTGCGCGGCCACCCACTCCTTCTGCTTGTCCGTGAGCGTGACGTTCATCTTCTGGAGGGTCGCCGCGTTGAGCGTGCCCGTCACCTTGAGACCTTCGGCCTCCTGGTACTTTTTGAGCCCGTCGCGCGTCGGCGTGTCGAGTTTGCCGATGGGCTCGCCCGCGTAGAAGCCGCGCTGCTTGAGAATGCCTTGCGCCTGCTTGATCTGCTCCTTGGTGGCGCGGAAGACGGGGCCGCGTTTCTTACCCGTGTTGGCGTTCGCGGCGGCCGTGGACGTGTTGGTGTTCTGCGCGGCGGCGGCGGCGCCCGCGGAAAGACAGAGCAAGGCCGCGCAGATCGCGGTCAGTAGTCTTTTCATCTGGTTCTCCTGTTGGGTGAGGTGCGCTGGCGGTCGCACGCGTTAAGTGTCGGAGAATTAACCCGCTTGGAAGGCTCTCATCATACACGTGCTGTCAAGACTCCCGCCCGAAGTCGCCACACGAACAATCGGCTCCACCACCCGACGCCGCGCAAAAACATCTCACACTCCCAGCGTAATCTGATAAATAGCTTAAGTTAAACAAAGGCACAATTACGTTGAACAGCCTCTTCCGCCTGTGTTATTCTTTCCGGGCGTCGTTCGGCGTGCCCGACAACGGCGAGCGAGCCCCGCCCTCAGACGAACATTCGGCACTCCCCGCCGGCACACGGAATAAGCAAAGGTCATGAAAACAATCCCCGCCGTCTTCGTCCTTATCCTCCTCTCTTGCCTGACCGCCTCCGCGCGGCAGAACGGCCCCGGCGCCTACCGCTTCGACAACTTCGACGTGCCCGGCGGCGTGCGCGTCGAGAAGCCGGAGCAGGCGGCGGCCCCGGCCGCGCGCACGCACAAGCGCCTGAAGCTGACCGCGCGCACCGTGCCCTCGGCGGTCGCCTCCGCGCAGCCCGCCACCCCGCGGCCTTCCGCCGCGCCCGCGCTCGCGATGGCCGCCGGCACCGCGCTCGAAGGCTTCTCGACCGGCGACGCGGGCGTCGATCGCTTCATCGTCGAATCGAGCAACCGCCACGGCGTAGACCCCGTGCTCATCTACTCCATCATGCACCGCGAGTCCTCCTTCAAAAAGTTCGCGCTCTCGCACAAGGGCGCGCGCGGTTTGATGCAGTTGATGCCGGCGACGGCCGCGCGCCTCGGCGTGCGCGACATCTTCGACCCGCGGCAGAACATCGAGGGCGGCGTCAAATACATGCGCATCCTGCTCAACATGTTCGACGGCGACGTGCGCCTCGCGCTCGCCGGGTACAACGCGGGCGAGGGCGCGGTGCTGAAGTACGGCCGGAGCGTGCCGCCCTACCGCGAGACGCAGGAGTACGTGCGCCGCATCTCGCAGCGCTACGCGCTGATGCGCGACCCCTCGACGGCGCGCACGGCCCCGCGCGTCTCGCGCACGCAGATCGCCAAACTGAAGGCCGCCGAGCCGCCGCCGCTCGTCTACGAGAGGGAAATCTCCGTCGTCCGCACGCCCGAAGGCAAGCTCCGGCTCGTCAGCCAGTGACGGCCTTCAACAATTAAGAGGATTCGATTGGGGGACGGACTTAAAGAGCCGTCCCCCTTCGTTTGCGCGCGTGCGCTGTTTGGCTGCGGGGGCGGTCGCGGTATGATTGCGCCGCAGGCGAAGCGACTTAGACGAAGTTACCGGCGTCGAGCCCTTCAACCGACAGTCAACGAGAGATGTCTGAAGCCAGGACCGACAGGGTTTCCCAGAACGCTCTACAGCGCGTGCTGCTCATCCACGGCGAGGGCGCGGACGTGGACTCTCTGCGCAGGAGGCTCACCGCGGCCGGTTACGCCGCGGACTCCGCGGACGTGGAATCCGCCCCGTCCTGCGTCTCGGACTCGACGCCGGCCGCAGTCCTCCTGCCCTTCGGCGAACGCGAGAGCGAGGGTCGGCTCGTCGCGCTCGCGCGCCGCCTGCGCCGCGAGCCTTCGAGCTTCGCGCTGCCGATAGTCTTCCTCTTCCGCGCGGACAGCCGTGAACTCCGGAGCGCCGCACGTCACCTCGGCGCGGATGACTACTTCGCGCAGGACGCGACGCCGGAGGAGTTGCGCGCGCGGCTCGCGTCGCTCCTGTGGCGGACGGAGTCGGGTCGCCGCTCGGCGCCGGCAATCGCGGACCAACTCTCCGAGATAGACAACTACCTCTTCCTGCTCGACGCCGTCGGCGCGGACCTGCGCGCGGGCGCGACCGGCTCGCTCGCGCTCGTCGAGGCCGGCGGCGGCGACGCCGTGCGAGACGAGAGGAACGGCGAGGGCTTACGCGAGCGCTCCGCGGCACTCGCGGACGCGCACGGATTCCTGAAGCTCAACCTGCGGCGGCTCGACGCGGTCACCTTCTACGGCCCGGCGACGCTGCTCGTCTACCTGCGCGGCGCCGACGCGTCCTCGGCGCGCGCGACCCTCGCGCGCCTGCGCGAAGAGTTTGCGCAGTCCGGACGCGGCGGCGAACTCTTCGTCGGCCTCTCCTCGTTCCCCGCGCACGGCTCGGAGGTCGAGCGGCTGGCCGAGCAGGCGGAGGCCGCGCTGGACGAGGCGCGCGGCGAGAACTCCGCGGCGCGCGTCGTCGTTTACGGCTTCGCGGAAGCGGGCTCCGCGGCGACGCACGACGCCGAGCAGCGCACGCGCGGCGGCGGGACGCAGAGGCAGAGGATGACGGCCGCCGGGAACGGGCCCGCGCCCGTCGCGGCGCCGCAGGCGGACGTTTCGCGTGCGGGCGTGAAGGCGCGCCGCGTGACGCTCGTCGTCTCGGACGCGGGGCGGATGGCGCAGGTCAACCTGCTGATGCGCTCGGCCGCCTACGAGGTGCGCGCGGCCTTCGACGGCCAGCACGCGCTCAACCTGCTGCGCATCGACCGCCCGGACGCGCTCGTCGTCGATTACGAGCTGCCCGGCATGGACGGCGTCGAGATGCTCAGGCGGCTCGCCAAACAGTCGCGCGGCTTGGGGGCGCCGCCCGCGCTGCTGCTGCTGCCGCCGGGGCGCGAGGAGTTGCGCGCCGAGGCACTCGCGGCGGGCGCGCGCGGCGTGATAGGAATGCCTTACGACGGCGTCGAGCTGCTCGAACGTCTGCGCGAACTCTGCGAGAGGGAGTGAGGGAGTAGATGGAAAACTGTCACGTCTGCGGCACGCGCCTGAGCGACGGCGCGCGCTTCTGCGCCTCGTGCGGCACGCCCGCCGGCTCCGAAGAGACGCGCTTCGCCCCCGACTTCGCGAACGAGGAGACGCGCGTCGCCGCGCCCGCGCGCCCGCGCCCCGCGCAGCCCGTTCAAGTCCGCCCCCTCCCCACCTCCCCCGAACGATTAGCCGCGGGGCCGCCCGACGCGGGGGAGGAGCGGACGATCTTCACGGTCGGCCCGACGCTCCTCTTCGTGAAAATCGGCTACCTGCTGGCGGCGCTGGGGGCGATTGCGCTCGTCGCGCTCCTCGCGTGGCAGCCCTGGGTGATCGTGCCCGTCTTCGTCTCGCTCCCGCTCGCGCTGGCGCTCCTGCTCATCCCCGCTTACAAGCACCTGAGGCGCAACAGCGTCCGCTACACGCTGACCGACTCGAAGATCGAGATCGACGAGGGCTTCATCTCGCGCAAGACGCGCAACATCCCCCTGCGCAACATACAGGACGTGTCCGTCACCACGACCATCCCGCAGCGCCTGCTCCGCTTCGGCAACGTCGTCGTTGACAACGCGTCCGACAGCGCCGGCGCGACCGTGCTGCGCAACATCCCTGACCCGCGCCGCCACGCCGACCAAATCCTGCGCGAGCTGCGCCGCTGGAACTGAACGCACCCGCGGACTTATCATCGAACGCGCGGAACCGGCGCAACGACGCCGTTGTCTAACTCATCCAAACGTTTTGCCGTAAAGCGCAAAGGCTCCGTTCGCCCGTGCGCCATTTTGTCCGCCGGAAAGGTTCAGTCGTGCGAACATCGAAGTTGACGAAGTTATTGTCTGCATTGCTTCTCCTCGCGCTGTCCGCGGCCGGGGCTTTGGCCCAGGCTCAGCCGGAGGGCCAGGCTTCGGGCGGCGTCCCCGTCCTCGTCATGCACCTGCCCGAATGGGAGAAGAAGGCCGCCGGAGAGGTGGGCTACGCCCGAAGTCTGCCCGAGCTGCAAAAGGCCGCCGGGAAGCAGCCGGCGCTCGACGCCTTCGACTTCGACTCGGGCGTGGAGGCCGCCACCGCGAAGTACGGGGCCGGCCGCCTCGTCATCGTCGAGTTCCCGACGCCGCAGCACTCGGTGGACGCCGACGCGCGCATCAACGAGCGCATCGCGCAGCTCAAGGCCGCGGGCCAGCCCGCGCCTTCCGGCTACCGTCGCACCGGCAACTACTCGGTCTTCGTCTTCGACGCGCCCGACTCGGCGGCGGCGGAGAATCTCTTAGCTCAGGTGAAGTACGAGAAGGACGTGCGCTGGCTCGGGCGCAACCCGCACACGGAGGAGATCGCGATGCGCCACTACACCTCGACGATGGGCGACGTCATCCTCTCGACGGTCATCACGACCGGGCTCGCGATTCTGCTCTGTCTCGGCGTCGGCGGCCTCATCGGCGGCCTCGTCTTCCTACACCGCCGCTCGCAGCAGGCCGCGCAGGAGGTCTACACGGACGCGGGCGGCATGGTGCGGCTCAACATCGAAGACCTGAACACGCCGCCCGCCGCTTCGAGCCTGCTCGGCCGCGGCCGGGAGTGAGGACTTTTCAAGGGAAGAGCGGCACCTTCGCCGGTAAATCAAGAAAGCGCCGTGAGCCAAAACTCACGGCGCTTTCTTGTTGATAGAGTAACCTGTCACAAATTTGCGGGTTACTGATCTTACTGCGGGGCTCCCCCAAACCCCTACAGAAACGGAATCAGTAACCCGCTAATTGATGGCCTTCAACGACTCTGCTGACAACGACTCTGTTCCCCCAAAGAGTTGTCGCCCGCAAGTAGTGAGAGAAAACCTCCCCCAAAGTTTTCACTCACTAGCCGTCTCCGAGCCTGACCCGATAACTCTATTTACCCCTTACATTTTATCTGTTTTTAGGCTGAGCAACGACCATGCCAGCAGCATCCTTCTCAATTCCTTCCACCCCCCGGGCGGCTTATTTTTCTCGCAAAACAGCTCGAAATAAAAATTTCCTGCCTTTTCAAACACTCTATGGAGCAGGGAAAAGGTCAGAAAACTTGTACAAATTTAATACTCTACAAATATCGTGCGAACGGTTCCGTTACACGGCCATTTGCCTTTATAGTCTACAACCGTACATTTAAGCCCGTTTGAGTTGGAAAGAGGCTCGAATTTCGCCAACTTTTTCACCGCGATGATTCTGTACGGTGAACCTCGCGTAGGGCGAGAGCCTTTCATACGCGTCTTCATCCAGTACACCGAGCTGACGCAGAGCCTCGATGGCGATGGTCGAGCGCGCGCGGCGGTCTTCGCCGTCCTCGATCTTGAAGGCCAGACCCAGGCCCTTCGGCCAACGCTCGCACGGCAGGACGCCCGCCGTGTAGACGCCCTCCGCGCCGATTTTCGAGATCAGACGGCCCCGCCCTGCGCGCATCACCTCCGTGTCGAAACGCTCCTTCGTCCCGCCGACCAGTTCCGGGCGTGCGTTCATGGCTCCGGCGAGGCGCGCGCAGGCGTCGCGCGTCGCGGCGTCGAAGCCAAGGGGCGGCGCGACGATGCGCGCGTACATGAGCGCCATCGCGCGGACGGGGAGGCCGAAGACGGGGAGGCTACACCCGTCCGTGCCGATGGCTATGTCGTCGGCGTCCAGGTCTGAGAAATGCGAGACGGCGCGGAGGACGGACTGCTGGACGGGGCTTTCGGGGTCGTCGTAAAGCTCTGGCGGGGCGCCGAGGTGGAGCGAGAGGGCCAGCATCCCTGCGTGTTTGCCCGAGCAGTTGTTGCGCAGGACGCCCGGCGCCTCGCCGCGCGCGCGCAGACGCTCGGCCGTCGCGCGGTCGAAAGGCTCGTGGACGCCGCACTTGAGGAGCGAGGCGTCCACGCCGATCTTTTCGAGCAGGCGCGCGACCGTCTCGACGTGGAGGTCTTCGCCGCTGTGCGAGCCGCAGGCGACGGCCAGCTCGGCCTCCGTCAGGCGGAAGCGTTCGGCCGCGCCGCTCGTCAGGAGCGGGACGGCCTGGAAGGGCTTGGCCGAGGAGCGCATGTACGTGACCGTCTCGGGCTCGCCTAAGGAGGCGACGAGGCGGCCGTCGCCGTCCACGGCGGCGAGGTGGCCGCGGTGGCGCGACTCGACGATTGGGCCGCGCCGGACTTCGACGAGCGGCGCAGGCGTGGGCGCGGGCTGAATTTGATTTTCGGGCTCCAAGTGCGAGGAATCTTAAACGCGAGGGACGGAAGCCCGCAACCGGCGGCAGCGTCCCGTAGGTCTTCCGCTTAAGATTTCCGCCCAGGTTTTCCGCCTGTGGAAATTCCTGATGAAAAGCGGCGTGGCCGCCGTCAGACGTTCTGACGGCGGCCACGCTCTCTTTCGACACTCTTCAAAATCGAAAGTTTTTATCCGCTTGTTCTCATCTCCCCCTTTGCGGGGTGGTCGTCCGAGGACGCGTGCGCGTCAGGACGGTCAGTTTCACGGGGCGGCGGCCGAAGCGCATGGCCTCTGAAGTGTGCGGCACCCAGATGTCGATCTTGCGACCGCGCACCGCACCTCCCGTGTCAGCGACGAGGTATTCGCCGCTGTAGGAGCCGGCTTCGAGCCTGACGCGCGTGCCCAGCGGCAGCACCCTTCGGTCGGCGGCGATGATGCCGCGCCTGACGCCCGAGCCGCTCGCGGTGCGCCCGCGGAGGCTGTAGGCCGTCGCCGTGTAGGTTACGGCCGGGGTGGTCGCCTCCGTCTCGGCTCCCGTCTCCGTTTTGTCAATCGCGGCCTTCGTCTCTACGGGCGGGGCCGCCTCCGCCTTATTCTCCTGCGCGGCGCCGTCCTCAGCGGCGTCCGTCGTCTGCGTGATCTCGCCGTCGGAGTTATTCGTCTCCGTGACGGCGCCCTTCTGTCGAACCTCGCGGGGATTTTGTCCCAGGGGTTCTGCGACTGAAGTCTGAGTTAAAAAGAGCAAAGAACATGAGAGAAGAACGGCCGCGGCCGCGCCCCCCCCAATCAGGGGTTTCCTCATTCTCGGTCCTCCTACCGATTTCAAGTCTCTCAGCGGCGCGCGAGGAGGTAAGTGACCTCCCGTCCTCGACCTCCGACTCTAGGAGTTTGAAGAGTCAGCCGGAGTGGGGAACAACGTCCTTGTTGCGGAGTGCTGAAAGAGTTCCGTACAAAACGAATGGCAAGCGAACATTAAGCCCGCTTGCCACGCAAGGGAAAGTAACACAAGGGTTTAGCGTCTGTCTACTGGCAATGTGCCCTAAAAACCCGTACCGAAAGGGGACTCGGAGAGCCGTTTTTTCAGTGTACGGGGTTGCACGAACCCCTGCCCTTTCAACCCGTTAAACGATCCCTTTAAACAATCTTTTCTCCGAGCCACACGCCGCGGTAGACGACCTCGGCCGTCCCCGTCAGAAGCACCTCGCCATCTTCGCGCCAGAGGACTTCGAGCAGGCCGCCGGGCATCGAGACCTTTACGTGCCTGTCCGTGTGGCCGCCGATCATCGAAGCGACGGCCGCCGCCGACGCGCCCGTCCCCGAAGAGAGCGTCTCGCCCGCGCCGCGCTCCCAGACGCGCGCCTCTATGTTCCGGCGGTCTAGAACCTTAATAAATTCAACGTTTGTGCGCTCGGGGAAGAGGGCGTGCGACTCGATGGTGCGGCCGAGCCGGCGCCAGTCCACCTCTTCCAAATCGCCGACGAAGGCGCAGCAGTTCGGGTTGCACATCTGGAGCGCCGTGACGGGTAAGGTCTCGCCGCCGGGGAGCGCCAGCGGATAGTCGCGCACCTCCGCGAGCGGCTCGGCAGTAAGCATTGGGATCGAGGCGCTGTCGAAGCGGGGTCGTCCGATCTCGGCCTCGAAGCGGAAAGAGCCCTCGCCCAAACGTTCCCGCAGCCGATAGCGCTTGACGCCCGCGCGGGTCGAGAAGCGCAGTTCCTCCTCCGACCAGAGCCCCGCGTAGTGCAGGTACGCGGCGGCGCAGCGCGAGCCGTTGCCCGACATCGCCGCCTCGCCCCCGTCCGGGTTGAAGATGCGCAGGCGGAAGTCCGCCCCCTCCCCTGCTCCCAGAGGCTCGACCACGGCGATGCCGTCCGAGCCCGCGCCGAAGTGGCGTTCGCAGACGCGCCTGACGAACTCGAAGAAGGGCTCGCCCGCGCCGACACGCTCGAAGCCGGGACTCAAGCCGACGCCCCTCAACTCATCAGCCTCGAAGACGAGATAGTCGTTGCCGTAGCCGTGGAACTTGGTGAAGCGCATTTACCCTCTTCTTCAAGACCTGCCGGCGAAGGAGGCGAGCAGGACGGCGATGGCGTCGGTGAACTCCGCGCGCGGGTTCGTGTCGCGCGGCGGGTTGTTAATCATCAGCGCGAAGGCGAGGCGCTCGCCCGAGGCGCTGTAGACGTAGCCGGCGAGTGAGGTCGCCGTCCCGAGCGTGCCGGTCTTGGCGCGCACGTTCCCCAGCGCGGGCGTGCCCTTCATGCGGTTGCGCAGCGTCCCGTCCACGCCGGCGACGGGCAGCGCCAGGCGGAACTCGGAGCCGAAGCGGTGGCGGTTCATGTAGACGAGCAGTTGCAGCGTCGTGTCGGCCGTGACGAGGTCTGCGCGCGAGAGCCCCGAGCCGTCGAGCATGACGAGCCCTGCCGGGTTGATGCCGGCCTGCGTCAGAAACTTCGAGACGACCTGCGCCCCCGCGTCTTCACTCGAAAGCTTCGGGTCGGCCGAGCCCGAGAGCTTGCCGAGCGTGCGCAGCAGGAGCTCCGCGTAGAGGTTCTGGCTCGGCTTCAAGACCTGCGCGGCAATGACCGAGAGCGGCGGCGACTTGCGCGCGGCCAGCTCGACCAGCGACGAGACGGGCAGCGGCTTCTCGACGCGACCCTGCGCGTCCACGGTGCGCGTCTGGCCGGTGAAGACGACGCCGCGGCGCTCCAACGCCGCGCGCAGCATCGTGGCGAACAGCATGGCCGGGCGCGAGACGGCGAGGCTCGCCGTGTAGCCGCGGTCGTCCAGGGGCACGCGGCCGCGTATCTCGATGGTGTTCTGGCCGAGCGCGCGGTTGACGCTCAGCTCGCGGGACGTGCCGCGCGCGGAGGTCGTCGTGCGGTCGATGATGGTGACGAGCGGGGTCGAAGGCCCGAGCGTGATGCGCGCGGGCGCGCCCACCGAGGCGCCGGGCTTGACGGCGAGGTCGACCGAGTTGTCGTTGACCGTCAGCGCCGAGACCTCCGCGCCGTAGTACCACTGTAGGTCGTCCCACTCCCAGCCGGTCGGCATGGGCGCGCCCGCGAAGTAGCTCTCGTCGCCGACGAGGTCGCCCTCGACGCGGCGGACGCCGGCCGCGTATACGTCGGCCGCGAGCGCGTCGAGGGCGAGGAAGTAGTCGCCGTTGCCCTCGGGGTTGAAGCGCGTGGCGAAGGTCGGGTCGCCGCGGCCGTAGACGACGAGGTCGCCGCGCACCGTGCCCGCGGCGTCGGGGCGCGCGGGCGCGTAGATCGAGGTGATGAAGCGGTACTCGGGCGTGAGCCGGTCGAGGGCGGCGGCCACCGTGAAGAGCTTCATGTTCGACGCGGGCTGCATCCACTTGCGCGCGTCCTGCTCGAACAGCACCCGCCCCGTGTCGAGCGAAGCGACCTTGACCGCCACGTGCGACGCCGCGAACTCGGGGCGCGCGAGCACTTCGCGGATGCGCGCGCGCAGGTCTTCGAGCGTCTGCGGCCCCGCGGGCGTGGGAGTCGGCCGCGGGGTCGGAGTCGGGGTCGGAGTCTGCGACGCGGCGGGCGCGGGCGCGGGCGTCGCCTGTGGCGTTGCCTGTGTCTTAGGCGTCGGGGTCGGGCGCGCGGGGGTCGGCGTCGGCCGCGTCGCGGGGGTCTGCGGCTCGGCCCGGCGCTCGCGCGTCTGACTCTGCGCGCCGAGCGCGCGCCCCGGCAACGCCGAGGCGGGGAGCAGAACGAGCAGGAGATAGGCTAAGAGAAAGCGGGTGCGGGCGGGCTTCATGTCGGTTCTTCGCGCCACGGGCGGCGGGTACTTTCACCTCCTCGGAGTTCGGACGCAGTCTGAAGGAAACGGCGCGATTCGGCAAGCAGGCCGCCCCGCGGGGCGCGCCGCGTACAAAAAGTTGAATGCCACTTTCATCTTTATTTATTTGAACGTTTGAATGCCTCTCCAAATTTTCCAAGTTCTCGCCGCCCCGTCCCGCCCCGCAGATTTCTTCTCCAACGGAAAGCCGTGCCATACGGCCCGGCGTACGCGTGGGCATAGATTTTGCCCTCTGCATACGCCGTAGGATCAGGGAAGACGAAAAAAGGTTCTTTCCCCGCCGACGAATCCAAATAGCTGTACATACACACTCCGGACGCGACGGCCCGGCGGCGGGCGTGTCGGCCGAGGTGTGTCAACAAGGAGAGTTAAGAAATGAGAAGATTAGCCTCAATCATCTTCGTGCTCCTGCTCGCGTCTGCGTCAGCGTTCGCGCAGGGTGCCTCCTCGGAGGTCAACGGCACCGTGAGAGACGAAGCCGGGGCGGCCATCGCGGGCGCGACCATCCGCCTGGTAGACAACGCGACGAAGACCGAAGTGAACGGCACGGCGAACGACGACGGCAAGTACCTCTTCGCCAACGTCCGCCCCGGCACGTACACCATCGTCGCCGAGCAGCCGGGCTTCAAGCGCCAGGAGATTCAGAGCGTCAAGGTCGACGTCGGCGTGCCCGCCACGGTCAACTTCACGCTCCCGCCGGGCGAGGTCACCGAGACGGTGACGATCACCGGCGGCGACGCGCAGGCCGTCATCAACAGCACGAACGCGGAGCTTTCGACGACGGTCGGCGAGCGCCAGATCAACGACCTGCCCCTCAACGGCCGCAACCCGCTCGACCTCGCCGCGCTCCAGCCCGGCGTCGCCGCCGGCGCGTCGAACCGCTCGGCCACCATCAACGGCCAGCGCGGCACGTTCTCCAACATCACCTGGGACGGCATCAACATCAACGACCCCTACATCCGCGAGGACAGCCTCTTCGGCTCGGCCGGCCAGAGCGTGCCCGGCGTCGCCGAGTTCACGCTCACCTCGCAGAACGCCGGACCCTCGGACGGCCTCGGCGTCGCGCAGGTCAAGCTCGTCACCCCGCGCGGCTCGAGCGAGTACCACGGCTCCCTCTTCGCGTACCACCGCAACGACGCGCTCGACGCCAACACCTTCTTCAACAACGCCAACGGCATCGAGAAGCCGCAGCTCATCCGCAACCAGTTCGGCTTCAACATCGGCGGCCCGTTCGTCCTGCCGCGCTTCGGCGAGGGCGGCGGCCACACGATGGGGCGCAACAAGCTCTTCTTCTACGGCTACTACGAGGGCACCATCGAGCGCACGGGCATCGAGGTTGACACCACGGTGCTGACGCAGGCCGCGCGCACGGGGCAGTTCACCTACACCCGCGCCGACAACGGCCAGCTCCAGACCGTCAACCTGCTCGGGCTGACGGGCGGCGCCGTCAACCCGCTCACGTCGCAGCTCGTCGGACTGACGCCTCTGCCGAACGACCTCTCGGTCGGCGACCAGCGCAACTACGCGGGCTTCAACTTCAACAGCCCCGGCGGCAGCGACGGCCACCTCTGGGGCTTCCGCATCGACTACGACCACAGCGACCGCCACCGCTTCGAGGTCATCTGGAGCCAGTTCCACTTCAACCTCCCGAACGACCCGTTCAACGCCATCGGCGAGCCCTTCCCGGGCCTCCCCGGCGGCGGGCAGAAATCAATCCGCCCGCGCCTCTCGGCCGCGTGGAACTGGACGGCGAGCCCGACGCTCAACAACGAGCTGCGCTTCGGCTTCTTCAAGAACAACCCGAACTTCACCACGGCCGAGCTGAGCCGCGCCTACCAGGTCACGTTCCCGCTCATCACCGACCCCGAGCAGAACTTCCAGCCGCAGGGGCGCGACGTGGCGACCTACGAGATCATCAACAACGCGGGCAAGGTCTGGGGCTCGCACTTCATCCAGTTCGGCGGCAACCTCCGCTTCGTCCACGTTGACCCGTTCAACCTCGGCGGCGTCATCCCGCAGTACACCGTCGGCTTCAACGGCGTGACGACGACGAACCCGCTCGAAGACGTGGCCTTCCCCGGCGGCATCAACGCCACCGACTTCGGGACGGCGACGAGCATCCTCGCGATCCTGACCGGCCCCGTCGCGCAGGGCACGCAGACCTTCAACGCCACCGGCCCGGGCAGCGGGTTCGTGCCCGGCGCGATCCAGCAGAACCAGTTCCGCAACTGGAACCTCGGCCTCTACGTCGGCGACTCCTACCGCTTCCGCGAGAACCTGACGCTCAACCTCGGCGTCCGCTACGAGTTCATCTCGGTGCCGAAGGACATCTCGGGCCTCACGCTGCTGCCGGTCGGCGGGGCGCTCTCGGTGCTCGACCCGAACGCGGTGATCGACTTCGCCTCGGGCGGCGGCCGCCCGTTCTTCAACAACGACTTCAACAACTTCGCCCCGACGGCGAGCTTCGCGTGGGACCCGTTCCGCGACGGCAAGACCTCGATCCGCGGCGGCTACGGCATCTCCTACGTCATCGACAACAACCTGACCACGCTCCAGAACGCGGCGGCCTTCGGCAACGACGGCCTCTCGACGACCATCACCGACAACGACATCGTGGGCAGCATCAATAACCCGTCGCCGATCGGCGTCCCCACGTTCGCGGTGCCGCGCACCACGCGCCAGAGCTTCGAGGAGAACTTCGCCTCGGCGCTCTTCACTATTGACCCCGACCTGCGCACGCCCTACGTCCAGCAGTGGAACATCGGCGTCGAGCGCGAGATCTTCCGCAACACCGCGGTCGAGCTGCGCTACGTCGGCAACCGCGGGACGAAGCTGACGCGCGCCATTGACCTCAACCAGCAGCGCCTGAACGCCGGCGGGTTCCTCGCCGACTTCCAGCGCGCGCAGTTCAACATGGCCAACTGCGGCGGCAACCCGAACCCGTCGGCCGCGGCGTGCCCCGGCCGCCAGCCGCTGACCGTGCTCCCGAACTTCGGCCCGTTCGCCTTCTTCTCGACGACGCCGATCTCGACGGGGCAGCCCTCGGCGCTGCTCGACTTCTACATCCAGAACAAGGAGTTCTTCTTCCCCGATTTCGGCGGGTTCGGGACCATCCCGCTCTCGACCTTCCTGCCGAACCCGAACACCTACGCGGCCGACGTGGTGACGAACGGCTCCTTCTCGGACTACCACGCGTTGCAGGCCGAGGTGCGCCGCCGCTACTCGGGCGGGCTCGACTTCCAGGCCAACTACACCTGGTCGAAGAACCTGACCGACTACGAGGGCGGTCAGGCCAACTTCGAGGCGTACCAGGACTTGACCCAGGGCTCCATCCTCGAGAAGCGCCGCGGCCGCAACGACCTGACGCACGTCTTCAAGGTCAACGCCGGCTACGAGCTGCCCTTCGGCCCCGGCAAGCGCTGGATGTCGAGCGGCTTCGCGTCGAAGGCGCTCGGCGGCCTCAAGCTGACCGGCATCTTCGTCGCGCAGTCGGGGCGCCCCATCTCGTTCACGTCGCAGCTCCAGACGCTCAACCGCGGCTCGCGCGCGAACCGCAACACGGTTGACTCGACGCTCTCGAACGAGGAGTTGCAGGCGCGCACCGGCCTCTTCTTCGACCCGACGACGGGCCGCCCGCTGCTCTTCGACCCGGCGTTCATCGAGGCGGTGCGCGCCGACCCGTACGACAACGCGTTCCTGACCAACCCGCTCCCGGGTCGCGCCGGCAGCCTCGGCCTGACGCCGGTCAGCGGCCCCGGCTACTGGAACATGGACTTGGGCATCATCAAGCGGACGCCCATCACCGAGACCGTCAACCTCGAGTTCCGGGCCGAGGCGTTCAACGTCTTCAACCACACCAACTTCTTCATCCCCGTCGACGCGACGACGGAGATGGTGAGGCAGAACATCAACAGCCCGACCTTCGGGCAGATCACGCAGACCTTCGACCCGCGCATCCTCCAGTTCGCCGTCAAGCTGAACTTCTAAAGGTTCGGCCCCGACACGCGAAACCGGATGATGCCAACGTCCGCGCGCGACCCCCGGCGGGGTCGCGCGCGGACGTTGGCGCAAAAGCCCTCTCCCCTTCGTCAACCCAACCCGGAGGATTAAATGCACGACCACAGACGACGCCCCGGACTCGCGGCGTTCGCCCTCTCATGCGCCGCGCTGCTCGCGTCCGCCGCGCCCCCTGCGACCCCGCGCGCCGCCGCAGCCGACGAGAAGCCGAAGCCGGAAGAGATAGTCGCCAAACACCTCGAAGCCGTCGGCACGGCCGAGGCGCGCTCGCCCGCGCGCCCGCGCGCCGTCACCGGCGACACGCGGATCGAAGTGAAGGCCGGCGGGCGCGGCGGCTCCGAAGGCTCGGGGCTCATCGTCTCGGAGGGCGAGAAGGTGCTGCTGGGCGCGACCTTCAACTCGCCCGACTACCCCTTCGAGCGCATCGGGTTCGACGGCGCGCGCCTGAGCGCGCGCCCCTTCCGCCCGAACGTGCGCTCGCCGCTCTCCAACTTCTTCCTCAGCCACGAGGCCGTCTTCAAGGAGGGGCTCATCGGCGGCGTGCTCTCGACCGCGTGGCCGCTCCTGCACCTCGACGCGCGCAAGCCCAAGCTCTCCTACGCCGGCTCGGGCGAGGCGGCCGGACGCCCCGCGCACAAACTGCGCTACACCCCGCGCAAGGGCTCCGACCTCAAGGTCACGCTCTTCTTCGACGCCGAGACCTTCCGCCACGTCCGCACCGAGTACGACCGCACCGTGCCCGCGCCCATCGGCTCAAGCCCCAGCAACTCGGTCAGCCAGCGCGAGACGCGCTACCGCATGGTCGAAGAGTTCTCCGACTTCAAGGCGGAGGGCGGCCTCACGCTGCCCCGCACCTACTCCATCGGCTTCACGGTCTTCTCCACCGGCACGCCCATCGAGCTGACCTGGCGCTTCAACCTCTCGCGCCTCACCCTCGACCAGCAGCTAGACCCCAAGCTCTTCGTGACGGACACGGC
>DAIRFV010000399.1:0-4542 GCA_036794905.1 Pyrinomonadaceae bacterium | reverse complement strand
CCTTCGACCCGAACCTCTTCTCGCAGCGCATCGGCACGCCCGAGGGGCGCAAGGAAGCGAACGCGCTGTTGCGCGACCCCACGACGCCGATGTTCAACCGCGCCATCCGCGGCCGCTACCCGCCGGGCTCGACCTGGAAGATTCCGATGTCGGTGGCGGGGCTCCAGCAGGGCAAGATCACGCTGAAGGACTCGAACCTCGTCTGCGGCGGCGGCATCCAGATCGGCAACAAGTTCACGCGCTGCATGGGGCACCACGGCAGCCCCCCGCTGCGCACGGCCATCAAGCACTCGTGCGACGGCTACTACTACCGCCTCGGCCTCAAGATGGGGCTCGAAGGCATCATGCAGATGGTGGACGAGTTCGACCTCAACAAGCGCACGGGCGTCGACCTCCCGCACGAGCTGGTGAGCTGGACGCCCTCGCGCGAGTTCAAGGCGCGCTTCAACCCGCGCGACGCGGTGTGGAAGGACATCGACACGGTCTACGCGTCGTTCGGGCAGGTCTACGACTTCGTGACGCCGCTGGCGATGCTGCGCGCGCAGGTGGCCATCGCCAACGGCGGCCGCCTCTACGTGCCGCACCTGCTCAAGGAGGCGCGCCCCGTCGGCGCCGTCGGCCCCTTCGAGGGGCGCCCGCGCCAGACCTTCGACCGCCCCGAGCCGAAGCTCCTCGACATCCCCGCCGACCAGCACCAACTGGTCGTCGAGGGCATGTGGGCCGTCGTCAACGAGCCGGGCGGCACGGGCGGCGCCGCGCGCATCGAGGGCTTCGACGTGGCGGGCAAGACCGGCACGGCGCAGGTCGTCGGGCTCGGCAAGGACGTGGGCAAGAACAAGGATCACTCCTGGTTCGTCTCCTTCGCCCCGGCGCGCAAGCCCGAGCTGGTCATGATCGCGCTCATCGAGAACGTCGGCTTCGGCGGCAGGTTCGCCGCCCCGGCCGTCCACAAGGTCTACGACACGTACCTCGCCAACACGCACCCGCACCTCGCCCCGGAGGCGCCCGTGGCGGTCGAGGCGGGGGCACAGCATCAGTGACGGGTGTTGGGTGCTGGGTGTTGGGTGTTGGGTAGAGGCCGCTTCTTCCCCAACACCCAACACCTAAAACCCAAAACCTAACACCCAGCACCTAACGCCCAACACCCTTATGGTTGCGATACTCGAAAAGCGAAAACTCCGCGACTTCGACTGGCTGCTGACGCTGCTGGCGCTGGCCATCGCGCTGTTCGGGACGTGGATGATCTACCACGCGCAGCCCGAGATGGGCTACTGGAAGAAGCAGCTCATCGGGCTCGGCGTCTCGACCCTCGTGATGCTGGGGGTGGCCTTCACCGACTACCGCCGGCTGGTCTACATCGCGCCGATCTTCTACGCCTTCGGGCTTTTGCTGCTCGTCCTCGTGCTCGTCCCCGGCATCGGGCTCAAGATCAACGGCCAGCGCGCGTGGATCGGCGTCCCCGGTTTGGGGCAGTTCCAGCCGTCCGAGTTCATGAAGATTCCGACCGTGCTGATGCTGGCGCGCTACTTCGGCCGGCCCCGCGGCTCGACGCTCACGCTGCGCGAGACGCTGACGGGCGGCGCCATCCTCGCGCTCCCCGTCGGCCTCATCATGCTGGAGCCGGACGCGGGGCAGGCGCTGACCTACTTCCCCCTGCTCGCCGTCGTCCTCTTCCTTTCGTCGGTGCGGATGTGGCTGGTCGTGGCGGCGCTCGTCCTCGGCGCGGCGGCCGTGCCCGCGGGCTGGTACGTCGGCGTGCAGACCGGCGCCATCAAGGGCTACCAGCAGGAGCGCATCAACGTCATCCTCGACCCCGAGCGCGCCGACCGCCGCGGCTTCGGCTACCACACTTGGCAGTCGATTCTCACGGTCGGCAAGGGCGGCCTGTGGGGCTCGGAGACGCGCGGCGACGCCTCGCAGAGCAAGCTCAAGTTCCTGCCCGAGCCGCACACCGACTTCATCTTCGCCGTCGCGGCCGAGAACACGGGCTTCGTCGGCTGCGTCCTGCTGCTGCTGGCCTACGCGGTGCTTCTGACGAAACTGATCCACGGGGCGCGGCGCGCGCCCGACCGCACGGGGATGCTCGTCATCATGGCCATCGTCGGCGGCCTCGCCTTCCAGATTTTCATCAACGTCGGCATGGCCCTGGGGATGCTGCCGGTCATCGGCGTGCCCTTGCCGCTGATGAGCGCCGGCCTCTCCGCCATCCTCGCCACCTCGGTCGCCATCGGCTTCGCCATCAGCATCCGCCTCCGCCGCTTCGTCAACTGAGGCGGCGCGGGCGGGGGGCGACTCTTCCACGCTCGCCTTTTCGCCGACGGGTCGTTTATACTGAGCCCGCCTGTCCTGACTGCCAGAACCTAGAACTTTCCGGCACGGCGCGCGCCGACCACGTAGGCTTTAAGAGACGTGCGGCGTCGCGCCCGAAATCCAGTAGACAGGGCCGAAGGATTTTGGCGGGGGCGCCCGCGCGCGCGTCGGACTTGGTTCCACAGCGCGACGCTCGCGACACCCGGTTTGAAAAGTTTTACGCAGGGCCGCCGAACGGCCGGGAGCGTGGGCGCGACGGACACAGACGCGCGCCCGACCCGGCCGGGCTGCGAAGGCCGAAGGAAGCCGCCGTCAGGGGCGCGCGCCTTTCGAGCCCGACGCGCCGCGCGCGGCCCGACGGCGGACGGAGTTTCCAGGTGAACAGTTCGGAACGCTTCCGCGCGCGGGGGGCCCTTTACGACCCTCACGAGCGCGGCGGGTGCGGCGATGCAGACGGGCGCGCGGGCGCCCGCGAAGGTACGCGTGCGCGCAGAGGTTTAAGCGTTAAGTCCTCGACCTCAAGAACCCTCCCGTCCACAGGCGCAGGCCCGCGGGGCCTCAGCGCTCTTCACGCGCCCGACCCGTCGGGCTCCACACCCAGACAGCACCGCGCCTCACACGGCGCGGCCCACACCTTCCAGGAGACGGTTTCACACAGATGCCCAAAGAGATGATTGTCAGCGTCAACGGGCGCGAGAAGAAGATCGCCATCGTCGAGAACGGGCGCGTCACCGAGTTCTACATCGAGCGCGGGGAGAGTAGCCAGGGGATCGTCGGCAACATTTACAAGGGGCGCGTCATGCGCGTCCTGCCCGGCATGCAGTCGGCCTTCGTCGACATCGGGCTGGAGCGCGACGCCTTCCTCTACGTCTCGGACTTCTTCGACGAGGAGGAGGAGTTCGAGCGCATCGTCGTCGACAAGAAGAAGTCCGAAGGCGCCGACGACGAGGCCGCACAGCGCGCCGCGGTCGAGCGCATCGAGCGCTCCCGCGTCGAGCGCGAGCGCGCCGCCGAGCAGGCGCAGGCCGAGGCCGAGCCCGAAGGCGAGGGCGAAGGCGAGGAGCCGGCGGTGGCCGCCGCCGCCCCCGCGGGGATTGAAGAACTGACGGCCGACGAGGAAGAGGAGGTGGCCGCCGCGGCCGAGGCGCCGCCGCCGCCGCCGGCCCCCGAAGATGCGGGCGGGCGCTCGCGCCGACGCAAGCGCCGCCGCGGCGAGCGCGGCGAGGCCGAGCCGTCCGCCAGCACGGGCGAAGTCCCGCCGGGCGTCTCGCTCCCCGCGGACGAGTTCGCGGGCGCAGACCTCTCGACCCCCTTCGTCGCGGGCGCCGACTCGTTCGAGCGCATCGTTGACGAGGAGGAGTCGGCCGCCGAGTTCGGCTCGACCTTCAAGGACGCGCGCCTCCAGGAGCGCCTGACCGACCAGACGCGCGCCGTCGAGTTCGACATGGAGCCGACGACCACGGCCGAGGTCGGCTCGCTGCTCGGCGGCGCCTCGTCGTCGGGCGGCTTCGAGCGCATCGCCGACGACGACGAAGACGCGGAAGAGACGCGCGCGCGCCTGCACACGGTCCAGCCCGAGGTCGCGGCCTCCGTCGCCGGGTTCGTCGAGGACGAGGCGGGCGCCGACGCCTTCGCCGGCGCGCAGTCGTTCGAGCGCGTGGACGACGACGCGGAGGCTCCGGCCCCGGCCGCGTCGAAGAAGGGCTCGAAGAAGGCCGCGTCGAAGAAGGGCTCGAAGAAGTCTGCCGCGGCCCAGGCCGTCGAGGACACGGACACGGCCGCCGCCGGTGGCGAGACCCCGGCCGCGTCGAAGAAGGGCTCGAAGAAGTCTGCGGCGAAGAAGTCGGCCGCGAAGGGCGCTTCGAAGTCCTCCGCGAAGGGCAGTAAGAAGTCGAGCAAGAAGTCTCTCGCCGAAGGCGGGGGCGAAGAGGCGGACGCCGAGGCGAGCGTCACGCAGCGCCCGCCCCGCGGCGAGTTCGCGCGCCGCGGCGGGCGCCGCCGCCGCAAGCCGGGCGGAGTGGGCGGCGAGAACGAGAACGGCGACGGCAACGGCAACGGCCACGAGGACGCGGCGGAGGTCTCCGCGCCGGACGACAACGGCGGCGCCGAGGTCGTCGTCGAGGCGGCGCCCGCGCCGCCTCCCCCCGCCGCCCAAGCCGAGCCGCGTCAGGAGCGTCCCGAGCGCCGCGAGCGCAACGAGCGCGGCGGACGCGGGCGCGACCGCGGCGGCGA
>DAIRFV010000398.1:0-4570 GCA_036794905.1 Pyrinomonadaceae bacterium | reverse complement strand
CCCTTCCTACCCAGCACCCGGCACCTCTTCAGGGCTTGACGACCGGCTCCAGCCGGAAGCTGTACTCGTAGGGCACGGCCGCGAGCCGGTACTCCCTGTGCGGCTGCGCGCCCCAACTGTCGTCGCCGCCGACGCCCATCTGCCGGTGGTCGAGGTTGACCGTGATCTCCCTCGACATCCGTATCTCGGCCGAGTGCTTCGCGCGCTCAAGCTCCGAGAGCGGGAACGGCCACGCGCTGAAGTAGAACTCGGGGAGCCCCGTGGCGCGCAGGCCCACGCCCGCCGGGTTGGTGAACTGCACCCAGCGCACGTCCGTGCGGTTGCCCGTCTCCTGCGGCTCGACGTACGGCGTCCACAGTTCGTCCACCGAAGACTTGTAACGGCCGAAGGCCGCGCCCGTCCTTCTGTCCCAGTACGTCTCGTGCGGCCCGCGCCCGTACCACTCGACGTTGCGGAACTCGCCGGGGATGAGCATCTGCATCCCGACGCGCGGCAGCTCCGGCGCGTCCTTGGCCGGCGTGAGCGCGCTCCCGACCTCGATCACGCCGCCGCCGTAGACGGTGAACGTCGTGCGCGCCGTCGAGCCCTCGGGCGCGAGCGCCGCCTCGGCCGTCACGCGCGCCGCGCCCGCGCCGAGACGTTCGACCGAGACCCGCGTCACCTTCCTCTCGGCGGCGGCCGTGCGCCAGACGCCGAGCCGCTTCGACATCTGGTTGCCGCGGTCGTTGTCAATCGGCGCGCGCCAGTAGTTCGGCGCGAGCGGCCCCGCGACGAGTTGGCGGCCCTGCACCTCGTACGATTCGAGCGCGCCGCTCTTCTTCCCGATTCGCGCCAGGAAGCGCTCGCCGCGCAGCGTCACAGAGTCGGCCGTCTCTTCGACCGCGAGCGCGGGCGCGGCCGACGCCGCGACGCCCCCGGCCGCGGCCGGCGCGGCGGGCAGACTGTAAGGCACCGGGAACTGATCCCACGCGACGACGTGCCCGCGCTTCGCCCAGGGCGTGTCGGAGGCGAGCGCGAAAGTTACTTTCAGAAAGTATTCGCGCCCGGGTTGCGCCGTCGGGCGGGTGATGTCGAGCGTCAACTCCTCGGACTGCCCGGCGGCGGTGCGCAGGCGCGGGAGTCTGCCGCGCTGAATGACCGTGCCGTTCTCGGCCAGCTCCCACGAGCCCTCGGCGTAAGAGAGGTCTGCGAAGATGTGCTTGTTGCGCACGCGGACGCGCCCCGCGGCGAGGTCAATTGGCTCGACCTTGACGAACTGGTAGACCTTCTTCACCTCTTCCAACTCGGGCTGCACGCGCCGGTCGGCGAAGATGAGTCCGTCGCCGCCGTTGCCGTCGTGCGGCTTGTCGCCGTAGTCGCCGCCGTAGGCCCACAGGTCGCGCCCGTCCGGGGTCTTTTTGCGGAAGACCTGATCGACCCAGTCCCAGATGAAGCCGCCCTGGAACTGCCTGTGCGACTCCAGAACGTCCCAGTACTCCTGCAAGTTCCCGACGCTGTTGCCTAAGGCGTGCGCGTACTCGACGAGGTAGAAGGGTTTTCCCTGCCCCTTCTCCTGCCAGTACTTCAGGAGGTTCTGCGGCTTCGTGTACATCGGGTTGAAGGCGTCGCTGTGGACGCTCGCGCCGCCCTCGTAGACGACGACGAGTTCCGGGCGGTTGGCCTTCGCCCACGCGTACGCCGCCGCGAGGTTGCGCCCCCAGCCCGCCTCGTTCCCCAGGGAGAAGAGGAAGATGCTGGCGTGGTTCTTGTCGCGCTCGACGGTGCGGCGCATGCGGTCAACGTGCGCCTCCGTGAAGTCTTCGCCGTCCGAGACGCGCTGCTTGTCGTTCGCGCCGTAGCCGTGCGACTCGACGTTGGCCTCGTCCTGCACGTAGAGCCCGTACTCGTCGCACAGGTGATACCAGCGTTCGTCGTTCGGGTAGTGGCTCGTCCGCACGGCGTTGATGTTGTAGCGCTTCATCAGGAGGATGTCTTCCAACATCATCTCGCGCGTCGTCACCTGCCCGAGGTCCGGGTCGTGCTCGTGGCGGTTGACGCCCTTGATCATGACGGGCCGGCCGTTGACGAGAATCTGCCCGCCCTTAATCTCCGAGGTGCGGAAGCCGAGCCGCCACGGGACGGATTCGAGCACGCGGCCCCGCGCGTCTTTCAGCGTCAGCACGAGCGTGTAGAGGTTCGGCTCCTCGGCCGACCACTTCAGGGGGTTCGTCACCGCCCGCGACAAATCGATTGAGACTTCGCCGCCCGCGGGCGCCGTGCCGACGCCCTCGAACGGCGCGCCGACCACCCGGCCGCGCGCGTCGAAGAGCTTCGCCTGAATCGTGAACTTCTCGGCGGACGAGCGCGCGTTGCGCACCTTCGCGTTGACGGCGAGGCGCGCGTCCGCGTACCGCGCGTCGAGGTGCGTGCGCGCGTAGAAGTCGCGGACGTGGACGGGCGCGCGCGAGACCAGCTCCACGTCGCGGAAGATGCCCGAGAGGCGCCAGAAGTCCTGGTCCTCGATGTAGCTCCCGTCCGAGAAGCGGTAGACCTCGACGGCCAGCGTGTTCTCGCCCGGCCGGACGAACTTCGTGATGTTGAACTCGGCGGGCAGGCGGCTGTCCTCGCTGTAGCCGACCTTCTGCCCGTTGACCCAGACGTAGCAGGCCGAGTTGACGCCGCGCAGCACGAGGAACGTCTCTCGGCCCGCCCAGTTCGCCGGGACGTTGAAGGCGCGGCGGTAGGAGCCGACGGGGTTGCGCTCTTCGAACGTCGTCCAGTCCTTCGGCGGCTCGCCCATCACCTTCGGCGCGTCGCGTTTGAAGGGGTAGACGATGTTGAGGAAGATGGGCGTCCCGTAACCCTCGAACTCCCAGTTCGCGGGGACGCGTATCTCCTTCCACCCGGACACGTCGAACTCCGGTTTGTAGAAATCGACCGGCCTGGCGGAAGGCTCCTTCACCCAGTGGAACTTCCAACGGCCGTTGAGCGAGCGCACGAACGGCGAGCCGGGGGCGGGCGGCGCGCCCGGCGCGAACGCCAACACGCCGCGCCGCGCCGACGTTTCGTCCGGGTAGGGGACGAAGGTCGCGTGCGCGGGCTCCTCGTTGACGCTGAAGACGCGCGGGTTCTCCCACTCGGGCGCGTCCGCCTGTCGCGCCCGGGTCGGGACGAACGAACAGGCGAGTAGCAGGATGAAGGGGCCGACGAACTTTCTCATCAGTTGCTCCTTGGCTCGGCTCGTGGGGCGTGGCTGACCCAGCGGCGGAAGTTCTGGTCGAACAGGCGCACGCAGTCGCGCTCTATCTCCACGCGCGTCACCCCGCGCCCGCTTTCGAGCAGCCGCCCGTAACTCTCGGCGAGCGCCTCGGCGACGACGCGGCGCGAGTGCCGCCACTTGTAGATCAACTGTTCGAGGATGCGCGCGTCCGAGTGCTGCGCCACGAACGAAGTGCCCAGCAGCTCGATTCTCTCCGCCGTAATCTCTTTGATGATCGAGGGGTTGTTGAGGAACCACCAGCAGCCGAACGGCATCAGGTTCGAGAACTTCCGCGCCGACACGCACAGCTCGTGCTGGTTCTCGCGCGAGAGGAACGTCGAGAGGAAACGCACCCCCGGGTTCTCCGCGCACAGCCGCTCGACCGCATCGACGCGCCCGCGCCCCACGCCGTCGCCCGCCGCCCGCAGCGCCGGGTTCACGCCGCGCCGCACCCCGACCATCAGCGCGAACGCGAGCCCGTGGGAAACGGCCGTCGGGATGACGACATCTCGTATCAGTGTGCCGCGCGCGTCCTCCGCCGGGTAATTAAAATCGTCGGGCAGCGACACCGCCATGTAGAGCGGCCGCATGCGTTCTACCCACACGTCGAGGAAGCGCCGCACCTCGGCGGCCGTCCGGCCCGACAGCCCCTCGTCAACCCCGTAGCCGCGCGCCGCGAGCGCCGACGCCGTGCCCGCCCAGTCGTTGAGCAGGCCGTCCATCCGCAGCGCCGCGTGGAACCGTTCGTCCGTCGCCGCGCCGCCCTCCCAGACGCGCGCCTCCTGCCCGTCGAAAGGGTCGTTGGTCATCACCACGTCGCTCACGCCCGCCAGCCCGAGCACGCGCCCGAGGTGTTCGGCCGGGTCTTGCCCGCGGAAGAAGTCGCGCGCCTCACTCAAGTCGGCCGCCGAGGTGTCGAGCCCGAAGGCGTCGAGCACCGTGACGACGCCGCGCGCCGCCTCCGAGACCGGCGCGCGCTCGACGAACAGAGTCCGCCAGACGAGGTCGGCCTGCGCGGGCTTACTCATCCGCCAGAACTCTTCGTAAGTCACGTCGGCGGAGCGGAAGGTCTCCGCGACGAGGTAGTGGTAGGTCAGCAGCTCGTCTATCCCCCACAGCCCCAGGTCGCCGAACTCGGGCGCGTAGAGGTGCGTGTGCATGTCGAAGACGGGGACGGCCCCGACGACCTCAGACACCACGCGCCGCAGCCCTTCCGGGTCGGCCAGGCGCCCCCCGCTTTGATTTTCAGTCACGCTGGTCGTCATCTCTCCTCCTCGCGGCAATCTCTAACAGAAGTCCGTCCCCCATCTCAACCGCTCACTTCCCCTCCTT
>DAIRFV010000397.1:0-4581 GCA_036794905.1 Pyrinomonadaceae bacterium | reverse complement strand
GCGCTTCCAGGTCGAGTCGTCCGCGCAGGCGGAAGGCGGCGGGCACTTTGTAGGGGCCGTTCGGCTCTAACTGTTCGAGGAACCAGAGGCGCTGCTGCGCGAAGGAGAGCGGGTGGTGCGCCGCCTCGTCCCGCCGCGGAATGGCGGGCACGCCCGCGCGCTCGTCCGCCTTCTTCTCTTTCAGACGCATCATCAGTGCCGCGCGCTCCGCAGGTGAAAGCTCGGCGATATTCTTTGCGTCCTTCAACATTAAGCTCTTACCTTCCGGGCTTCAAAAAGTTACTCGGCGTCAACTCGACGCCGAGCGGGGAGTACTCGCAACAAACTTCAAAGCGGTCGGCGAGAGGGCGGGGCGTGTCCGGCCCCACGGACTGGGGCGGCTGTCGGCGACGCACGCGGCCCGGAGGCGGCGGCCGTCCCTCCATTCGACGGTCGCGAAGCGCCCGCGGAGGGCAGCATAGACCGGACTCTCAATCAGAAATGGGAATGATGTAACGTGCGGGCCGCCTCGGCGAGCGCGGCTAAAGGTCTGCACACTCGTCGCCGAGGCAGGATACGTTTCGCTGAATCAGTTTTCCTCCGCTGGACCGGCATGCAGAGGTGAGGCTAATTGGGCAAACTGGACGCGGGAACGATATGACTGTGCCGGGACTGTTGTCAAGGGTGAAGCCGAAGCTGTAGGGTCTGGTGCGGATTTCCGTTTCGTTGGGCCATTGCTGCGACAGAGCCACCCGCTTGACTTTAGTCTTCAATTTTGCTTTATCTTGCAAAGCGCTTTTCACATGACCCGTATTTTTTGATGGGATTACATATTCGCGTCATGGCCGTGACCGACCCGAACGGCGCGCAGACGCCGAGGGACGTGCACATGCGCGCCAATCCCGTCGGGGGATTTCCCCGCGCTTCAAAGGGAGGATTCCGTATGTTCAGACTAGTGTCGTTCGTGGTCGCAGCCTTACTCGTCGGCACGCCGGCTTACGCGCAGGACAAGACCGGCGAGGTGGACAAGGTCTTCGGCTTCGCCACCGCCGAGACCCCGGGCTGCGCCGCCGCCGTCTCGCAGAACGGCAAGGTAGTGGTCAACCGTGCGTACGGCCTGGCCCACGTCGAGCGCAAGCTTCCGTTGACCCAGAATTCGCTCTTCGACATCGGCTCGACGCAGAAGCAGTTCACCGCCGCGGCCGTGCTCCTCCTCGCCGAGGACGGGCGCCTCTCGCTCTCCGACGACATTCGCAAACATCTGCCCCAACTGCCGGATTACGGCCACAAGGTCACGGTGAATCACCTGCTCACCCATACCGGCGGCATCCGCGACTGGACAGGGATGCTGCCGCTGGCGCCGGAGGGGACCGACGTCGTGACCCTGATCCTGCGCCAGCGCGGTCTCAACTTCGCGCCCGGCGAGGAATGGTCTTACTCAAGCAGCGGCTTCGAGCTGGCGAAGGAGATCGTGGCGCGGGTGAGCGGGATGTCGTTCGCCGAGTTCGCGCGCAAGCGCCTGTTCGAGCCGCTCGGGATGAAGTCGAGCGCGTACGTGCCCGACATCCTGCAAGCCGGCGCGAACGCCGCCCTCGGCTACCAGAAGGACGGCGCCGGCTGGAAGCCCTACATGCGGCTCGGCAACAACCGCGGCGGCGGTGCCATCGTCAGCACGGTAGGCGACCTCCTCATCTGGAACGATGCACTGACCAGCGGAAAGCTCGGCAAGTTCGTCACCGCAAAGCTTCAAGAGCAGGCGAGGCTGAACAACGGGAGGAAGCTCAAGTACGCGCGAGGGCTGATCGTCGATCAGACGCCCGGCGGCCTCGTGGTGTCGCATTCCGGCGGCGCGGCCGGATTCAGCACCTGGATGGGTCGCGTTCCGGAGCACGGCCTGTCGGTCGCCGTCGCCTGCAACTTCGACCCGGTGTCGGCCACGGCGCTCGCGGGCCGCGTCTCCGACCTGTACCTCCCCCCGGTTCCGGCGGCGGCGCGGGCGCAGGCCGCGAACACGGCCAACGCGCCGGGCGTCGATGTCGGCGGCAGGGCGGGGTTGTTCTTCAACGAGCGCACCGGCGAGCCGATGCGGCTGCTGGTGCAGGAAGGCAGGCTCCGCATCGCCAACGGCCCGCCGCTCGTTGCGGTGTCGCAGGAGCGCTTCCGCCCCCCGCGCGCAGACATTTTCTTCCGCTCGCAGGACGAGTTCGAGATGACCTTCCTGTCGAACGACCAGCTCGAGTTCAAGTCGATGGAAGGGCAGACCACGCGCTATCGCCGCGCGCAGCCCTTCACGCCGACCGCGGCCGACCTGCAGTCCGTCGAGGGCCGGTACGAGAGCAAGGAGCTCGGGGCCTTGTACGAGATCATTCCGGGCACGAACGCGATCACGATGCGCATCGAGGGCGCGTCGGAGCGGTCGATGGAGCTTACGCCCGTCGAGCGCGACACGTACATGCTCCGGATGATGTTCGTGCGCTTCCGCCGCGACGCGGGCGGCAAGGTCACCGGCTTCGACTACGGCAACCCGGTCGTGCGCAACATCAGCTTTACGCGGCTGGGCGACCGCACCACCGCACGCGAGACGTCGGCCGCGCCGGTGACGAAGGAAACGGCCGCCGCTTCAGCCGCCCCTACCTCCCCCGCGCCGCGGCCGGAGGGGCTCACGGGCGAGTACGAGCTGGCCCCCGGGCGCACCCTCGCCATCACGCTCCAGGACGGCCGGCTCCACGGCCAGCCGCCGGGCGGCGAGCAGCGCGCCCTGGTTCACGTCTCGGGCGCGACGTACTCCGCCACGGACACTCCGATCACCCTGACGTTTACGCTCGGCGCCGACGGGCGGGCGACTGCCGTGTTGATGCGGCAGGGTGGAAGGGAGCGCGTCCTGCCGAAGGTGCGGTGACGCGGTGAAGGTCAGTGACATCTCCGGCCATCGACTATCGACCAACATAAACCTCAACGAGACTCCGGAGCTGCGCCTCGCAGGCGAGCTTTGCCCGTGGCTCAAGTAGTCGGGAAGGGAGAAACGCTTTGATGATGAAGGTGAAGATGATTCTCCCGGCATTGACCGAAGCCAAGAGCCCTTTCTTCCGACCGGTCAAGTATTCACTGTTCCCGCCGCTGGGTTTAGCCACCTTGGCCGGATACCTTGATGATGGTGTCGAAGTAACTCTCCAGGACGAGCACGTGGAGGCGATTAAGCTGGACGACTGCCCCGATCTGGTGGTCATACAGGTTTACATCACTTCGGCCCGACGCGCTTACCAACTGGCCGACCACTACCGCCGCCGCGGCTCGTACGTCGTGCTCGGGGGTCTGCACGTCACCTCGCTGCCTGAAGAAGCGGCCGCACACGCCGATACGATCTTTCTCGGCCCCGGAGAGGACACGTGGCCCGCCTTCCTCGCCGATTATCGCGCGGGGCATCCGCAGAAGATTTATCGCTCAAGTGTGCGCACGCTTGAGCGCCTGCCGAGGGTTCGACGCGACTTGATTAAGCGCCGCCTCTATCTCGTGCCGAACTCGATAGTCGTCTCCAGGGGCTGCCCGCACTCCTGCGACTTCTGCTACAAGGAGGCGTTCTTCGAAGGCGGGAAGGGTTTCTACACGCAGAAGGTTGACGACGCCCTGGCGGAGATAGAGCGACTTCCGGGGCGTCACCTCTACTTCCTGGACGATCACCTGTTCGGCGACACGCGTTTCGCGGAAGCCCTCTTCGACGGGATGCGCGGGATGAACCGACTCTGGCAGGCGGCGGGGACAGTGCAGTCCGTGCTGCGCCCGCGCCTCCTGGAGAAGGCCGTGGCGTGCGGGCTGCGCAGTCTCTTCGTCGGGTTTGAAACACTGAGCCACGACAATCTACGGGAGCAGCGAAAGCCCCATAACCTGAACAGGGATTACGGCGCGGCCATCCGCCGCCTGCACGACCTCGGCGTCATGGTTAATGGGAGTTTCGTCTTCGGCATGGACGGCGACGACGAGACCGTGTTCGGGCGCACGGTCGAGTGGGCGGTCGGCCAGGGGATAGAGACGGCGACCTTTCACATCCTGACGCCTTACCCGGGCACCGCGCTCTACGAGAGGATGCTGAAGGCCGGGCGTATTCTGCACACGGACTGGGATTTATATGACACCCGCCACACGGTCTTCCGGCCGACGCGCATGACCCCCGGGGCTTTAGAGAAGGGTTACCGGAGGGCCTACAAGGAGTTCTATCGTTGGCGCTCAGTGATGCGAGGCGCGGCGACGAAGCCGGACTTAATCGGTGCGGCGCGGCACGTCGCCTATGCCGGCGGTTGGAAAAAGTTCGAGCCTCTCTGGGACACGGTGATTCGCGCCGGGCGCCTGACAAACATGCTGCCGGTTCTGGAAAGCGTACTCACAGGATTCGGCAAGCACACCCCGGGACGGACGTTGAACGGCGCGGCCGGCGGCAGCCGCGCGCCCTCTACCGTCGAGAGCTTGAGGCGCAGCCACTCGTCGTAAATTGCGTCATCGTGCAGAGAGTAAGAACTCGTTAACTTATCGAGCTATGCTTACTGAGGTCATTCGTTTAGTCCTCGACCCGCGGGGTTGGCGAACCATCGACAGACCCCTCGACTTTAC
>DAIRFV010000118.1:14951-16581 GCA_036794905.1 Pyrinomonadaceae bacterium | reverse complement strand
CAGTAGGAAAGAGAGGCGGCGCGCCTTCAGCCTTCAGGCCGGGCGCGCCGCTTTGTCTTCTTCCTGACTACTGACTACTGTCTCCTGTCTACTTCTCCACTCAGTTCCCGAAACGGCCGCGGTACTCCGCCGAGGAGAGGAAGGCTTTGACCAGCTCGGCCTTCTCGTAGTCGCCGCCGAACTCGTTGAGCTTGCCGAGCCAGTGGTTGAAGCCGGTCAGGTCGGCGTCGGGCGCTTCGCCGGGGTTGCGGCGCAGGTAGCCGAAGTACTGCATGAGGACGAAGGCGGGGGCGAACTCCTGCTTGTCGAACTGCTCGTCCTCGATGATCTCGGCCAGCACCTCGGCGCGCGTGGCGCCCGCGGAGAGTTGCGCCAGCAGCGCCTCGCGGCGCGCCTCGCTGAGCGTCACCCCCATGTTGTCGTAGAGCGTCTGGACGAACCACCAGTCGGTGAAGCCGCCGAAGCGCTGCACGAACTCGGGGCGCTGCGTCCACTCTTCGAGGAAGGCGCGCCTGTTCGCCGCGAGCCGCGCCTCCCAGTCCTCGCCCCCGACCACGACGCCGTCGCCCACCACGCGCGAGTCGAGCATGAACTCGCCGACGCGCACGGGGACGCGCCCGAACGAGGCGCGGTAGAGGCGGTAGACGAGGAAGCCCGTCTCCCTGAACTCAATCGAGAGGAAGAAGGCGGCCGAGACGCTGACGCGCCGCGCCTCGCGGCAGGCGGCGTCCGCGCCGCACTTCCCGAGCTCGTCCGTCCAGAACTTGAGCCCCGGCGCGTCCGCCTCGCGGCTGAAGAAGTCGCGGTAGTGCTCGCGGACGAAGAACTGGTCGTCGTCGATGGGGTTGGCCGGCGAGGCGACCGTGTCGTTGTCGTTGATGGTCACCGAGGCGACGCCCGCGTCGCCCGCGACTGCGCCGCCGAACGGCGTCAGCGTGAGCATGAACAGCTCCGCCCCCTCGACGAAGGCGTCGTCCGTGATGAAGAGCGTGAAGGTCTTCGTCGTCTCGCCCGGCGCGAAGGTGACGAGGCCGATGGAGGCGACGAAGTCCGAGCCGAGCTTCGCCGTGTCGCCGTGCCCCTCGTAGACGACCGAAGCCCCGGTCGAGGTGTCGCCCTCGCGCGTGACCGTGAAGGTGACGGCGGCGCCGCCCTCGGTCACCGTGTAGCTCGTCGCCCCGAAGCCGACGACGGTCTGGAGCGTCGCGGCGAAGTCGGCGACCCCGTCGGAGGCCAGCCCCCCGAACGACGCCGACGCGGGCGCGAAGCCGTAGTTCTTCTTCGCGGGCGTGACCGTGTAGTCGCCGCCCGCGGGCACCGTGAACGAGTAGGAGCCGTCCGCGCCGGTCGTCGCCTTGCCGGCCTGCGCGCCCGCGAGGACTAACTCGACGCCCGCGAGCGGCGCGCCCTTCTCGGTGATGCGGCCCGAGATGAGGCGGCTGACGGCCGTCGCCGCGAAGGCCGCGCCCGCGTCGGCCGAGAGGTCTTCGAAGCTCCGCGACGCGGGCGCGAAGGTGTGGTGCGCGAGCGCGGGCGTCACGGTGTAGTTGCCGCCGGCCGGAAGGCTCGCGAACGAGTAGTTGCCCTGCGCGTCGGTCGTGGCCGTGCCCGACTGCGAGCCCGCGAGCGT
>DAIRFV010000118.1:0-14851 GCA_036794905.1 Pyrinomonadaceae bacterium | reverse complement strand
AGTAGTTGCCCTGCGCGTCGGTCGTGGCCGTGCCCGACTGCGAGCCCGCGAGCGTCACGGCTGCGCCGGGGACGCCCGCGTTGTTCTTGTCGGCGACGCGGCCGGAGACGTCGTGCCGGTTGATGGTCGCGGCGAAGTCGGCGGTCTGGCTGCCGCCGAGGTTCGCGAAGGTCGCGGAGCCCTGCGCGAACGTGTAGTGCCTGAGCGCGGGCGTGACGGTATAGCTCCCTTCGGCCGGCACGGTGAAGGAGTAGTTGCCCTGCGCGTCGGTCGTGGCCGTGCCCGACTGCGAGCCCGCGAGCGTGACGGTGACGCCCGTCAGGCCGCTGCCGCCCGAGGTGACGCGCCCGCTGACGGCGTAGTCGAGGAGCGTCCCCGTGAAGTTAACCGTCTGGTCGGAGCCGAGGTCGCCCGCGGGGACGCTGCCGGGGCTGAAGGAGTGGTTCGCCTTCGAGGCCGTGACGGTGTAGTTGCCGCCGGCCGGGAGGTTCGTCAGGGAGAAGTACCCCTGGGCGTCCGTGGTCGCGTTGACCGTCAGCGAGCCCGTGAGCGCGACGGCCACGCCCGCGAGTCCGGCGTTGTTCTTGTCCACGACGCGCCCGCTGAGCTTGTGCCGGTTGAGCGCCCCTTCGAAGTTGACCGTCTGCGCCGAGGTCGGGTCGTTGACGGTCAGCGACGGCGGCGCGAACGTGTAGTGCCTGAGCGCGGCCGTGACGGTGTAGCTGCCCTCGGACGTGACGTTGAAGGAGTAGTTGCCCTGCGCGTCGGTCGTGGCCGTGCCCGACTGCGAGCCCGCGAGCGTGACGGTGACGCCGGCGAGCGCCGCGCCGCCCGCGGCGGTGGCGCGCCCCGCGAGCGCGACGTTCGAGGGCGTGACGGTGAAGTCGGCCGACTGGTCTGCGCCGAGGTCTGTGAAACTCCTCGACGCGGGGGCCGGGTCGTAGCCGGGCCTTGAGGGCGTGACGGTGTAGGCGGCGCCCGCGGGCAGGTTCGCGAAGCTGTAGAGGCCGTTCGCGTCGGTGGTCGTCGTGCCCGCCTGCCCGCCCGAGAGCGTGACGGTGACGCCGGCCATCGCGGCGCCCGCCGGCCGCTTGACGCTGCCGCTGATGCGGTGTCGGTTGACGGTCGCGACGAAGTCGGCCGTCTGGTCGGAGGCGACGCCGGTGAAGGTCGCGTTGGGGCGGTCGAACGTGTAGTGCGTCTTCGAGGGCGCGACCGCGTAGTCGCCGTGGATGGGGGCGTCGAAGGAGTACGCGCCGCTCGCGTCGGTCGTCGCCGTGGCCAGCTTCGAGCCCGCGAGCGTGAGCAGCACGCCCGAGAGCCCCGCGCCGCCCGCGGCGGTGACGCGCCCGGAGAGTTTGCAGTTGGTCGGGACGGCGACGATGGTGGTGACGGCGTCGCTCGTCAGGTTGCCGAAATTCCTCGCGGCGGGGTTGTAAGTGTAGCCGACGAGTTTGCCGGGCGTGACCGCGTAGCTGCCGCCGCGCGGCAGGTCTGCGAAGAGGAAGTTGCCCTGCGCGTCGGTCGTGGCCGCGCCGGTCTTCGAGCCCGTGAGCGCGAGCGCGACCCCGGCCACGGGGTTGTTGCTCGTGTCGAGCACGCGCCCCGCGACGGTGTGGAAGAGCGAAGTGCCGACGAAGTTGGCCGTCTTGTCCCCGTCGAGGTTCGTGAAGGACTGCGAAGGGGCGTTGAACGTGTGGCGCGCGCTCGACACCGCGACGGTGAAGTTGCGGCCGAAGGCGAGGTTCGGGAGCGTGTAGTTGCCGTTCGAGTCCGTGGTGGCCGTGCCGGTCTGCGCGCCCGAGAGCGTCACGGTCGCCCCCAGGATGGCGCGGCCGCGCTCGTCCGTCAGCCGGCCGCCGATGGAGTAGCGGCTGAGCAGCGCGTTGAAGTCGAGCGTCTGGTCGCCCGCGGGGAGCGTGACCGTCTGCGCGGGCGCGGGGAAGGTGTACTGGGGTTTGCCGCCCGCCGTGACGGTGTAGGAGCCGCTGGTCGGCAGGCGGCCGAAGCGGTACGAGCCGTCGGCGCCGGTGGTCGTCGTCGCGGACTGCGAGCCCGAGAGCGTGACGGGGACGCCCGCGAGCGTCTGCCCGAGGTCGTCAACCGCGCGCCCCGTGATGGCGAACGTCGCCGCCGGGTTCGTGGCGAGGTAGGCCGCGAGCGCCGCGCGCTGCGTCGTGAGGCAGGAGGCGTCCGAGCCGCAGTCGAGGAGCCTGCGCGACCAGTAGTAGTGCGCCGCCGCGTCGGGCTCGCGCCCGAGCGCCGACTCGAAGCGCGTGCGGACGTGGAGCACGGGGTCGTCGTCGTCGGTCGCCGGGTTGAGGACGACGGTCTGCGCCGCCGACGACGCGAGGTCGTCGTAGACGGAGTCGATGACGGTGAGCCGCTGGGTCAGGTAGTCGGCGCGAATGCGCGCGGCCGACTTCTGCGTGACGATGCGGTCGATGATGGCGTCCTCGGCGTCGTGGACGTGGACGGCCGAGTCGGCGCGGTCGGCCCATCCGTAGAGCCCGTCCTCGACCAGCACCTTGCGCACGTCGGAGAGGTAGTGCGCCGTCTGCCAGAAGTTCGAGACGTTGACGAAGAGGCCGGTGGCGTAGAAGAGGTCGATGGGGACGACCGGGTTCTGGATGCGCGAGGGCTGGACGGTGATGCCCTGCCAGACGCCTTCGTCGAGCATGGTGCGGCGCAGGATGACTTCGCGCCGCGGCGAGTCGGGCGTCGGCGGAAGCGCGTCGCCGACGTTGACCCAGCAGATCGGCGCGCCGTACCCGAGCTTGCCGTAGAGTTCCGGGCGCTGCCCGTAGTCGGCGAAGATCGAGTCCTCGACCACGATGCCCTTCCACTCCCAGTTCTGGACGACGGGCGTGTAGAGGCCGCTGTTGGCCGTGCAGCCCAAAAAAGCCGTCTCGCGGATCGTGAGGTGCGTGCGCATCGACTGGACGATGGAGCCGCCCGGCACGAGGCTCATGAGCCCGTAGAACTCGCAGTGCTGGATGACGGCCTCGTCGATGTCGCCGATGGCGAGCGTGACGCGCGCGTCGGTCGAGGCCTCGGGCGAGCCGACGAAGGCGATGTCCTTGACGAGGAGGCTGCGGAAGTTCCAGAGCAGGATGGCGACGGCCGCGGTGCCCGTCCTGGGCGCGAACTCCGAGACGAGGCCGAGCCCGCGCGTGAGCGCGGCGCCGCCGTCGAACGGGCCGGCGATGGGCGTCCCCGGCCCGACGCCGCGGATTTCGACCGCGGGGGTCGGGCTCCCGGCCGGGACGATCACCGAGACGGGCGTGACGATGGCGAAGCGCCCCGCGGGCACGTTGAGCGTCCCGCCGCCCGCCGCGACGACCGCGTCGAGCGCGGCCTGGAGCGCAGGCCCGTCGTCGGTCACGCCGTTGCCGACCGCGCCGAAGTCCGCGAGGTTGAATGTCTGTGCGGCGGCGGCGGGGGCGACCGGGGCGGGCGCGGCCGCGACGCCGGGGTGTGGTGCGACACGCGCGGGGGACGCGACGCGGGAGGCGCGCGCGCCCGCGGCCAGCACGGCGATTAGGCAGACCACGACACAGGCCAGCGTGAGGCGGGCAGCGAACCTCTTATTCAATTGGGAAGTTCTCCTGTCGAACGACCTTCGGAGGGAAACCGAAACTCCGGCAGCAGTCGCTAAGTTTGTTAAAGCCTTGGTAAGACGGAACGGGTGAGAAGGGCTCTCGACCATCGTGCGCCCCGGGGGCTCACACTACCAACTTACCATAAGACGCGCCCGCGGTGAGCAAGGTTATTTTTTTTATAAAGATATTTCGGGGCGCGGGCGCAGCATTCATCCGTCGCAGCAGGAAATATCCAGCGGGTCGGACGCCCGAGCCCGGCGCGCGGAACTGCGAAAGGCCGCGCGCGCGGCGTGGCACGGTTTTAGTAAGCGTGTGTTGCCCGGCGTTTGGGGCCGGGGAGGTTTTGGCGTATCTTGCAGTGGCCCGCGCGAGACCGGGGGCGGGGCGGCGGGCGTAACGCTTGAAGGTGATGGAAGTGAAGTCGAAAGCGGAGGGCGCGCGCGGAAGAAGGCTCGCGCCCGCGGGGCTCGTCTTCGCGCTCGCGGGGCTCGCGCTCTTCGCGTACTTCGTCTGGCGCGCGGGGCCGGCCGTCGTCTGGGAGAACCTGTCGGAGAAGATCGGCTGGGGCTTCACGGCTATCATCGTGCTCGCGGGGCTGCGGTTCGCCGTGCGCGTGCGCGCCTGGACGCTCTGCTTCGAGGAGCCGCACCGGCTCGGCTTCGTCGAAGCCTTCAAGGCGTACCTCATCGGCGACGCCGCCGGCAACGTCGTGCCGCTCGGCATCGTCGTGAGCGAGCCGACCAAGGCCGCGATGGCCTCGCGCCGCGGCGTCCCCTTCGCCGCCACCTTCTCGGCCATCGCCGTCGAGAACATCTTCTACATGCTCTCGGTGGCGCTCTTCATCTTCAGCGGCGCGGCGGCCCTCCTCATCGCCTTCCCGCTGCCGAAGGTCTTGCGCTATTCGAGCTACGGCATCGTCGCGGGCGCGGCCGGTTTCGTCCTCTTCGCCTTCTACGCGGTCAGGCGCGAGTGGAGGTTCTTCAGCGCCGCTCTGCGCTGGACGGCGGCGCGTGGGCTCGGGCGCAAGGCTTTGGAGCGCAGGCTCGCGCGCGTGGGCGCGTTCGAGGAGCGCATCTACGGCTTCTACTCGCGCAACCGCCGGCGCTTCCCCGGCATATTTTTGTGCGAGGGCCTGTTCCACCTCTTCGGCGTGGCCGAGGGCTACCTGACCATCTGGCTCATAACGGGCGCGCGCCCCGGCGTGCTCCCGGCCTTCCTCTTCGAGTCGGTCAACCGCGTCATCACGGTCGTCTTCAAGTTCGTACCCTTGCGCGCCGGGATAGACGAGCTGGGGACGGGCCGCCTCGCCGAAGTGCTCGCCTTCGGGATGGCGGCGGGCGTCACGCTCGCCATCGTGCGCAAGGCGCGCATGCTCTTCTGGATGGCGGCCGGCGTCGCGCTCCTCCTCGCGCGCGGCCTCTCCCTGCGCGCCGTCGCCGCCGAGGCCGAGCGCGCGCAGGCCGCCGCCCTGGGCGAGAAGGCGCCCGCCGACGCCGTCACCGAGACGTAACTTCTTCCCGACGCCGAGCAGAGGTTCCGCTTGTCACGACTGGTCGAGCATGATTCCGAGGGGGCGCGTGCTTTAACGGCGGCGCGGGTTCGCGGGCCGGCCGAAGGTCTGGAGCGGTACGCCCTGCTCGTGCTGGTCGTGCTGGCGTGTGCGGGGTTCGCGCTGCGCGCGGGCGGCGTCGGCCAGGTGGGACTGGCCGAGGACGAGATTAATAAGTTGGAGGCGGTGCGCGCCTACGGCCGCGGCGACATCACGGGGAACGCCGAGCACCCGATGTTGATGAAGGCGCTCATCTTCGTCTCCGTGCGCGCGGCCGACGCGTGGAACGCGCGCGCGCCGGAGGGCGACCGCCTCCGCCGCCTCGACCTCGGCGACGAGGCGGCCGTGCGTCTCCCCAACATCCTCTTCGGCACGCTCACCGTCTTTCCCGTCTTCCTTCTGACGGCCGCCTTCTTCCGTACCCGCACGGGGCTCGTCGCCGCGGCGCTGTGGGCGACGGGCGTCGGCGCCGTCACCTACAACCGCGTGGCGAAGGAGGACACGCTGCTCGTCTTCTTCATGCTCTTCGCGCTCTACTTCTACGTCCGCGCGAAGCAGGCGAGCGGGTTCGAGCCAGAGACTAAAAGGAGGAACTACATTTTGAGCGCGGTCTCGTGGGGGCTGATGTTCGCGTCGAAGTACTTCCCGCACTACTTCGGGCTGAACATGCTCTACCACCACCTCTTCCGCGTGCGCGGGCGCGCGGCGGGCGAGCCGCGCGGGAACACGCCCCCGCTCTTCTACCTGGTCGTCGCGGCGGCGTTCCTGCTGGTGAACCCGGCGGTGCTTTTGCCGCGGACGTGGGCGTACCTCTCGGCCTATTCGAGCGAGCAGTTGCTCACGCACCACGGCTACCTGATGGGCGAGACGCTCTACCACAACGTCGTCTCGAAGGCGCCGTTCGGCGCGACGCCCGTCTACTTCTACCTGCTCTATCTCGTGACGAAGACGCCGCTGCCCGTCCTCTGTGCCTCCGCCGCGGGGCTCGTCGCGCTCTGGCGCAGACGTAAGGAGCCGGGCGCGGCCTTCCTCCTCTTCATGCTCTTCTTCTGGCTCGTGCCGTATTCGCTGATGGGCGCGAAGTGGCTGCGCTACACGCTCTCTCTGATGCCGTTCGTCTATATGACGGCGGCGGTCGGCGTGGTGGCCCTGACGAGTCGGCTGGCGGGGATGTTGAGGGCCGGGGAGGGGAGGCGCCCGGGGCTCGCGGCGTGTGCGGGCGCGGCCTCGCTCGCGTTCTTCGTCGGGGTGCCGGCCTGGGGCGCGTTCGCGGCGGCGCCGCACTACGCGCTCTACACGAACGCGCTCGCGCCTCGACCGGCCGGCTACTACTTCCCGCACGACGAACTGTACGACGACGGCCTGCGCGAGGCCATCAAGTATGTCGCCGACCACGCGCCGCGGGGCGCGACCGTCGCGCACGAGACGCCGGGCGTCGCCCGCCACTACCTCGCGCGCTTCGGCCGCGCGGACCTGCGCTCCCGCACCATCTCCGACCCGCAGTTCGACGTGACGAGCGAGCCCGGCCCCACTTACGCCGTCCTCCAACGCGGCCGCACCTACTTCGAGAACCGCGAAGAGCTGGGGCGCGTCCGCGCCCTCTTCAAGCCCGAGACGCACATCCTCATCAACGGCGTCGTCGCCGCCGAGGTCTACTCGAAGAAGTAGAAGATTAAAAAGGGTGATGGGTGCTGGGTGTTGGGTTTTGGGTGAAGACACGAGTCTTCTGCTCTTTACCCATCACCCATCACCCATCACCCATCACCCATCACCTTCTCCTCTTCGGGGTGGAAGGTGGCGCGGCGCTTCCAGCGCCGGTAGGCGTCGAGCGAGAGGGCGAGCCACATCCCGCTGAGGAGGTAGGCGCCGAGCACGTCGCTCGGCCAGTGCGCGCCGAGGTAGACGCGCGAGAGGCCGACGAGCAGGACGGGCAGCGCCGCCAGGGCGCACGCCACCCGCCGCGCCGTCGAGCCCTTCGGCAGCAGCGCGAAGGCGACGAAGAAGAGGAAGCCGAAGAAGCAGACGTAGAAGACGACGTGCCCCGACGGGAAGCTCTCGTGCGCCCACTCGCCGCTCACGCGGACGTGCTCCAGCGTCGGGCGCGGCCGCCCGATGACGTACTTCATCAGGCGGTTGATCGTCGGCCCGCCGGCCGCGCACAGCAGCAGCCCGAACGCTTCCGACCGCCGGCCGCGCACGAAGAAGAAGAGGAGCGCCAGGCCGACGATGATCCACGACGTGACGCCGTCGCCGAGGAACGACACGGCGCGCATGAACCCTTCCATGCCGGGCGGCGAGAAGGACTGGACACGGTCGGCGACGCGCTCGTCCCAGGAGAAGTAGGCGTTGGCCTTCGCCAGCACCGCGAGCACGGCGAAGGCCGCCAGCCCCGTGAGGAAGATGGTCTCGGCGCGCAACAGCCGGCGCGCCGCCGCCAGCCGGCGCAGCCAGTCCCAGCGCCGCCTCACCTCCTGCTTCGGGAGTTCTTCTGCCATTCGGTTATAATCCTCGAAGAGACCGCTCCCGAAAATAAACGACCACGGCGCGCGCGGCAAGGCTCGGGGCGCGCGCCACTTGGACAAGGGGTGAAGTTTTGCTCAGAGTCGAGTACAGAGACGGGCTCTACCTGCCCGACCTCGACCTTTGGTTCGACGCCGACGGCCCGCGCGAGCGCTGCGTCATCTCGCACGCGCATTCCGACCACATCGCCGAGCACCGCGCCATCGTCGCCACGCCCGAGACGGCGCGACTCTTCCGCCACCGCCGCGGCGAGGCCGAGGTCGAGGCGCTGCGCTACGGCGAGCGGCGCGACTACGGCCGCTACGCCCTGACGATGTACCCGGCCGGCCACTGCCTCGGCTCGGCGCAGATACTCGTCGAGGCCGACGGCGAGCGGCTCGTCTACACGGGCGACATCAAGCTCCGGCCCAACGTCGCGGCCGAGCAGGCGGTCGTCGTCCCCTGCGACACGCTCGTCATGGAGTCCACCTTCGGCGACCCGCAGTACCGCTTCCCGCCCGACGTGGCGACCTACGACCGCCTCTACGCCGCCTGCGACCGCGCGCTCTCGGGCGACGCCGTGCCCGTGGTTCTGGCTTACGCGTTGGGGAAGAGCCAGGAGGCTCTGGAGCTTCTCTTGAGGCGCGGCTACCGCGTCAGCCTGCACGGGTCGGTCTACAACGTCTCGGAGATTTACCGCGAGTGCGGCGTGGAGTTCTCGGGGAGTTACGAGCGCTACGAGCGCGGGAACGTCGGGGGGCGCGTGCTCATCACCCCGCCGGGCAGCCGCCGCCAGCCGATGATCCTCAACATCCCGCGCCGCTACCTCATCATGCTGACGGGGTGGGCCGTGTCGAAGAGCGCGCCCTACATGTACAAGGACGTAGACCTCGTCCTGCCGCTCTCCGACCACGCCGACTACGACGACCTCGTCCGCCTCGCGCGCGAGTCGGGCGCGCAGCGAATCATCACCATGCACGGCGCGAAGAAGTTCGCCGTCCTGCTCCGCGAACTCGGCCTCAACGCCGAACACCTCGCGCAACACCCTTCTCAGCAGAAGTCCGCGAAGGGCTCGACGAAGAGGGCCGCGGCCGGCGTCGAGCGGAAGCTGTTCGAGTAAACGGAAGTTATTTAAGGAAGGACGCAGCTGGCCGCCGGAGGGGGGCGGCCGGCTGCGTCCTTCAACCTTAACTCTTGAACTTCTCCTCGCAGATCAGCTCGACGGCGCGCTCGATGTTCTCGTCGAGGCCCATCAGGCAGCGGACGATGCGCGTGGGGAGGCGGAGGGTGACGACCTGGTACTCCTCGGTGGTGGTCTTCGGGTCGGAGAGCGCGCGGCCGAGCGCGTCCATGATGTCGCGGTAGTCGGCGGGCTTCGTGAGGTACTGCTGCACGCCGAGGCGCTCGCACTGGCGGCGGGTCTCTTCGGCCGTCTCGCCCGTGACGACGATGACGGGGACGTTGGCGTTCATGCCGCGGATCGCCTGGAGCGCCTGGAGGCCGTGCATCTCGGGGAGCGTCATGTCGAGGACGACGGCGTCCGCGCCGTCGTCCTCGAAGAGCGCGACGCCCTCCTCGCCCGTGTAAGCCTTCGAGACCCTGTAGCCCTCCTTCGTGAGCGCCTGGTCGTAGAGAGCCGCGAGGTCTTCCTGATCCTCGATTACCAGCACCGTCTTCACGCCCATTTCGGTCACGCCCCCTTGCAAAGTTCGGCGCCGCGCACTATAGAATTGCGCCCAAGCGCGAAGCGGAAACCACAGTTTCGGTAAGTTGTCAGGCTGCCGCCGGATTATAGCAGAAGAGCACCATGACCCAGCCCATCGCCACCGTCCTCGTCCTCCTCGTCGTCGCGCTCGTGCTCTTCGCGACCGAGAAGATTCCGATTGACGTCGTCACCATCCTCCTCGTCATCGGGCTGGTGCTGACGGGGACGCTCAACGTCTCGGAGGCGTTCGCGGGCTTCGGCAACGACATCGTCATCACCATCGCCGGCCTCTTCGTCCTGACCGGGGGCCTGGTGAAGACGGGCGTCGTAGACCTCGTCGGCCGCCGCCTGCACCGCATCGCGGGCGGCAACGAGTTCAAGCTCACCACCCTCGTCATGTTCACGGCCGCGGGCTGCGCCTCGGTGATGAAGAACACGACGACGACGGCGATGTTCGTCCCCGTCGTCCTCGGGATCGCGCAGCGGGCGCGCGTCCAGCCGTCGAAACTCCTGATGCCTTTGGCCTTCGGCGCCATCCTCGGCGGCACCTGCACGCTCATCGGCACCTCGACGAACCTCGCCGTCTCGGGCGCGCTCGCCAAGCTCGGGCAGAGTCAGGAACTGCTCCAGCGCTTCCAGGTGAGCCCGGAGCTGCTCGCGCCCTTCACGATGTTCGAGCTGACGCCGGTGGGCATCGCCATCGTCGTCGTCGGCATGATCTACATGCTGCTCCTCGGCCTCAGGCTCCTGCCCGCGCGCGGCGCGGCCGACTCGCTGGTCGAACAGTACGGGATGCGCCAGTACATCTCGGAGGTCGTCGTCGTCAAAGGCTCGCCGCTCGCGGGGAAGACTTTGGAGGAGGGGAATCTTTCGGAGATGCTCGACCTCACCGTCATCGGCATCATCCGCGGGACGCAGGGGCGCCTGCCGCCGCGCGGCGAGGAGGTCTTGCAGGAGGGCGACCTGCTGCTCGTGCAGGGGCGGATGGACGACATCCTGCGCGTCAAGGAGGAGGCCGGCATCGAGATCCGCTCCGACTTCGAGCTCCAGTCGCACGACCTCGAAGCGGGCGACGTGGAACTCTTCGAGGTGATGATCCTGCGCGGCTCGGAGATGACGAACCGGACGCTCCGCAGTCTGAACTTCCGCGACCGCTACGACATGACGGTGCTCGCCATCAACCGCCACGGGATGGCGCTGCTGACGAAACTCTCGACCGTCACGCTCCGCTTCGGCGACGTGCTGCTCGTGCAGGGGACGAAGGAGGGCGTCGAGCGCCTGACCGCGGACGGCCACGTCCTGCTGCTCGAAGAGGCTTTGAAGGGCGAGCGCGAGCGCGCGGGCAAGCGCTGGTGGGCGGTCGGGGCCTTCGCCGTCTTCCTCTTCTTCTCCGTCCTGCACCTGCCGCAGGTGCCGCTCGCCGTCGCGGTGCTCTTCGGCGTGCTCATCCTGCTCGCCTCGCGCGCCCTGCACCTGAGCGAGGTCTACAACCTCATCGACTGGCGCCTGATCGTCCTCATCGCGGGCATGATCAGCTTCGGCACGGCGATGGAGAAGACCAGGGCCGACCAGTACCTCGCCGACATCATCGTCAACAACTTCCAGTCCTACGGCGGCCTCGCCGTCCTCGCCGGCTTCTTCGCGCTGACGGTGGCCCTGACGCAGCCGATGTCGAACCAGGCGGCCGCGCTCGTCGTCCTCCCCATCGCCGTCAAGACGGCGCTCGCGCTCGGGCTGAACCCGCGCACCTTCGCCCTCGCCGTCACCTACGCCGCCTCCTGCTCGTTCCTCACGCCGCTGGAGCCGGCCTGCGTGCTCATCTACACGCCGGGCCGCTACCGTTTTCTCGACTTCGTCAAGGTCGGCTCCATTCTGACGATAGCCGTCTTCGCCGTCGTCATGCTCCTCGTCCCATACTTCTGGCCCCTGAAATAGCAGGCAGATGGCAGACGGCAGTCGGCGGTTGAAAGCTTTGCTGTCGAAACCTCCAGCTTAAACTTTCAACATCAGTTCAGTGGGGGCGGCTGCTTACTGTCTACGAGATTGCGAACCTATTGCATTCCGGATGTTTTTAACTGCCCACTGCCGACTGCCACCTGCCTACCGTTTTCCCCCCTTGCGTCCGGGTGCCCGGATTCATATAATTCGCGGGCTTTGAAAAGCGGGCCGGGGGGAAGGGAATTGACAACCCGGCGAGAGTTTTCAGGCACCCCTCAAATCGAAAAGACGAAGATGGCAACAATCACCAACTGGAGAGAGCGGCGACGTGTCGCCGGCGCTGGGCGCACGACCCCCCTTCGCACAATCGCTTCCGGGCTGGCTCAGATTGCGCGCGCGGCCTTCGCGGAGCCGTACCAACTCACCGTCGAGCGCCACGCCGTCGGACTCAAGCGCCTGCCGCGCGAGATGGACGGACTCCGAATCGTCCACCTCTCGGACATCCACCACAGCCCTTTCACCGGCCGCGAGCAGGTCGAGCGCGCCGTCGAGGTCGCCAACAGTCTCCAGCCCGACATCATCGCCCTGACCGGCGATTACGTCTCGCACGAGCGCGAGTACGTCCAGCCCTGCGCCGAGATGCTCGGGAAACTGAAGGCGCGGCGCGGCGTCTACGCCTGCCTCGGCAACCACGACAACTGGGTTGACGCAGACCTCGTCACAGACCTCTTCACGCTCGCGGGCATCCGCGTGCTCAACAACGAGGGGCTCCGCTTCGAAGACCGCGGCGCCTCCTTCTGGCTCGCGGGCGTGCAGGACACGATGGTCGGCCTCGAAGACCTGCCGCTGTCGCTCGCCGGCTCCTCCGCCGACGAGATGAAACTGCTGCTGGCGCACAACCCCGTCATCCTGCGCCGCGCCGCCCGCGCCGGCGTCGACCTCGTGCTCTCGGGGCACACGCACGGCGGGCAGGTCACCTGGCGCTCCGAGCGCTCGGCCTCCGGGCGCGTGCGCCGACGCATCCTGCGGGGACTGGGCCGCCGCGGCGAGACGCAGATTTACGTCACGCGCGGCCTCGGGACGGTCGTCCTGCCCGTCCGCTACGGCTGCCTGCCCGAAGTCTCTCTGCTGACGCTGCGCCGCGCGGAATAACAAGGACTGGGGACTGAGGGCTGAGGGCTGAGTGTTGGCTCGTTCTTCACTCAGTCCTCAGTCCTCAGTCCCCAGTCCTTTTTCTATGGCCTCGAAAGTCATCACCGTCCCGAACATCCTGACCGTCATACGGATGGCGCTCATCCCGGTCTTCGTGGGCGCGCTCTACTACCAGAGGTTCGGGTGGGCGCTGGCCGTCTTCGTCGTCGCGGGCGTGACCGACGGGCTCGACGGGCTTTTCGCGCGCAAGTTCAACCAGTACTCGCCGCTCGGGCAGATTCTCGACCCCATCGCCGACAAACTCCTCCTCGTCACCTCGTTCATCACCCTCTCGATGCCCTCGATCATGGCCCCGGAGGCGCTCGTCCAGCCGCACCCGCGCCACCTGCCCGTCCCCTTCTGGGTGACGGCGGCCGTCATCAGCCGCGACGTCTTCATCGTCGTCGGCGCGGCGACCATCAACGTCGTCACGGGTTTCCGCGGTTTTAAACCCTCCTGGCTGGGCAAGGCCAACACGACCGTCCAGATCGTGGGGGTCGTCCTCGTCCTCATCGCCGCCAGTTTCCCGCCGCTGCGCGGGTATCTGCCGACCGTCTACACGACCGTCTTCTCCTTCGCCGTCATCTCCGGCATACACTACGTCTTCTGGACTTCCAAACTGCTGAACGAAGACCGTCAGCAGCGCGAGTCGGCGGGCTGATTCAGCTAATCCGTTATCCTGCAACGGTTTGCGCCGGGCAACCCGGTTAGGGAGAAATGCTACTAAAAGTTGACAGGAAGGGGCTCACATATTATATTAGCGGCGCATTCAAGGTCGCCGGCGCGCCCGCGAGGCTGAAGTTTTGAGCCCCCGGCAGGGAGCAAAGGGTCACGGCAGGCAATCGAAGCGGCGGCACGCGGCCGGGAGCCCGGCGGGGGGCTCGCGCGGCTAGAAAATCGGGAGAGGCAGAAAAATGAGCAAGATTATCGGTATCGATTTGGGCACGACCAACTCCGTCGTGGCCGTGATGGAAGGCGGCGAGCCGACTGTCATCACCAACTCAGAGGGCGGCCGGACGACCCCCTCCGTCGTGGCCTTCACCAAGGACGGCAACCGCCTGGTCGGTCAGGTCGCCAAGCGCCAGGCCGTCACCAACCCCGAGAACACCGTCTACTCGATCAAGCGCTTCATGGGGCGGCGCTTCGACGAGGTCTCGGAGGAGAAGAAGCAGGTGCCCTACGGCGTGCAGGCCGCGGGCGGCGACGTGCGGATCACCGCGGGCGGCAAAGAGTGGTCGCCGCCCGAGATTTCGGCGATGGTGCTCCAGAAGTTGAAGCAGGCGGCGGAAGACTACCTCGGCCAGAAGGTCGAGAAGGCGGTCATCACGGTGCCGGCCTACTTCAACGACTCGCAGCGGCAGGCGACGAAGGACGCGGGCCGCATCGCCGGCCTCGAAGTGATGCGCATCGTCAACGAGCCGACCGCCGCGGCGCTCGCCTACGGGCTCGACAAGAAGAAGGACGAGACCATCGCGGTCTTCGACTTCGGCGGCGGCACCTTCGACATCTCGATCCTCGAAGTGGGCGAGGGCGTCGTCGAAGTGAAGTCCACGAACGGCGACACGCACCTCGGCGGCGACGACATCGACGAGGCGCTGATTAAGTGGATCATCGAGGAGTTCAAGAAAGACCAGGGCATCGAACTCTCGAACGACAAGATGGCGCTCCAGCGTCTGAAGGAGGCGGCCGAGAAGGCGAAGATCGAGCTCTCCTCGACGATGGAGTCCGAGATCAACCTGCCCTTCATCACGGCCGACGCCTCGGGGCCGAAGCACCTCGTGATGAAGCTGACGCGCTCGCGCTTCGAGCAGTTGATCGACCCCATCCTCAAGCGCCTGATGCAGCCCGTCGAGCAGGCGATTAAGGACGCCGGGCTCGACGCGCAGAAGATCGACGAGGTCGTCCTGGTCGGCGGCTCGACCCGCATCCCGAAGGTGCAGGAGATCGTCAAGAACATCTTCGGCAAGGAGCCGAACAAGACGGTCAACCCGGACGAGGTCGTCGCCGTCGGCGCGGCCGTGCAGGCGGGCGTGCTCTCGGGCGAGAAGACGGACATCCTCCTGCTCGACGTGACGCCGCTGAGCCTGGGCATCGAGACGCTGGGCGGGGTGAACACGATCCTCATCCCGCGCAACACGACCATCCCGACGCGCAAGTCGGAAATCTTCTCGACGGCGTCGGACAACCAGACTTCGGTCGAGGTGCACGTCCTCCAGGGCGAGCGCCCGATGGCGGGCGACAACCGCACGTTGGGTAAGTTCCACCTCGTCGGGATTCCGCCCGCCCCGCGCGGCATGCCGCAGGTCGAGGTGACGTTCGACATCGACGCCAACGGCATCGTCAACGTCTCGGCCAAGGACATGGGGA
>DAIRFV010000117.1:12334-16647 GCA_036794905.1 Pyrinomonadaceae bacterium | reverse complement strand
CTTCGATCACGTTATTGACGTTCCCGGCCTCGTCCTCGGCGGTGTCGGGGTTGGAGGGGTCGAGGAGCCAGTCGCCGTCCACGACGAACTTGTACTGGTAGACGCCCGGGTCGAGGTCTACGCGGCAGACCCAGCCGCCCTCTTCACGTGCGAAGAGGAGCTGCGACTGGTGCCAGTTGTTGAAGGTGCCCGTGAGGACGACGACGGACGCCTCGGCGTAGCCCTTGAGCGTGAAGGTCGTGTTGCCCTTCACGCTCGGCGGGGGCAGCTCGACGCGGCGCGCCGTGTAGGGCTCGCCCTCGTAGAGGAAGGTGAGCGTCGTCACGCGCCCCTCGTCGTCGCGGCCGAACCTGACGGGCGTGCCCGCCACCTCGTCCGTGAACGCGTCCCGGCCTTTTCGCGCGAGCCGCCGCCGCTTCACGTTCGAGGGCTTCACCCACAACTCACCGCCCGCCGCCGCCACGTCGAGCGTGGAGACGGGGATGAGCCCGACCTCCAACTCGTACCGCCCCGCGTAATCACTGAGCGCCGCCGCCTTCTTCCCTTCCGCTTTAGCCGGAGCCTGCGCCTGCCCCGCGCCGAACGCGGCGGCCAGATGCAACACAAACGTCCACGCGAGCGCCCCCCGTGCGAGAGTCATTAACATCGTCGTCCCCAGAGATGAAAGGAGTAGTAGGCGGTAGGCAGATGGCAGATGGCAGTTGAGAGCGCCGCTGTCGAGAATTCCGATTTAATATCTCAACGTCCATGGCGCGGAGCGTACTGCCATCTGCCTGCTGCCAACTGCCTACTGTGTTCCGTCAATACTGCCAGTTGACGTTGACGAAGCCCGTGCCCGAGGTGGGCACGGTGTAAGTATGGTTGGGGCCGGCCTCCCAGGTGACGGCGCCGCCCGCGGCGATCTTGATGAACTTGAACTGGATGTTCTGGCCGGCCGGGACGCTGGCGGTCAGGAACCAGTTCGGGTAGTTGGGCGTGAGCATCGGCCCCACCGCGCCGTCCCACGTCGTAGACCAGTTGCTCAGCTCCACGGTGTTGCCGGTCAGGAAGATGTAGTCGCCGACCTGGGTCGGGCTGGCGTTGAAGACGGTGAAGGTGACGGGGATGAGCTTCGCCGCCAGCACCGTGAACTGGATGCCGTTCGAGACCTGACTGGACGAGTTCGTGACCGTGACCTGGTAGTTGCCGTTCGTCACCGTCGGGACGGTGGCGACGACCTGCGTCGAAGACCAGGAGTTGACCGTCGCGGTCGTCGTCCCGAACTTCACGGTGCCTTGCGTCGTCCCGAAGTTCTTGCCGGCGATGGTGACCTTCACGCCGGGCTGACCGAGCGTCGGGCCGACGGAGCCGATCTGCGGGAAGCCGCCCGTCTCGGTCGCCTGCCAGACGGCGACGCTGCCCGCCGGCAGCGAGAAGGCCGCGACCGGGTTGTTGCCGCCCGAGCCGGAAGTGACGTTGATGTTGACGCCCGAGAGCAGACCCGTCAGGTAGTCGTTGTACGTGCCGACGGGCAGGGACGTGTTGAGGCCGGTGATGTTCGCCGACGAGGCGCCCTTGTTGATGGCGACGAGGACGACGTTGCCGTAGAACTTCCGCTCGTAGACGTACACGTCGTTGTTGACCCAGCGCTGCTGGTGCGAGCCGTAGGGGACGGCCGTGTTGTTGCGCCTCAAGGTCGAGAGTCGGTTCGTCAACGTGTACGCCGTGGTGTTCGTGTTGAAGGAGTTCATCATCGGGCGGTTGTAGGGGTCGCCGCCGCCCGAGGTGTTGTCGACGAGGTACTGCTCGGTGCCGTAGTAGATGCAGGGGATGCCGCGCTGCGTGAGGATGAAGGCGAGCGCCTGATGAAGTCGCGTCTGGCTGCTGTTGACGGTGGGGAAGCGCGTCATGTCGTGGTTGTCGATGAAGGTGACGAGGTCTTCGTCCCAGGTGAAGTTGCCGGCCTCGGCGACGAGGACGTTCTCGATCTCGCTGAAGTTGGCGTTCGAGCCGAAGACGTTGCGGATGGCCGTGTTGAGCGGGAAGTCGAGCATCGAGATGCCGCTCTTGTTGGAGTACTTGTAGGAGTCGCGGTAGAGCGGGTCGGAGGTGCCGGACTGGTACCACTCGCCGAAGAGGAAGCTGTCCTTGTAGGTGTAGATGGAGTTGGCGAGCGAGTACTGCCAGCCCCAGTTGAGGTGCTTGATGGCGTCGATGCGGAAGCCGTCCACGCCGTGATCCTGGAGGAGCTTGGCCGAAGCCTTGAGGTAGGCGTCCACCGTGGGGTTCGTCTGGTTGAGGTCGGCGAGGTTGAAGAGCGTGAAGTACTGCACCTGGTAGCGGTCGTCCCAGTTCTGGATGTTGCCGTTGTGGTGGAAGTAGCCGTTGGTGTCGTTGGTGTAGTTGCCGACGAAGGTGCCGTTGTCGTAGAAGGCGCCGAACTCGCCCGCGTTGTCCTGCGTCGTGTGGTTGGGCGCGAAGTCCACGATGACCTTGATGCCGTTCTGGTGCGCGGCCGTGACGAGGTTGTCGAAGTCCGCCCAGGTGTTCGAGGAGTTGCCCGAGTGCTCCTCGACGCGCTTGAAGTCGCGCGCCTGGTAGCCGTGGTAGGAGGCGGTCGGGTTGCCGTTGCCGTCGGGGATGTTGGCGTTCAAGTTATCCAGCGGCGGCGAAATCCAGATGGCGGTGACGCCGAGGCCCGCGAGGTAGGACATCTTCTGCTGGATGCCGGCGAGGTCGCCGCCCCAGTAGGCGCGCCAGTTCGTCTTCGTCGAGTCGTAGAGCCCCGATGACTGCGGCGGGTTGTTGTTGGCGGTCGAGCCGTCGAAGAAGCGGTCGGTGATGATCTGGTAGACGACCTCGCGCTTGAAGTCGGCGGCGGTCGCGGAGACGGGAGCGAGGAGCGTGACGAGGGCTAACAGGAAGGCGCCGGCCTTCCCCCCGGACATTCGGCGCAGCATGGTGGGATTTACCTCCTTGGAGTATCCGTTAAGAATGGCGGCGCGTTCGGCGCGGCGCCGCGCGGCGAGGTTCGTTCGCGTAACAGCTTCGGGGCGGATGCGTGAAGTGAGGCGGAGTATAGCTTGAAGAGGGATAAAGGGGAAGAGTGGGGAGTAGGCAGATGGCAGTCGGCAGTAGGCAGGAAGAGCCTGAGGCCAAAGAAGTCGGGGGCCGCGAGGTTAATAACCTCGCGGCCCCCGACTCGTTCAGGCCCGTCCCTTCAAAGTCCTCTTGCCTTAACTGCCGATTGCCGACTGCCGACTGCCTACTGAGCGGGCTTCTTGTACTTGTCGATGAACTGCTGCATGCCGTCGGCGCTCTTGTGGCGGTACTTGAAGTAGGGCGTGAGCCGCTCGCGGAAGGCGGCGTTGGCCTGAGCGAACTCGGCCTTGCCGTCGGTGAAGGCGATGGCGCGCGCGTAGGAGGCGATGACCTTGTCGAGCGCGGCCTCGGCCTGCTGCATCTTCGCCGCCTTGTCGGCGGCCGCGGCGACCGTGTGCTCCTTGACGCGCACTTCGTAGATGTCGTTGTTGAGGTCGCTGACGATGAAGTAGATGGCGGCGTCGGTCGAGCCGTGCTCGATGGCCTTCTCCAAGAGCGGGAGCGCCGCCGCGTTGTCGTTCGACTTGAAGGCCAGCACCCCGGTCTCGCGGTAGAGCGAGACGAGCGCCGTCTTCTTGTAGTCGGGCCACTTCGCCGCGTCGAAGCCCGCCGGCATCTTGTCGGCCTCGATGAGCGCGATGGCCTTCGCGCCGTAGTCGCGCCCCTGCGCGACGAAGGCGCTGTTGCCCTTGATGGCCTCGGCCGAGGCGAGGATCGTCAGGTTCTGCATCACGGTCACGTCGTCCGGGTGGGCGGCGAGCCACTTGGTGCCGAGCGCCATCGCGTCCTGCGTCTGCCCCGTGTTGATGTAGGAGTTGAGGAGCGAGGCGGTGACGAGCGTCGCCTCGTCCGGCAGGTTGAAGATGTCGAGGAACGCCTGCGCGAGCGAGCCCTTGGCCTGCTGGTCGGTCGTCTCCGCGATCTCGCGCGCGATCTGGTCGGAGATCTGCCCGCGCAGGGGGCTCTGCGGGTACTTCTTGACGAAGGCGGCGGCCAGTTGGAGTTTGGCCTCCGTCCCCTTGGCCTTCTCAATCTTCTGCGCCGCCTCGCGCTCGCCGCCCGAGACCTTCGGCTCTTCCTGCTTCGGCTTGTCCTGCGCCGCCGCCGCGCCCGCCGCCAGCGCGCAGGCGAGCGCCAGCGTCGAAAGAATTCTGAACATCATCTCCTCGCTCCTTAAGTGAAAATTGCTCTGCGGAACTGTTCGCCGGTGCCCGCTAGGTTACACCAGAACC
>DAIRFV010000117.1:0-12234 GCA_036794905.1 Pyrinomonadaceae bacterium | reverse complement strand
TCGCCGGTCTGCGTGTTGACGCGGACGCGCTCGCCCTCTTCGATGAAGAGGGGGACGCGCACCTGGAGGCCGGTCTGGAGCGTGGCGGGCTTGAGGTCGCGCCCGGCGGCCGTGTTGCCTTTGACGCCCGGCTCGGTCTCGGCGACGGTCAGCTCGACGAACTGCGGCAGCTCCAGCGCGACCGCCTCGCCGTTGTACTTCAAGACCTGCACGACCAGCCCGTCGGTCAGGTAGCCGCGGTCTTCGCCGACCTGCTCGGCCGGGAGCTGAAACTGCTCGAACGTCTCCTCGTCCATGAAGTGGAAGCCGTCCGCGTCCGCGTACATGAAGGACGCACCCGAGAAGACCACGTCCGGCTCCTCGAACTTCTCGCCCGTCTTGAAACTCTTCTCCAGCACCGCGCCCGTCAGCAGGTGGCGCAGGCGCGTCCGCACCATCGTCGAGGCGCCGCGCGCCGAGGGCGACGCGAACGTCACGTCAACGACGGCGTACGGCTCGCCGTCCACCTTAATCATCATCCGCCGCTTCAACTCGTTCGCATTGATCAGAGCCACCGTCAGTCTCCCTCCGCTCTCCTTGAAAATAATCGCGACCGCCGCCGGGTCAGCTTAACCCACCCGCCACCGCGGGTGGTTCTGCCCTGATCGCAGCGGATGTCAGAATCTTCCTGCGCCCCGTGCGCCCCGCGCCGCACGAAAACCGAGTCTTTTCGCCCCCCCCAACGGAACGCGCCTTGCACTAATGCTCCTGCCGGACGCAACACGCCCCGGGACAGCAAACGTTTTAAGCAAGAAAGGCTATCATGACAAACAGACTCTTCGCACTCACGCTCGCACTCCTCTTTACTCTCTCCACGTCCGCGCCGGCCTCCGCCCAGAGGTTGAGGATGAACGCCGACTGGTCGTCCGTCCAGACGCTCTCGGCCGGCGATAAGGTCAGGGTCAGCATTAAGGACGGCGAACGCCTGAAGGGCCGCTTCGAGTCGGCCACGGACACCGACATCAACTTCACGCACGAAGGCCGCACGGTCACGCTCAGGCGCGACACCATCAGCCGCGTCGAGATCGGCCGCCGGAACCGCCTGAGGGGCGCGCTCGTCGGCGCGGGCATCGGCGGCGGCGCGGGGCTCGGCACCGGCTTCGCGCTCGTCGGGGCCAGCGACCACTTCGACATGACGACCATCCCCACGGGCACCGTCATCGGCGCCGGCATCGGCGCCGGCATCGGGGCGGCCGTCGGCCTCGGCACACAGTACGAGACGGTCTACGAATCACTCTAAACCCGAAAGGGAGGTCGGACGTGACACACAGACTCCTGGCACTCGGGCTCGCGGTCGTCTTCGCGCTGGCGCCGGGGCCGTCGGCCTCGGCGCAGAGCCGCGCCGGCAGGGCGCTCAACGACTGGTCGTCCGTCCAGACGCTCTCGGCCGGCCAGAAGATCGTCGTCCGCACTAAGGACGGCGACCGCCTGACGGGTCGCTTCGACTCCGCGAACGACCTCCTCATCAACTTCACCGACGGGGGCAAAAAAATCTCGCTCACGCGCGAGAGCACCAAGCTCGTGCAGCTCGACCGCGGCAACTCGCGCGGCAAAGGCTTCCTCTTCGGCGCGGCCGTCGGCGCCGCGGCCGGCTTCGCCGCCGGCTCCGTCCTCTACTTCCCCTTCCGGGACGACATAGTCGGCGCGACCGTCCCCGTCTCGGCGGCGCTGGGGGCGGCCATCGGCGGCGGCATCGGCGCCGCGACCGGCAAGGGGAATAAGAACGAGACGATTTACGAAGCACCGTGAAAGGGTTTTGGGTGCTGGGTGTGAGGTGTTGGGTGAAAGCCGGTGCTTCCCCAACACCTCACACCCAGCACCCAAAACCCTTCTCAGGCGTTGTCGTAGTCGAACCTGAGCGGCGCGTCTGACGGGCGGACGGTGATGACGACCGATTTGGAGGCGGGGGTGTTGCTCTTGTCGGCGACGCTGCCGACGGGGACGAGGACGTTGGTCTCCGGGAAGTAGGTGGCGGCGCAGCGGCGCGGGACGGGGTAGGGCACGACGAGGAAGCGGCGGGCGGTGCGCTCCTCGCCGTCGAAGTGGCTGAAGAGGTCTACGACCTGACCGGCCGCAAGATTCTGCTCCGCGATGTCTTCGGGGTTGAGGAAGACGACGCGCCGCTCGTTGTAGACGCCGCGGTAGCGGTCGTCGAGGCCGTAGATGGTCGTGTTGAACTGGTCGTGGCTGCGCACGGTCATCATCAAAAGCTGCCCCGGTTCCAGTTCGTGCCGTGGCAGCCCGTGGACGGTGAAGTTCGCGCGATCCGTCGAGGTCTTGAACACTCCCTCGCGCGCGAGGTTCGGCAGGTAGAAGCCGCCGGGCTCGCGCACGCGCTTGTTATAACTTTCGAATCCCGGGATGACGCGCCCGATCAAATCCCGCACGCGGTCGTAGTCCTCGACCAGCCACTCCCAGTCCACGCCACTTCTTTTTCCTAAAGTCGCGCGCGCGAGCCGCGCGACGACCGCCGGCTCGCTTAAAAGATTCGGCGACGCCGGCTCCAGACTCCCGCGCGAGGAGTGGACGACGCCCATCGAGTTCTCGACGCTGACGAACTGCTCGCCCGACCTCTGCGCGTCGCGCTCGGTGCGGCCGAGGCACGGCAGGATGAGAGCCTGCTCGCCCGTGACGAGGTGCGAGCGGTTGAGCTTCGTCGAGACCTGCGCGGTCAGGCGCGAGCGTCTGAGCGCCTCGGCGGTGAACTCGGTGTCGGGCGTCGCCGACAGGAAGTTGCCGCCGAGTGCGAAGAAGACCTTCACGCGGCGCTCGTGCAGGGCCTTGATGGTCTCGACGGTGTCGAGTCCGTGGCGGCGCGGCGGCTCGAAGTCGAACTCGCGCGCGAGCGCGTCGAGGAAGGTGTCCGCCGGTCGCTCCCAGATGCCCATCGTGCGGTCGCCCTGCACGTTCGAGTGGCCGCGCACGGGGCACGCGCCCGCGCCGGGACGGCCGAGGTTGCCGCGCAACAGGAGGAGGTTGACGATCTCCTGTATGTTGGCGACGGCGTTCTTGTGCTGCGTCAGCCCCATCGCCCAGCAGACGATGACGCGGTCGGACTTAACGTAGAGCTGCGCGGCTTCCTTCATCTGCTCGCGCGGGACGCCGCTCTGCTCAATTAACTCGTCCCAACTAACTTCCTCCAACGCGCGCGCGAACTCTGCGAAGCCGTGCGTCTTCCCCTCTATAAACTTTCGGTCGAGGACTGCGCCCGGCCGGCGCTTCTCTTCCTCCAGCACCTCCTTCATCAAGCCTTTGAGGAGCGGCACGTCGCCGTTGACGCGGACTTGCAGGAAGAGGTCTGTCAGCGCCGTCCCGCCGCCGAGGAGGTCCGCGGGGTGCTGCGGGTGCTTGAAGCGCGCGAGCCCGGCCTCGGGCAGAGGGTTGACGTGGACGATGCGGCAGCCGCGCTTCTTCGCCGCGCGCAGGGTCGTCAGCATGCGCGGGTGGTTCGTGCCGGGGTTCTGGCCGATGACGAAGATGAGGTCTGCGAGGTCAAAGTCCTGGAGCGTGACGGTGCCCTTGCCGACGCCGATGGTTTCGGTGAGCGCGCGCCCGGAAGACTCGTGGCACATGTTCGAGCAGTCGGGCAGGTTGTTCGTGCCGAACTGCCTGACGAAGAGCTGATAAAGAAACGCCGCCTCGTTCGACGTGCGCCCCGAAGTGTAGAAGGCCGCCTCGTCGGGCGAGTCCAAAGCGTTCAACTCGTCCGCGATTAACTTAAAGGCTGCGTCCCAACCGACCTCTTCGTAGTGCGTCGCGCCGCGGCGCAGGACGACCGGGTGCGTGAGGCGGCCCTGCTTGCCGAGCCAGAAATCGGACTTCTGCGAAAGGTCTGCGACCGACCACTCGCGGAAGAACTCCGGCGTGACGCGGCGCGTCGTCGCCTCCTCGGCGACGGCCTTGGCGCCGTTCTCGCAGAACTCGGCGTGCGAGCGCTCGCCGTCCGGGTCGGGCCACGCGCAGCCAGGGCAGTCGAAGCCGTCCTTCTGGTTCACCTTCAGGAGCGTGCGCGTCCCGCGCCACAAGCCCATCTCGCGCGCCGCATGCTTCAACGAAGACCACACGGCCGGCAGGCCGCCCGAGGTCTCGGACGCGCCCTCTACACGGCCGCCCGTGAACTCCTCGGGCGGCTGCGCGCGCACGCGCGAGACGGTCTCCCCGCCCTCGTCGCGGCGCGCCGGCGCACCCGCGCGCGCCGGCTCCTCGGCCTCCATGCGCGAGTGGTAGTGCGTCGGCTGGACGGCGGCGGACTCCTCCGCGGCCTCGCCGCGCGCGGCCGTCGTGTCGCGCCGCCTCTCTTTCTCGGCTCCCATCTGTGTTCGCCCCCGGACGTTGGAAAGTTTACTACAGGCGCGCGGATTCAAGTGGCACCGCGATTGTTAGTCTTAACTCGTCAGATACTTTTCACGTACGGTTATAGTCCAAGGGCGAGGCAGAACACACACCAGGAGGAGAACACATGAACGCTTTTCAACTGCTGAAGGAAGACCACCAGAAGGTCTCCGGCATTTTCCAACAGCTTGAGCCGACGACCGAGCGCGCCGAGAAGACGCGCACCGAGCTGTTCGCCAAGCTCAAGGAGGAACTGGACATCCACGCCCAGATCGAGGAGTCCATCTTCTACCCGTCCATCAAGCAGGCGGCCGAGACGCGCGAGATCGTGCTCGAAGGCTTCGAGGAGCACCACGTCATCAAGATGCTCCTCAAGGAACTTGAGACCCTGCCCGTGGACACGGAGCAGTGGACGGCCAAGCTCAAGGTGCTCAAGGAGAACGTCGAGCACCACGTCGAAGAGGAAGAGCAGGAGATGTTCCAGAAGGCGCGCGAGGTGCTGAGCGAGGACGACATCAACCGGCTCGGCGCGCAGATGGAGCAGGCCAAGGAGCAGCTCAAGCAGCAGACCAAGTCCGCCGGGGCTTAAGTCTGAAGCAGATTAACCAACGCAGACACGGAGGCACGGCTTGGTGACTTACCGTCTTCGAAGCCGTGCCTCCGTATCTATGCGGTTAGCAGTTTTAAGCCCCGCCCGACTCGCCTTCTAAAAACAGTCTCGCCTTCAGGATGAGCACGCACGAGAGACCTTGGGTTATCTCTCCGTCCAACACCATGCGCACGGCCTCTTCGAAACTGACCTTGACGGGCTTGAGGCTCTCCGTGCCCTCCGTCTCGGGCTCCCCGAACGTGAGGCCGCGCGCGAGGTAGATGCGCGCGGGCGAGTAGACCTGCGAGGTGATGGCGTCCACGAGCCCGAGGTCAGTCCACTCCTCTGCCTCTATCCCCAGCTCCTCCTTCAGCTCGCGCCGCGCGGCGGGCTCAAACCCCTCGCCCTCCTCGACCCCGCCCTGCACGGCCTCGACCGAGTCCTTCCCGACCGCGTAGCGGAACGTCTCGACGAGGTGCGCGAACCCCTCTCCGTCGAGCGCGAGCACGGCCACGCCCTCCTTCATCCGCATCGTCACGCGCCGCGACGGCCCCGCGCCCGGCCGCGACACCTCGTCCACCCACACCTCCGCGAACTCGTCCGCGTACAGACGCTCCGAAGACTCGACCGTCCAACCACCGTGCTTCCGCCCCATCAAAACCCTCCTTGATATTTGTTGACGTCAACGCTGTCGGCCGCGTCCTGCGCCCCGGCCGGGGCCGGGAGCAGGAGCGGCAGGAGTAGCGGCCTGAGAAGCGTCCGCCTCATTCTTCTCAAATAGTCCTTTACCGAACGGCTACTTTTTTGTACGCTACGCGACGTTGGACGACAGTTCTGTCTCTTCCGATCTTTTATATATCGAGCCACGGGTAGAGTCACATCGGACGCCGCCGCGTGCCGCGGCGCGTTTTCCTGTGAGAGATGACCGGCGCCGTTCCCCCGGCACGCAGAGTGCACAGTGGGCGCCGGAGTTGCGGACGCCTTTAAATTGCCTGCGGGCAAACGAGGGAGGTGGAACCGGCCCGATGACCGATGAAGAGACCAGCGTTAACCGTGCCCCCAACCTTACGACCAACCCCCCCCTGACTTCCCAACTCTTCGACTACGGCGTGCATCTCGCGTCCCGCACGCTCTTTCTGTTTGAAGAGATCAACCGGCCGACCGCCGCGAAGATTCTGATGGGCTTGCAGGTGCTGGAAGGCTGCGGCCCCCTGACCGTCAAGATCAGCACGCGGGGCGGCTGCCGCGCTTCGGGGCTCTCCATCTACGACGGCATGCGCGCGTGCGCCGAGGTGCGCGCCGTCGGCTACGGCGAGGTCTGCTCGATGGGCGCGGTCATTCTACAGGCGGCGGCCGTGCGCGAGCTGATGCCCAACTCGGTCGTGATGGTGCACCCGGGCTATTCGAGCGTCGCCTTCGACCACGACGAGAACACGCAGCGCACGGCCGAGTACTCCAGGCGCATGCGCGACCGCTGCTGCGAGATTCTGGCCGAGAGGATGGGCATCACCCTCAAGCGCTTCCTCCGCCGCTTCACCTGGGACACGTACCTGACGGCGCACGAGGCCGTCGAGCTCGGGCTCGCCGACCGCGTGCTTGAGCCGCACGCGGCGCTCACTTTAGTCGCGCCGCCCGCGCTGAAAGCCTGCTGAGTCCCGAAAGGGAGTTCGGCCGACACATTTGTCGCCGGTGGCCGGCGCGCGGACACAAATGTCTCTAACGCCCGCGGGCGTCCGAGAGCCTTTCAACCCCGACCGCCGTCGTCGCACCCCAGACCGCGTGCGCGGCTATCATCAAAGCGGTACGCCGCGCAGGGTGCTCGGTCGCGGGCGAAATAATCCCCGCCGCGGGCAGCCACCCCAGATAACTCCCGGCCCAGACGGCCAGCCCGAACCCCACGCCCGCGAGCAGGGCGTGCTCGTCGGTCTTCTCCCCCGACACGGCCCCGTAGAGCGCGCCGCACGTCGCGCCGTAAGCGAAGTGCGAGACCCACGTCGCGGCCTCGCGTTCCTCTTCGTCGAGCCGTTCGTTGACGCCGGCCTTCTCCGCCAGCCCCTCCGTCACCTGGCGCGGCGGCAGCGGGTAACGCTCCTCGCGCGGGAGCTGTTCGTGCATCAGCTTCATCGCCAGAGTCATCGGCCCCGTCGCCGCCAGCCCCGCCAGCGCGCCGAGCAGGATTCTGTTCATAAACCCCTCCGTCCGAAGGATGCGGCCTTCTCTTGTTTCGGTCTTCACGGGCTTTCGTTTCCACACATCATACTCCGCCGCGCGCCGCTTCGTCAGTCCGTTTGCCGACCCCCTCCCGGCGCGGCTAAACTCTCCGCCGATGACGACACACGAGACGAAGCGCGCGGCGCTCTGGGACGTGGACGGGACGCTGGTTGACTCGCGCGAGTACCACTGGCTCTCCTGGCGGGGCGCGCTCGAAGCCGAGGGCTTCCGCGTCACGCCCGAGCAATTCGCGGACTCCTTCGGCCGCCGCAACGACGAAATCCTGCGCGGCTACTTCCCCGCTTATTCTTCCGAAGAGATCACGCGCGTGGGCGAGGCGAAGGAGGTCGCCTACCGCCGCCTCGTGCGCGAGCGCGGCATCGAACTGCTGCCCGGCGTCCGGCGCTGGCTCGAACGGCTGCGCGCGGAGGGCTGGCAACAGGCCGTGGCCTCTTCGGCGCCGCGCGCGAACCTTGAGGTCATCGTCGAGGCGCTCGGGCTCGAAGGCTACTTCGCGGCCGTGGCCTCGGCCGAGGACGTGACCGAGGGCAAGCCCGACCCGCAGGTCTTCCTCGTGGCCGCCGCCAAGCTCGGCGTCGAGCCCGGTGCCTGCGTCGTCGTCGAGGACGCGCCCGCCGGCACCGAGGCCGCGCGGCGCGCCGGTATGCGCTGCGTCGGCGTCCTCTCCTCCCACACGGAACTCGACGCCGACATCGTCGTCCGCACGCTCGACGAACTCCCCGACACGGCCTTCGACGACCTACTTAAAGAGGCGGAAGCCCGACCGTGAGGGAGGGCTTCCGCCTCTGGCTCGAAGATTACCTTATGAAACTTAGGACAGTATTCCTGACATCGCTGCTCCTGCTCGCGGCGCTCGGCTGCGCGAAGACGACGGGGGCGAACTCCGGCGTCACCTCTTCAACTCAGACCGGCGCGCCCGCCGCCGCGGCTCAGCCCGACCTCGCCGCCCACTTCAAGCCCTTCCCCGCGGGCGCCTTCGTGCTCTACGACCTGAAGCGCGACCGCTACGTGCGTCACGACGAGGCGCGTTGCCGCGAGCGCTTCTCGCCCTACTCGACCTTCAAGATTCCGAACACGCTCATCGGCCTCGACACGGGCGCCACCCCCGACGCTGAATTCGTCATCAAGTGGGACGAGAAGAAGTACCCCGCGTTCGACCGGGACACCCTGCCCTTCAGCGCGTGGTGGCAGGAGCAGACGTTGCGCACCGCGTTCAGGCGCTCGGTCGTCTGGTACTACCGCGAGCTGGCTCTCAGGGTCGGCGAGCGCCGGATGAAGGAGTACGTGGATAAACTCGACTACGGCAACGAGGACGCGTCGGGCCCGCTCAACGGCTTCTGGTTGGGCAGCACGCTCAAGATATCCGCCGACGAGCAGGTCGAGTTCCTCAAGCGTCTCTACAAAGAGGAGCTGCCCGTCTCGAAGCGCTCGATTCAAACCCTCAAGGAGATCATGACGCTCGAAGAGACGCCCGAACACAAGTTGAGCGGCAAGACCGGCGGCGGCCCGCTCGGCGAGAACCGCTTCCTCGGCTGGTTCGTCGGCTACCTCGAAACGAAGGACAACACGTACCTCTTCGCCACCGAGATCGAAGGCCCGACCTACCTCTCCGTCCGCGACGAGCGCATCGCCGTCACCAGACGCATCCTCGCCGGCCTCGGCCACCTGAAGCAGTAGGTGTGGGGTGCTGGGTGTCGGGTGTCGGGTAAAGACAGGCCGCTTTTACCCAACACCTAACACCCGGCACCCAAAACCCATTTCTCCTTTCGCCCCCCTTTTGGTAGATTCTCCACTGAACACTAACCCACACAAACGAGGAGCGCGGTTCTTATGAGCCTGATTGATTCCGTCCACGCGCGTGAGATTCTGGACTCGCGCGGCAACCCGACCGTCGAGGCCGAGGTCTATCTCGTCAGCGGCGAGGTCGGCCGCGCGGCCGTCCCCTCCGGGGCTTCGACCGGCGAGCACGAGGCGGTCGAGCTGCGCGACGGCGACAAGCGGCGCTACCTCGGCAAGGGCGTCACGCGCGCCGTCGAGAACGTCAACGACATCATCGCGCGCGAGGTCGAAGGGCTCGACGCACTCGACCAGACCGAGGTGGACGCCACCCTCCTCGCGCTCGACGGCACGCCGAACAAGTCGAAGCTCGGCGCCAACGCCCTGCTCGCCGTCTCGCTCGCCACGGCGCGCGCCGCCGCCAGCTACGTCGAGCTGCCGCTCTACCGCTACCTCGGCGGCACGAACGCGCGCACGCTCCCGCTCCCGATGATGAACATCCTCAACGGCGGCGCGCACGCGGACAACAACGTGGACTTCCAGGAGTTCATGGTCATGCCCGTCGGCGCCGAGACCTTCGCGGAGGCCCTGCGCACGGGCGCCGAGATTTTCCACGCGCTCAAGAACGTTTTGAAGAAGCGCGGCTACGCCACCGGCGTCGGCGACGAGGGCGGCTTCGCGCCCAACCTCAAGTCGAACGAGGAGGCCGTCGAGACGATTCTTGAGGCCGTCACCGCGGCCGGCTACAACGCGGGCGTCAACGTCATGCTCGCCTTAGACCCCGCGGCCAGCGAGTTTTACGACGGCAGGAACTACGTCTTCAAGAAGTCCGACGGCCGCAAGCTCTCCTCCGCGGAGATGGTCGCCTACTGGAAGAGCTGGGCGGGGCAGTACCCGATCATCTCCATCGAGGACGGCATGGCCGAGAACGACTGGGAGGGCTGGAAGCTGATGACCGACGAGATGGGCGAACGCGTCCAGCTCGTCGGCGACGACCTCTTCGTCACCAACGTCGATTACCTGCGCCGCGGCATCGAGCTGGGCGTCGCCAACTCGATTCTGATTAAGGTCAACCAGATCGGCACGCTCACCGAGACGCTGGACGCGATAGAGCTGGCGCGCACGCACCGCCGCACGGCCGTCATCTCGCACCGCTCGGGCGAGACCGAGGATACCTTCATCGCAGACCTCGCCGTCGCCACCAACGCGGGACAGATCAAGACCGGCTCGCTCTCCCGCACAGACCGCGTCGCCAAGTACAACCAACTGCTCCGCATCGAGGAAGACCTGCGCGACGCCGCGCGCTTCCCCGGCCTCGCGGCCTTCTACCAGCTCGAACGCGCGGCCAGCCCCGCGCGCGCCGCGTCGAAGCCGGCCGGCAAGCAGAAGGCCGCGAAGAAGGCCGCGAAGAAGGCCGGCGCGGGTCGCGGCTAGAAGTCAGGCAGGAGGCGCGCGTTGTTCTTCATCTTCATCGTCGGGACGCGCTTCGTGACGTGGGGCTCTGAGCCTTCGGGGCAGCAGATGCGTTGCGGGAACTGCAACACGGTCGGGGAGTTCGTGAGCAAGACGGGGATGCGCTTCATCACCCTCTTCTTCATCCCCATCATCCCGGCGGGCGGCCGGAAGCAACTGCTCCAGTGCCCGACCTGCGGCACGCGCTACCACGCGCGCTGAAAGTTCGCGTCCGTCTCGTTCGGAATCAACGGATAAGGAGACAAGGGGTTTGCTCAAACAGAAGGGGCCGCTGGCGCTCATCATCCTCGACGGCTTCGGCCACAGCGACGCGCGCGAGGGCAACGCCGTCGCGCTCGCCAAGATGCCCTTCTACGACGAGCTGCGCGAGAAGTACCCGCACACCCTCATCGAAGCCTCGGGCACCTGCGTCGGCCTGCCGACGGGCATCATGGGCAACTCCGAGGTCGGCCACCTCAACATGGGCGCCGGCCGCGTCATCATGACGGACATCCGCCGCATCGACTACGCGGTCGAGACCGGCGAGTTCTTCCAGAACCCCGCCTTCACGGGCGCGTTGGAGAACGCGAAGGCGCGCGGCGGCGCCGTCCACCTGATGGGGCTGCTCTCCGACGGCCTCGTCCACTCGTCCCAAGAGCACCTCTACGCGCTCATCCGCATGGCGCAGGCGCGCGGCCTCACGAAGGCATACGTCCACTGCTTCCTCGACGGCCGCGACACGCCGCCCTCTTCGGCGCACCTCTACGTGCAGGCGTTGCAGGACAGGATTGACGAGATCGGCTTCGGCGAGATCGCCACCGTCTGCGGCCGCTACTACGCGATGGACAGGGACAACCGCTGGGAGCGTACGAAGCGCGCCTACGACCTGCTCGTCTCGGGTGTCGGAGAGAAAGCCTCAGACCCCTTGACGGCCGTCCGCCGCTCCTACGAGCGCGGCGTCACCGACGAGTTCGTCGAGCCCGCCGCCGTCACGCGCGCCGACGGCTCGCCCGTCGCGACCATTGCAGACGGCGACTCGGTCATCTTCTTCAACTTCCGCGCCGACCGCGCGCGCCAGCTCACAAGAGCTTTAGCGGTCGAAGACTTCGACGGCTTCCCCGTGCCCGACCGGCCGAAGGTTGACTACGTCTGCTTCACGCTCTACGACCAGACCTTCGGCCTGCCCATCGCCTTCCCCCAGCTCCAGCACAAGAACATCCTCGCCGAGGTCTTCGCCGCCGTCGGCGTCCGCAACTACCGCCTCGCCGAGACGGAGAAGTACGCGCACGTCACGTACTTCTTCAACGGCGGCACCGAGCGCGAGTTCCCCTCCGAGCGCCGCATGCTCGTGCCCTCGCCCAGGGTCGCGACTTATGACTTGATGCCGGAGATGGCCGCCTTCAAAGTCACCGACAAAATCCTCCGCGGCATCGACGAGCGCGAAACGGACGTCTTCATCGTCAACTTCGCCAACCCCGACATGGTCGGCCACACCGGGAACTTAAGTAAGACCATCGAGGCCGTCCAATACATCGACACCTGCCTCGGCTGGATAACGAAGGCTTTAAGGACGGCCAAAGGCCGCTGCCTCATCACCGCCGACCACGGCAACTGCGAACAGATGATCGACCCCCACACCGGCCAGCCCCACACCGCCCACACCACCAACCCCGTCCCCTTCCACCTCATCGACCCCGACTCCCTCGGAGTCCGCCTCCGCCCCGACGGCGCCCTCGAAGACGTGGCCCCCACCATCCTCGGCCTCCTCGGCCTCCCCCAACCCCCCGACATGACCGGCCGCGACCTCCGCGAAC
>DAIRFV010000396.1:0-4617 GCA_036794905.1 Pyrinomonadaceae bacterium | reverse complement strand
ACGGTTTACGCTTCAGGGCTTCACGCCTACAGCTTCAACTGACCGGCCTCGACCACGGGCTTTCCGTCTAACGTGACGGTCGTGCCGGCGAGCGAGACGAAGTAGCCGTAGGCGGACTTGTTGTCGCCGCCGGCCCAGACGTTGTTGCCGACGCCGACCGTGACCGTGCCCGCGGGCACCCAGGTGGCCGCCTTGCTGTCGGAGGGGAGCTTGACGTTCGGGTTGATGCCGAAGTCCACGACGGCGAAGAGGTCTTTGCCCTCGCCCGCGGCGTCGTAGGCGGCCTTCAGCTTCTCGAAGCCCGGCCCCGAGCCGGCCAGGGACGTGAGCCGGCCGGCCGCGAAAGTCATCGTCAGGTCTTTAATCTCCAGCCCCTCGTAGTAGTCCACGGCGCGCACGACCTTGCCCTCGGCCGTCCCCGGCACGGGGGTGACGTAGACCTCGCCCGCCGGCAGGTAGACGGAGAGACCCGCCGGCCCCTTCTTCACGTCCTCGGCCGAGATGATGCCGTCGCTCACGCCGTAGGGGCGGCCCTCGACGCGCACCTTGAGGTCGGTGCCGTTCGGGTGCCGGATGTGCAGCTCGCGGCCCGCGGAGAGCGCCGCCGACACCTGCGCGCCGCGCGACTGGAGGTCTGTGTAGTCCACGTTGACGCCGCCCCAGAAGGTCTTCGCCAAATCTTCGGGCGTCATCGAGTAGCGCCCGGCGAGCCAGTCCTGCGGGTAGAGGCCGTTGCCCACTTCCACGGTGCGGACGCCGTTCTTGATGAAAGCCTCGACGACGGGCTCCGCGGCCCTGGAGCGCGCGGCCAGACGCTTCGGGTCGGCGTCGGCGAAGAGCCCTTCGGCCGTGGGGCGGCCCACCTCGATCATCACGTCGGCCAGCTCGGCGAGCTTGAGGCCGAGCTGGCTGGTCTGCGAGTCGTACTTCTCGGGCACGTCCGCGTACATGCGCTTGCTGAGGCGGTCGGAGCCGACGGTGACGAGCGGGAAGGCGCCGGCCTTGCGCACCTGGACGGCGATGTTCTCCAACAGCTCCATGTTCTCCGCGCCGCTGGAGATGACGACGACCTCGCCCTCCCTGACGCCCGCGCTCTGTCTGACGAGACGTTCGGCGAGCTGTTCGAGGTCGGTCGGCGCGGGCTTCGCGGCGGGCTTCACGTCGTCGGCGAGATTGTTTGGCGCGACGGGCGCGGGCTGCGACTGGCAGGAGGCCAGCGCGAGGCCGGCGGCGGCGGCGAGCGGGGCAAGCAGTCTCTTCATGACAGTTCGGCTCCTTTCGGGGTGTCGAGAAACGTCTGGCGGCCGCCGAGGCGGCGGCCCGGATGAGATCGCGCTTCGGGTCTAACTACGACGTTTGCGCGGCGTGTGGGTTGCGAGGCGGGCGCGAAGTTAAGGTGCCTTCTATTTCAAACGCGCGGGTAAGTCAAGCCATTTCGCACGCGCCTCTGAAACAGGGGCCGCGTTCGGGTTATCATCCGTTCGTGGCCGGGGCGTTGGAGACGAAGGGAGCGGCGTGCGCGGGGCTCTACGAGCGCCTGGTCGGGGACGGCTGGGACGCTCTGGACGAGCCCGTGCGCCGGCTCCACCTGTGCGCGCGCGGCGAGGGCGTGTTCGCCGTCCGGCGCGGGGAGGGTCGCGCGGCGCGCGCCGTCGCGCGTCTGATGGGACTGCCCCGCGGCGGCGAGGCCGTGCCCCTCCTGCTCTCGGTCGAGCCGCACGGCGGCGGCGAGCGCTGGCGGCGCACGTTCGCGGGTCGGGACTTCGTCACCGAACAGAGCGAGCACGCCGCGCGGCTGCTGGCCGAGCGCACGGGGCCGTTCGAGCTGCTGTTCCGCTTGCATGTCGAGGGGGGCGCGCTCGCGTACACCCAGGAGGGCGCGTTTTTACGCGTGAGAGGTTTGAGGGTGGGACTGCCGCGCCTGCTCGCGCCGCGGGTCGAGGCCTGGGAGCGCGCGGACGGGGGCGGGGGCGTGCGCGTAGAGGTGCGCGTGACGGCGCCGCTCTGCGGGCCGCTCATCAGTTACGAAGGTCTGGTCAGGCTGAAGGAGGCCGAGGGTTGACGACGGCGCTGTGGCTGCTGGCGATTCAGGGGGCGATGGGCGCCTTCGACACCATCTACTATCACGAGTGGCGCGCGCGTCTGCCGGCGCTCGCGGGGGCGCGCCCGGAGCTGCGTTTGCACGCGGCGCGCGCGCTCGTCTACGCCGTGCTGTTCGCGTTGCTGCCGCGCGTCGAGTGGCGCGGCGCGTGGGCTTACGTGCTCGCCTCTCTGCTCGCGGCCGAAATCTTCATCACGCTCCGCGACTTCGTCGTCGAGGACGGCGTGCGCGCCCCGCTCGGCGGCGTCTTCGCGGGCGAGCGCACGACGCACACGTTGATGGCCATCATCTACGGCGCGATGCTCGGGAACCTGCTCCCGGCGGTGCTCGGGTGGCGGCAACAGGCGACGGCGCTGGCGCCGCACACAGAGGCCGTGCCGGCGGGGCTGGTCTGGTTGTTGACGTTGATGTCGCTGGGCGTCGCGCTCTCCGGCCTGCGCGACGCGTACGCGGCGCTGGGGCTCCCGGGCGGCGCATGGCCGTGGCGAACCGAAGGGGTGAAGGCTTGATCGCGCGCCGCCGTTTTCACCGCGCGGCCTTCTGCGCGGCGGGCGCTTACAACATCGCGTGGGGGCTCTACTCGGCGCTCGACCCGCAGTGGCTCTTCCGCTTCTCGGGTCTGCCCCCGCTGAACCACCCGCAAATCTTCGCCTGCCTCGGCATGGTGGTCGGGCTCTACGGGATCGTCTATTTCGAGGTGGCGCGCGCGCCCGAGCGCGGCTGGCTGCTCGCCGCCGTCGGGCTCACGGGAAAAATTCTCGGCCCCGTCGGCCTCGCCCAACTCATCTGGAGCGGCGCGTGGCCGCCCTCGACCGTCGTCCTCTGTCTCACCAACGACCTCATCTGGTGGGTTCCGTTCTCGCTCTACCTCTACGACGCGTGGCCCGAGTTTATCGGAACGTCGAAGGCGGAAGGGTGGGGTGGAAGCAGGCAGTAGGCAGTGACACGCCTGCGAAAAGGATTCGCACGTCTGCGCAGGCGTGTCACTGTCTGCCGCCGTCTGCCTACCGCCTACCGCCTCACGAATCGGCCTGACCGGCGAAGCGGGCGGTGCTGGCGCCGGAGACGTAGGGCGCGTGCTCGGTGAGCGCGTCGTCGATGAGCTTGCGCTGTTCGAGCTCGTGGATGGTGTAGGAGCCGGTGGCGGGGCTGGCCGAGGCCGCGCGGCCGGCGTAGAAGGGGCGCTCGCAACCGGGGAGCAGCCCGGCGAGGCGCGGCTCGACGAACTGCCAGCCGCCGTAGTTCTTCGGCTCCTCCTGACACCAGACGAGCTGCGTCGCCTGCTCGTAGGTGGCGAAGATTTCGCGCAAGAGCCGTTCGGGGAACGGGTAGAACTGCTCCAGGCGGACGATGGCGACGCGGTAATCTTCCGACTTCTTGCGCGCCGCCGCGAGGTCGTAGAAGACCTTGCCGCCGCAGACGACGATGCGCTGCACCGCGCCCCTGTCCGTCACCTCCGCGTCGTCGATGACGGGGCGGAAGCCGCCCCGCGTCAGCTCCTCGATCGAGGAGACGGCCGCGGGCAGGCGCAGCAGACTCTTCGGCGTCATCACGACCAGCTCGCGCGCGTGGGGCTGTTTGATCTGGCGCCGGAGCAGGTGGAAGTACTGCGCGGGCGTCGTCGGGTAGCAGACCTGCATGTTGTTCTCGGCGCAGAGCTGGAGGTAGCGTTCGAGCCGCGCGTTCGAGTGCTCCGGCCCCTGCCCCTCGTACCCGTGCGGGAGCAGGAGGACGAGGCGCGAAGCCTGCTGCCACTTGTCCACGCCCGGCGCGATGAAGGTGTCGATGACGACCTGCGCCCCGTTCGAGAAGTCGCCGAACTGCGCCTCCCACATCACCAGGGCGTCCGGCGCCTCGACCGCGTAGCCGTACTCGAAGCCGAGCACGCCCTGTTCGGAGAGCGAGCTGTCGAAGACCTCGACGAGCGCGCGCGTCTCGTCGCGCTTCGTCATCTCGGAGAGCGGCTCCCAGGGCTTGCCGGTCTGCGTGTCGTACATGATGGCGTGGCGGTGCGAGAACGTGCCGCGCCCCGAGTCCTGCCCCGACAGGCGCACGCGCGTGCCCTCCGCGCCGAGAGAGCCGAAGGCCATCAGCTCGCCGAAGCCCCAGTCGAGCGGCACCGCCCCCTCGCCCATCTTCGCGCGGCGCGCGAGCTGGCTCACCATCTTCGGGTTGATGTTGAAGCCCTCGGGCACGACCGCGATGCGGTGCGCGATGTCGCGGATGACCTCCGCGGGCACGCCCGTCTCGACGATGTCCGAGCCGTCCTCCTCGGGGGCCGGCGGCGGCAGCTCCTTCAGCGGCTCCTTCTGCGCGACGATCTCCTTGGCGCGCGCGTGGCTGCGCTCGTAGCGCTCGACGGCCTCGCGCGTCATCCGCTCGACCTCTTCTTCGGTGACCACGCCCTCGCCGACCAGACGCTGCGCGTAGACGGCGCGCACGCCCGGGTGCGCCTTCACGCGCGCGTACATCAGGGGCTGCGTGTAGCTCGGCTCGTCGCCCTCGTTGTGGCCGAG
>DAIRFV010000395.1:0-4622 GCA_036794905.1 Pyrinomonadaceae bacterium | reverse complement strand
CGCGCGCGCGGCGCTGGCGCGTGATGCACTGGTTGACCGCGATGCGGTGCAGCCACGAAGAGACCTGCGCCTCGCCGCGGAAGCGCGGCAGGTTGCGGTAGGCCGCGATGAAGGTCTCCTGCGTCGCGTCGCGCGCCTCTTCGACGCTGCCCGTGATGCCGTAGGCCAGCGCGTAAATCTTGCGCTCCCAGCGGCGCACGACTTCGCCGAAGGCGTCGCCGTCACCCGCCAGCGCGCGTTCCACCAACTGCTCGTCGGTCGTCAAAGTCACCCCAGCAAACGGCACGGGCCTCGAACCCCCGAGCGCCCTGGCTAACGCGCGCTCGAAAGCTTTGACGCCCGCCTAAGCCCCAAAGTCTGGAAAGTTTAAGGCGTATTTGCTCAAGAAAATCGTTGGTTTAAACTGCGGCCAAATATTGACAACACGGAGCGCCGGTTCGTACTATGGATTCCAGCGGGCGGCCGCCGGTTCCGGCCGCCGCAAAGCTTTCCGTTCGAACGTCGGCACGCCTGATTCTATCCTTTCGGTCGAAAAAAAATCTCCTTCATGCTGGAAAAACTTCCGCGCGTACGGCTGCTCTATATCGTCCTCGGGACGCTGCTCGTCGTCGGGCTCCTCCCGCTCGGGATGGCCGGCTGGATGCTCTCCGGGCGGAGCGCGACCGAGCTGCGCCAGATCGAGGGTCGCTACCAGGCGCAGCTCGTGCAGGACAAGGCGCGGCAGATTGAGCTGTACGGCCAGCGCTACCGCGAGGTCGTGACCGGGCTCTCGCGCGCCTTCGAGCTGACGGGCGGCGTCGGCGTACTCGGGCAGACGGGCAGCGACGAGCGGCTGCAAAAAGCCGTCGAGGCCGACCGCAACCTCGACGCGCTGGCGATCATGCCGGTGTCGGGCGCCCCGCACGTCGCCTACAAGCCCGACGCCATCACGCGCGAGGAGGTCAACGCGCGCCTCAACTCGACGCTCGCCGAGATGGCCGAGCCCGGCGTGCGCATAAGCGGCCCGCACCTCATCGGTTCGAGCCAGGAGATGGCCCTCACCATCGCCGCGCCCGTCATGGGCGGCCCCGCCGGGGGCGAGGTCATCGCGGCCGTCGTCGCCGTCATCTCCTTCCAGGAGGTCTTCGCCTCCGTCCAGCAGCCCGTCCCCCTCACCGAGAGCGAGCTGCTCGAACGCGGCATGCCGGTCATCTTCGTCGTCAACTCCGACGGCCGCGCGGTGGCGCACCCGGATGCGCGCGTCGCCTACGCCGAGCGCTCGATGGTGGACTTGAAGGTCGTGCAGGACTGGCGCGCGACCGGCCGGCAGGTGAAGTCCGCCCTCGCGCCCTTCAAAGCCGAGCGCGACGGCGAGGAGGTGCGGATGCTCGGCGCCTACGCGACGGCGCGGCTCGACGAGCGCACGCCGCTCGGCGTCATCGCCATCCAGGACGAGCACGCGGCGCTCCAGTCGGTCACGGACATGCGCCGCCAGACGTTCTACATCAGCATGCTCGCGGCCTCGTTCGCGCTGCTCATCGGCTTCCTCTTCGCGAAGCAGTTGACGCACCCCGTCAGAGAGCTGGCCGCGGGCGCGCACCGCATCGCGGGCGGCGACTTCTCGCAGCGCATCCAGGTGCGGAGTAAGACGGAACTCGGCGAGCTGGGCGAATCTTTCAACCAGATGACCGACCAGCTCGAACACTACATCGAAGACCTGCAACACTCCGCCGAGGAGAACCGGCAGCTCTTCATCGGCACGGTCAAGGCGCTCGCCGCCGCCATCGACGGCAAAGACCCTTACACGCGCGGCCACTCGGAGCGCGTCGCGCGCTTCTCGCTCGCCATCGGCGAGAGCCTGGGGCTGCCCGACGACGAGATGGAGAAGCTCCGCATCAGCGCCCTGCTCCACGACGTGGGCAAAATCGCCATCGAAGACAGCATCCTGAAGAAGCCCGCGGCCCTGACGGCCGAAGAGTTCGAGATCATGAAGGGGCACCCGCAGAAGGGCTACAAGATCATGTCGCAGATTCCCGCGATGAAGGACTTCCTGCCGGGCATGTACATGCACCACGAGATGATGGACGGCAAGGGCTACCCGCAGGGCCTGAAGGGCGACGAGATACCGATGCAGGCGCGCATCGTCTCGGTGGCCGACACCTTCGACGCGATGACGACCGACCGCCCGTACCAGAAGGGGATGAGCCTCGAAGACGCGATCGAGCGTATCGGGACGCTCGTCAACACGCGCTACGACCCGAAGGTCGTGGATGCTCTGGTCGCGGCCTGCGAGTCGGGGCAGATCACGCCCGGCCGCGTGCGACTGTCGCAGCGCGCCAAAGACCTCGCCGCGGGGAAGGCGCCCACGCCCGCGCTCTCCGCGCGGCGCATCCCGGCCGACGAACAGGCCCCGGCGGCCTGACGCGTGACCCGACGGACGCAGTCCCGGTTCTCACGAAACGCCCCCCGGCGCTCACTAAAATAAGGAGTCACCCCGTGAAGAAAAATGTGGCCGCCGTCATCGTCCTGCTCTCGCTCGGCGGGGTCGCTTCCGGGCAGAACCGGCCCGCGGCCGGCCCTTTAACAACGTCCGCGTCGGCGCGCGCGAGTGCGGAGGGCGCCAGGTCCCCGCGTGCGGAGTCCGCGGAGGGCGACCGGGCGAAGTCTAAGGCGACGGTTGACGAGGTAGACCGCCTGCTCGAACTTTGGGATTTGGCGCAGGGCGGTTCCGCGCTCGACAGCCTCAGTACGCGCATCGTGCGCGGCCGCATCGAGATGTCCGATTCGCCCCTCACCGGCACGTTCGAGAACTACCTGAAGAAGCCGCGCAAGTCCATGATCGTGGCCAACACGCCGCGCGGGCAGGTTCTGGAGGTGAGGGACGGACACCGGCGTTGGTCGCAGACGCCCTGGGCCGGGGCCGCGTCCGCCGGTTACGGCGACGAGTCGCTGGGAAGAGCCGCCGCGGGCCAGGGCGGTTCGAAGTGGAAAGAATATTTCTCGGCGGCGTCCATCAAGGGCCGGGGGTACGTGGACGGGCGTGAGACCATCGTGCTCGCCGCCACGCCCCACGGCCGGCCGCCGTTGCTCTGGCACTTCGACGCGGGGACGGGACTGCTGCGCAAACTGGAGTTGGCCAACCCGGCCGCCGCCGAGAGCGGCGACGTGCGACTGCTCGGGGTCTACTTCGACAATTACGCGACCGTGGACGGCGTGAAGGTGCCGGCGCTCTTCCGGCAGGTCTTTACGCAGTTCACCATCACCTTCCGCGTCACGGAGGTCAAGCACAACGTCCCCATCGACGACGCCCTCTTCGCCAACCCGACGGGGAAGTGAAGTCGCCCGGGAGGGCTTCATTACCGGCCGTCACGCAGAGTCTGCCGCGGGGTGCTTTTGTCGCCCCGCGGCAGTTACGTTTATAATCGGCCTTTTCGGAACGGCGGAAATTTATCAACAAAGGTTATCAACCGACGCATGGCATTCTGGAGACGTAAGAAAGAAGACCGTTACATCACGCTCGGCCTCAACCAGCCTGGGACGGAAGCCCCGGCGGAGCAGCCCGCGTCGGAAGCGCGGCTCGAACCGCCCGCGGGCGCCGACGGCTCGACGCGGGCGCGCGAACCCGTCGCCGTCCCGCCCGCCGTCGAGCCCGTGCCGACCGGCGCGCAGCCCGCGCCGCAGCCCGCGGCCGAGTCCGGCCTGACCGACGCTCGTAAAGTAGAAGTGATCGAGACGCCGCGTCCCGCCCCCGCGCCGACGCCCGTCGAGGCCGGCCAGCGCCAACGACAGACCGCGCCCGAGCGCCCGCAGCCCGTTCAGGCCACGCCGCCGCAGGCGGAGAGACCCGCGCCCACGCGCACGCCCCCCGCGTTCTCGTCCTCGTCAATCCTCGGCCTCAACCGCACGGACGAGGAGTTGCGGGCGGAGATCGAGGCGCTTGAGCAGACCTACGCCGCGCGCTTCACGCGCGCCATCTCCGCCACGCGCGAATCGCTCTCCGAGAAGATTGACAAGGTCTTCGAGAACCGCAAGCAGATCGACGCCGAACTGCTCGACGAGCTCGAAGAGGCGCTCATCGCCGCCGACCTCGGCGTGACGACGACGCTCGAAATCCTCGACAAGGTCAGGCGCGGCATCTCGCGCAAGGAGATCGGCGACATCGCCGCGCTCAAAGATGCGCTCAAGACGGAACTCCTGAACATCCTCCGCGACTCCGAGCGCAAGGGCGTCGCCACCGAGGAGAGCGTGGACGACGCTATTGTGCCGTACGTCATCATGGTCGTCGGCGTCAACGGCGTCGGGAAGACGACGACCATCGGCAAGCTCGCGCAGCGCATCAAGGCCGAGGGCAACGACGTGCTCATCTGCGCCGCCGACACCTTCCGCGCCGCCGCCTCCGACCAGCTCGCCATCTGGGCCGAGCGCACGGGCGTCCCGCTCATCCAGCAGAAGTCGGGCACAGACCCCGCGGCCGTCCTCTTCGACGCGCTCAAGGCCGCGAAGGCGCGCAAGTCGGACGTGCTCATCGTGGACACGGCCGGGCGGCTCCACAACAAGTCGAACCTGATGGCCGAACTCGAAAAGATGAAGCGCGTGGCGGGGCGCGAGGTCGAGGGCGCGCCGCACGAGACGCTGCTCGTCGT
>DAIRFV010000007.1:42808-61026 GCA_036794905.1 Pyrinomonadaceae bacterium | reverse complement strand
AGACGATTGGCCCCACGACGTGTTGAGATTGTTGCCGACGTGCGTAAACAGGACCTGGAAGTTCGGCGTTGACCTAAGCCACGCGCGCCTTAACATCGTCCCCTTCTTCGCGGCCTCCGGCGGGAGGTGGACGTTCCGCTCCATCCAGACCAACATCAACCGCGGCACCAACAACCTCCAGTCGCTGGGCGGGAACTCCTTCGCCAGCCTGCTCATCGGCGTGCCCAACGTGGTGGACGTGCGCCCGCTCCTGCTTGACTACAACTACCGCTGGAACTCGGGCGCGGCCTTCGTGCAGAACGACTGGAAGGTGCGTCCCAACCTGACCTTGAACCTCGGCCTCCGGTACTCACTCCAGTACCCGCGCACCGAGAAGAACAACCTTCAGGGCGTCTTCCGCCCCGACCTGGGGACGCCGACGACGCTGACCGAGGCGCAGCGCCGCGCCACGGCGACGGGCCTGGGCGTGGCGGCGACCGCGCCGATTCCCGATTACGTTCCGACGACAGTGAACATTCCACCCTTCGCCTTCTCAGGGATGGGCGGGCGCTCGAAGTACATCACGCCGGTCGATTACATGGGCTTCGAGCCGCGCTTCGGCTTCGCGTGGCAGCCGAAGATGAAAATTCTCGGGATCGACTGGGAGAAGAGGTCGGCTGTCGTCCGCGGCGGCTACGGCCTCTCGCACGCACCGCTCACGGGCAACAACCGCTCGCCGAACCCGGACTTCGGCCAGTTCATTTCGATCAGCAACACCGCCGCCGGCTCCCCCGCCGGCAACTCGCAGGACCCGACGCAGCCCATCCGTCTGACGAACAACGACCCGGTGATCGCCGGTCGTGCGCTGTTTGAACAGCTCGGCGTCACGGCGGACGGGTTGGTCACCACGAACAGCCTCGCCATCCCGGCCGTCGCCGACACCGGGTTTTCGTCCGGCAGCGGGAAGGTTCCGTATAGCCAGAACTGGAACCTGTCGCTGTCATTCGAGCCGTTCGGGAACACCGTCGTCGAGGTCGCGTATGTCGCCAACAAAGGGACGCACCTCTACATGCCGCTCGTCAACATCAACCCGCGGGACAACGATTTCGTTGAATTTTTGGAAGGGCAGAACCTGAATGCGGAAACGCCCTTTAACGACCCGCTGGGGCGCAGGAATCTGGCCGGCGGCCTCATCACCATCCAGCGGAGCAGCGTGCAGACCCCGTTCTTCGGCTTCAACAACCTCAACCGCTTCTTCGACCCCTCGGCCAACAGCATCCGGCACGCGGGCTACATCGACGTGCGCCGCCGCGTGGCTAGAGGTTTTACTTTCACGGCGAACTACACCTTCGGCAAGTCCATCGACGACGCCTCGGACGCCAGCCCCGACACGAGGGTCATCACGGAGGTCGGCCAGACGCAGGGGCACGTCTCCTACGGCGCGCCGCGCAGCTTTGACCGCTCCGTCTCGACCTTCGACATCAAGCACAACTTCAGTTCCACGTTCGTCCTCGACCTGCCGGTCGGGCGTGGACGCCAACTGCTGAAAGACGCGCCGGGTGTGGTCGATACGGTGCTCGGCGGCTGGACGATGTCGGGCGTCTTCCGCTTGCAGGGCGGGACCCCGTTCCTGCCTTTCCTGACCGACACGAACAGGCTCGGCGGCACGAACCGCACCGTCCGGCCCAACATCGTCGAGGGCGTGCCGCTCGTCAACCCGCTCTGGTCTGAGGACTGCATGCTGGGGGCGACGTGCGAGCCTTACGTTAACCCGTCGGCGTTCATCCGCCCGCCCAAGGGCGAGCTGGGCAACGCCCCGCGCACCCTCGACAGCCTGCGCGCGCCCATCCAGGAGTACTTCGACCTGTCGTTCCAGAAGAACTTCCGCTGGCCCTTCGCGGACAACGAAGGGAAGCGGCGCATCAACTTCCGCGTTGACCTGATCAACGCCTTGAACCACCCGGTCTTCCGCCTCGGCGCATCCGGTTCAGCAGGCTTCACCACGGCGGTGCCGAGCGAGGCTCTGCTCACTCAGGCCGAGTTGAACACCTGGCTGGCGGCCAACCCGGGGCGGACGTTGACGCTGGCGCAGGTGAATAACCTCATCACCAGCAGCCGCCTGCCCAGCGGCGCCTTGCCGCTGGACTTCTTCAGCATCCGGGTGCCGCAGGGCTTCGCCACCCGAACCCCGCAGTCGTTCGACATCGCCACGCTGGAGGGTCTTAAGCTCTTCCGTTTGCGGGGCGCTTACGACGCGAACTTCGGTTCGCTGCGGGTGGTCCCGAACGCGCGCTACGTCCAGTTCGGCCTGAGGATCTTCTTCTAAGTCGGGGCGGTGCGCCGGAAACGCTCGCGTCCCGACGGGCGCGGCGCCGGAAGGGCGGCCGGATCGAGGTCCGCCGCCCTTCCGCTTTAGGACTTCCTTGCGCGGCGGCCGGGGTTTATGGAAGACACGCCTACGCTACATGATGTCGCTAGACTGGCCGGGGTCTCCATCGCCACGGTCTCGAACGTCATCAACAACTCGAAGCACGTCACGGCCGAGACGCGCGAGCGCGTCGAAGAGGCGATAGCCCTGACGGGCTACGTCCCGAATCAGGCGGCGCGACTGCTCGCGAGTCACAGGAAAAGTGTGAAGGGAAAGCGCGCCGGCCGGTCCTCCAACGACGGACGAACACCATGAGCCAAGCAATGAAAGCCACCCTCCTATTCTGGCTCATCGCCACATGGTCTGTTGCCGTTAGCGCGCAGCCGACGGACGTGCTGCCGGCGCGATTCAAGAATCCGCCGGATGCGGCCAAGCCTACGATCTGGTGGTTCTGGGGAGAGACCGTCACCACCGATCACGGAATTACGCAGGACCTTGAGGCCCTCAAACGCGTCGGCTTCGGCGGAGTGGTCATCTACGAGCAGGTCTTTACCCACCGTCCCGATGCCTTAAAGAGCCTCTCGCCGGAGTGGATGGCGCGAGTCCGGTTCGCCGCGGCCGAATGTGCCCGGCTCGGATTGTCTCTGGAAGTGAACGTGGGCCCCGGCTATGTCGCGGGAGGCCCCTGGATCACGCCCGAGCTCGGCATGCAGCGACTGGTTTCGAGCGAGCTCGAGATCGAGGGCGGGCGCAAGTTCTCCGGGTCGTTGCCGCAACCGCCGATGAAACTCGGTTTCTACCGCGATGTCGCGGTGCTGGCCTATCCGTCCGTGGCGGGAAGTGAAACCGTCCAGCCGCCCACTCGCACGTCTGATCCGGCTGGACTTGACTTGGCAACGCTGTTCAATCCGAACGCGAAAAAGGTCAGTATCTCACCGTCGCCGAAGGGCGGCTTGACGTTGATTCAGCTCGATTACGGCAAGCCGTTCACGGCCCGCAGCCTTTCATTTTCGATGCGCCCGAATTCCAAAGGGCTCATTGTCGCCACGCAGCTCCCCGGAAATTGGAGCGACGACGCTTACGGCCAGGGCGTTCGCCCGCACCCTCCCATCGGCCAGTTGGAAGCGAGCGACGATGGGATGAAATGGGAGTTCGTCTGCACGCTCCCGCAGCTCGGCCACCAACTCGACGACCGGCAGCGGCAAACATTGGCTTTCCCTGCCAAGACGGCCCGGTTCTTTCGTCTGAATCTTCATGGCTGGGGTCGCAATGCGCTCTACAAGGACGACGATCTGCACATCGGCAACGTCGAGTTGAGTGGCGAAGCGCGCGTCGATCAATGGGAGGTGAAATCAGCGAACTACATCAGTTTTGCGGACCCCGATCGCACCCCCGCCTACACGGGGAACGAGGTGATCGATCCGGCGAAAATAGTCGATTTGACGAACCGGCTCGGCCCCGATGGGAGATTGGATTGGGACGCGCCGCCCGGCCGGTGGACGGTTCTTCGCTTCGGTCACACAGCCACGGGCGCGACCGTCAAGCACAACCGTCCTGAAAGCAACGGCCTTGAATGCGACAAGATGAGCGCGGCGGCCGCGCGAGTGCAGTTCGAGAACTACGTCGGAAAGATTTTGAAAGAAGTGAACAGCGTGCCGAACGCGCGGCTGGCCGGCGTGGAGATGGACAGCATGGAGCGCGGCTCGCAAAACTGGACCGCAGATTTTCCCGCGCAATTCAAGGCGCGGCGCGGTTACGAATTGAGGCGCTTTTTGCCGACCATGGCGGGGCGCGTGGTGGGAAGCCGCGAGCAATCGGACCGATTTCTTTTCGACGTGCGCCGCTCGTGCGCGGACCTTTGGAGCGACAACTTCTACGGCGAGTTCCAAAGACTCAGCCAGGCCAACGGCATGTTCTTCATGCCACAGGCGCCGGGTATCGCCACCGCCAATCCGGTTGACAACATTCAAGCCAAGGGGCGCAGCGATATCCCAATGTGTGAATTCTGGATGAGCCAACCGGACGGGACGCTCGACTGCAAGGAAGCCGCCTCCGCCGCCCACATCTATGGAAAGCCTCTTGCAGCAGCCGAGGCCTTCACCGGCAGCGGGGCCGATGTGCATCCGGCAAAAATGAAACCCTTCGCCGACGCGGCGCTTGCCCTGGGGGTCAACCGTTTCGTGGTGCTCGCCTATGTTCATCAGCCCTGGGACGACCGGAAACCGGGAGTCACGGAGGATCGTTTCTATCTTCCTTATCAGCGCCACAATACCTGGTGGGAGTACAGCGGCGGCTTTTGGAATACCCTCGCCCGGTCTTCACAAATGATGAGCGAGGGGCTGCCGGTGATGGACCTTCTCTATCATTTGGGGGGCGACGTGCCCACGAAAATTTTCCCGGCACGGATGCGGCCCGCCCCGCCGGATGGCTTTGATTACGACGTGTGCGGAGATGAAATTTTAAACCGAGCCAGTGTGAAAGCGGGCCGCGTCGTGCTGCCGAGCGGGATGAGCTATAGCGTGCTGGCTCTCGCGGGCGGCGAACGCATGACGCTCGCCGCCGCTCGTCAACTGCGCGCGCTGGTGACGCAAGGGGCGGTCGTCCTCGGACCAAAGAAGCCGGTCGGCTCGCCGTCCTTCGCCGACGGCGCCGCGGGAGACGCAGAGGTTCGGAAGATTGCCGATGAACTGTGGGGCCCGGGCCAGCCGGGACCCTCCGGGGAGCATGCGACCGGTCGGGGGCGGGTGATCTGGGGACGCACACCTGCTGAAGTGCTGCGCGAGCTTGGTCTCCCGAAGGATTTTGAAGTGGCATCCGCCGAGCCAGGGAGGAAGATTTTATTCGCTCATCGTCGGACTGCTTCCGATGACATTTACTTTGTCGCGAACCATTCCGGAGAGCCCTTGGCGTTTACCGGCAGATTCCGGGTGCGGGGCCGGACCCCGCAGGCATGGAATCCCGAGACGGGGGAGATCACCGCGCTGCCCGGGTTCAGTGCGAAGCAAGATCGCGTCGAAGTGCCGCTCCGGCTGGAAGCAAACGCCTCGCTCTTCGTCGTGTTTCGTGAGGGACTGGCTCCGAAGACGGGGGCTTCCGGTCTGGTCGGGGAGATTCCTGTCTGGAGAAATCTTTCAGGCCCCTGGCAGGTTGGGTTCCGGCCTAATTTCGGTGCCCCGGAGCGACTGACATTCCCCGAGCTCATCTCCTGGACGGAGCATTCGGAGCCCGGCGTCCGAAACTACTCCGGCACCGCGACATACGTGCAGGAGTTTGATCTGCCGGCGGTGCCAAGTGGGAAGGTCATGCTCGACTTAGGGCGCGTGGATGTGGTGGCCTCGGTCTCTTTGAACGGCCTTGATCTTGGTGCGCTCTGGAAGGTCCCTTTCGCGACGGACGTGACCAAGTCCCTTCGCCCCGGGAAAAACCGGCTGGAGGTGAAAGTCGCCAATGTCTGGACGAACCGTCTGATTGCCGACGCGGGGTTGCCGGAATCGAAACGGCTGTCGTGGGCGACCTTCAATCCTTACAAACCCGGAGACCGCCTCCTTTCATCGGGCCTGCTCGGCCCGGTTCAATTGCGGTCATCCGGGGAGACGAATCAAAAGGGTCATGACTAGATAGCGATAGCCAATCTAGCGATAAATACAGGTAACGCTTATGCGAATGATAATCTCGTCAATAGTTCTGACGGCGACCTTGCTGGCCGGTGCCTCGACGCCGATGACCGCGACCTTCGCGCAACAGGGCCAGCAGCAAACGCAACCGCTTAGAGTGAACCAACTTTTTAATTTTGGTTGGAAATTCAAGGCCGGCGAAGTCTCGGATGCTCAAAGTCCGACCTTCGATGATAGTGACTGGCGCAAGCTCGATTTACCCCACGATTTTCAGTTCGAGCAACCCTGGGATAAAACAGCCAGTCGGGGTCGTGGATTCAAAGCGATGGGCGTAGGCTGGTATCGAAAAACATTCAAAGCAGATGCGGCATGGAAAGACAAAAGGGTCTTGCTCGATTTTGAAGGCATCATGCTGCATGGTGATGTCTGGCTGAACGGAAAGAAGATCGGCGGAACAGCTTACGGCTACCTCGGTTTCGAATCAGACATAGCGGACATCATTAACTACGACGCCGACAACGTGGTTGCCGTACGTGCCTCCACAGGCGAACCCGGTAATTCCCGTTGGTACACGGGCGGAGGACTTTTTCGTGATGTGCGTCTGGTAGTAAAAGACAAAATCTCTATCGCACGTCACGGTATTTTTATAACGACTCCACGCATCTCTAATCAGAATGCGGAAGTCAGCGTACAGGTGGAAGTCGGGGGCATTAAGAATAAGGAATTAGAACTGGAGATCAACACAAAGATATTTTCCCCGGAAGGGAAACAGGTGGCCGAGACTAAAACGTCGGCTCCGAAAAAATCAAAACTCGTTGAAGTAGAAGTTCCATTGCCGAAGGTCAACATAGCTAACCCGCAGCTCTGGTCGTGCGAAACTCCCAACCTCTACTCCGCGGAAGTGGAGTTGGTATTAAACGGCAAAGTGATCGATAGACTCACCGAGAAGTTTGGGATCCGCACCGTAGAGTTCTCCAAAGAATTCGGGCTCAAGCTAAACGGCAAAAAGGTCTTCCTTAAAGGTGTCGCCAACCATCATGATCTGGGTGCGGTAGGTGCGGCCGCTTATGAAACCTCGATTGCCAGAATGATGGATAAACTCAGAGCCTTTGGCTTTAATCACATACGAACCGCGCACAATCCTTATTCAAAGTCTTTTTATGAACTCGCCGACGAAAAAGGAATTCTGGTCGTAGATGAACTATATGACAAGTGGGGCAGCACGGTGGCGTGGGCGGGAAGTGCGCCGTGGAATGACGTCTGGTACCAGAATGTAAAGGAATGGGTTAAACGAGACCGGAATCATCCTTCGGTTATCATGTGGAGCTTTGGGAATGAGCTACAGTTTCAGGAAGAACGGTGGGGATTTCCAACAAGTGATTGGGGTGTAACCACCTACCGGATTATGGATGTGGTGGCGAAGCGTTACGACCCAACCCGTAAGACGACAGTTGCCATGTATCCCGCCCGTGCCGGGGGCATTGTCAAAGCCGACCCGGATTTCAAAATTGCAGGCAACATAGTCCCGCCCGAACTTGCGACGGTGACCGACGTCGCCAGTTTCAACTACGTCTGGGATGACTATCAGAATTATCTGAAGCACGCTCCCGACATGATTATTTATCAAAGCGAGGCCGTAACCAACGAGCTGGCAGCCCCTTTCTTCGGTATGGACATAGACAAGATGGTCGGGTTGGCTTACTGGGGGGGCATCGAATACTGGGGAGAATCTCAAGGCTGGCCGACCAAGGGCTGGAACTACTCATTCTTCAATCATTCACTTGAACCTAACCCACAAGCCTTTTTAATAAAAAGCGTTTTCCAGGACGAACCGTTGGTGCATATCGGTATAGTTGACAGTGAAGCCGAATCGCATCTCTGGAACGATGTAGTGGTGGGACGTAAATATATCTCGTCGCATTGGAATCGGGAGGCGGGGAAGAAGTATGACCTCTACACTTACACCAACGCCGACGAGGTTGAGTTACTGGTAAATGAAAAATCTGTCGGAGTGCAACGAAATTCTACTGACGTAAAAAAACGCAACGTCATATTTTGGAAGAACATTCCATTTGCTCCCGGCAAGATCACAGCGGTCGCCCGAAAGGGAGGCAAAGAGGTAGCCCGTCACGAGCTGGAGACAACCGGAAAAGCCGTAGCGTTAAAAATAGAGACGGAAAACCCGGCATGGAAAGCCGACGGCATGGCTCTTCAATATGTAAGAGTGTATGCCGTTGACGGCGAGGGGCGTAAAGTGCCGACCGCCGCCGGAGAGCTTACTTTTGAAGTCAGCGGGGCGGCACGGTTGATTGCCGTAGATAACGGCGATCATTCGAGCGATGAATTATTCGGCGGCAATAAAAAGGCACTTCACAAAGGCTTTGCGATGGCCATTTTACGTTCGGAACAAACAACCGGAACCGTAAATTTGAAAGTCACGGCGGCGGGATTGAAGCAGGCGGAGAAAACCTTAAGAGTTCAATGATTGGATAATTATGATCCCGTCATAACCATCAATGTAAGCTCATCCCTATGCGAATGATGATCTCATTAATGCTTCTGACGGCGACCTTGCTGGCGGTCGCCTCGACGCCGACGACCGCGAACAAGCTCAGGCCGCCGAAGCGTTACCCGATCACAAGTCGGGGGGCAATCGGCGACGGGCGGACGCTGAACACGAAGGCGATTCAAGCCGTCATTGACCGGTGCGCCGGGAGCGGCGGCGGCGTGGTCGTCGTGCCGCGGGGGACGTTTCTGACCGGCGCGATCTTTCTCAAGCGAGGCTGCAACCTTGAGGTCGAGAATGGCGGCGTCTTGAAAGGCTCGACCGACCCGCGGGACTACCCGCTGGTGAAGACGCGCTGGGAGGGTGTGGAGCGGGAGTGGATCGCGGCGCTCGTCAACGCCGAAGGGCTGACGGGGGTGGAACTGTCGGGCGAGGGCACGATTGACGGCTCCGGCGAGCAGTGGACGCAAAACTTGGCGCAACAGAGCCGGCAGCAACCGCAGCCGAGCGCCAACACCGCCGGCGCTGTCCGTAGAGGGCCCCGCCTGATCTGTTTCCAGAGCTGCCGACGCGTCCGCGTCGCCGGCCTGACGCTGCGCAATCAAGCCGCGTGGGGCCTGCACATCCTCTACAGCGAGGATGTGGTCGTCGAAGGTCTCACGATCCGCGCCGCGCACAACATCCCCAGCTCCGACGGCATAGACGTGGACTCCAGCCGCCGCGTCCGCATCACCGGCTGCGACATCGACGTGAATGACGACTGCATCTCGATCAAGTCGGGGCGCGACGAGGACGGGCTGCGCGTGAACCGGCCGAGCGAGGAGATCGTGATCGAGAAGACGCGGTTCGGCTACGGGCACGGCGGCGTGGCGATGGGCAGCGAGACTTCGGGCGGCATCCGGAACGTCGAGGTGCGCGACTGTGTGGCCGAGGCCGGCAACTGGGCGCCGGTGCGCCTGAAGACGCAGCCGAGCCGCGGCGGCGTGGTCGAGAACATCACTTTCCGTAACTTTCGGCTGCGCGACGTTCGGCGCGCTTTCGAGATGAACATGGCGTGGACGAGTTCGCGCGGCACGCTGGGGCCGGCGGCGAAGGTTCTTCCCGTTTTCCGCCGCATCCGGCTCATCAACGTCAGCGGCACGGCCCAATCGGGCGGCGTGATCCGCGGTCTGAAAGACAGTCCCATCGAGAACGTAGTGTTCGAGGACTGTCGGGTCACCGCCGAGACGGGCCTCGTCGTCGAACACGCGCGCGAGATGGACTACTCCGGGTTGAAGCTGGCGGTCAAAGAGGGCGCGCCCGTTGTGCTGAAGGGGGTCGAATAAGTCATGAGGATCAGACTCTACATCCTGACGGGGCTGTTGCCGGTTCTTTTTTTGAGCCACGTACAATTGTTCGGCTGCAACGCCTCGGCCGCCCCCGCTGCGGTCCCGCGGGTGATTAAGCCCGGCGAGCTCTGGCCGGACGACAGGGGCCAACACATACAGGCGCACGGCGGCGGCATCATCAAACTCGGCACGACCTACTACTGGTTCGGCGAAGACCGCTCGCGCGACAACGATCCCAACCGGCGCTACGTCGCGTGTTATGCGTCGAAGGATTTGGTGAACTGGAAGTTCCGCCGACAGGTGCTCAAGCTCGCCGACCCCGAAAACTTCGGGCCCCAGTGGGTGCTCGAACGGCCCAAGGTCTTCTACAACAGGAAGACAAAAAAGTTCGTCATGTACGTGCACGTCGATGGGCCGTTGCCCGGCTCGCCTGCGCCGTACAAAATCGCGCGGGTGGGGGTGGCGATCTCCGACACGGTGGACGGCGATTACCGCTACCTCAAGAGCTTCCGCCCGCTGGGCAAAGAGAGCCGCGACATCGGCCAGTTCATCGACGACGACGGCTCGCCCTACCTCATCTTCGAGAGTCGCCCGGTGAAGGGCTTCTACATTGCGGCGCTCTCGAAAGACTATCTGGACGTGGAAAGGGAGGTCTGCTTCATCAAGTCGCCGCTCGAAGGGGGGGCGCTGGTTCGCTACGAGGGCCTCTATTACCTCATCGGGTCGGGGCTGACGGGGTGGAAGCCGAACCCGAACAAGTACGCGACTGCCACGTCACTCGCGGGCCCCTGGACGGAGTTCAAAGACATCGCGCCGCCGGAGACCAACACCTACGGCTCGCAGTCTACGATGATGGTGAAGGTGGTCGGGAGCAGGAAGACGAGCGTGATCTTCATGGCCGACATCTGGAAGCCGCAGACGCAGTGGGATTCGCGCTACCTGTGGATGCCTTTGGAGATCGGCGGCGGTCAGTTGCGTCTCCCCGAGCCGAAAGAGTGGACCCTGGATGTCGTCACGGGCGAAGCCGTGATCCGGCATTAGTTTGGTGTGAGACGACTTGCGTCGAGCCAGGCTCGGTGGGAACGTTGGCCGCCGTCGTGTTGATGGTTTTCAGTCCGCAATTCGATCGAAGTGTTTACTGCGGCCTGCGTGCCTGCGGACATGCGTCAACGGCCGATAGAGGCGGCCGGGATTGCCGCAGGGCAGCGTCGTGATGTGATTCTAGGAGGGGTCTTGAATAGTCGGCCTCAGAGTTTTGAGACTCGCGTGAACCAATCGAGGACTGATCTCCTTCCCCGCGGCTTATGCCGCCGGTCGCTGGGTGGCGGGATTCACCGGACAAAACCGGACAGGGGCTAAACCGCCAGTATCCGACCCATTTCAATTCACGTTCAGGAGCGCCAAGGCGTCGGGGCGGAAAATCGCCAGGGCCTTAATCGCCTCCAAGACGGGGTGTGCTCCCGCACCGTTAAAAGAACCTCGCAAAGCATCACCCCAAATTCAAGACACTGTCGCGCGATGAAATCGTTTGACGCACCCTGCCCCTCGTGATAGTATCCGCGACCGTTCCGAACAGTCTCGAATCAGGGACGCCCACAAGACGCGCCTCGCACCGCGAGCGGCCTAAACGAGCAACCTAGCCGAAGACAACTTTACTGGCGAACTCCAGGCACACCGCCCGGGTCATTATCGATTAATACTTCGCCGCGTCCCATTTTCTTCGGTCTGTCCTGAGCCTAAAGTCCGCTAGCGCCCCGTGCATCGGCTGCGCCCCTCGCGTCCGCGCCTCGCGTCGAACCGTCACGCGGAACGGAAAACCATATGGCCTTACTCTCCCTCATTCTCTCGGCCGCCTTGCTACTGACGTCGCCGCCGACCACACCGGGCCCGCGCCCGCAGCGCTCCGCTGAGGTCGTGGCCGCGGCGCAAAAGCTCATCCGCCAGCAGCGCTACGCCGACGCCGTCAACCGCCTCGAACAGTTCCTTGAGACCTCGCCGGAGGACGCCGAAGCGCTCACCTATCTGGCCGCCGCGCACCTCTATGCCGACCGCGAATACCTGAAGGCGCAGGAGATGTTCGTGCATGCGTTCCGCGCGGGCGGGGGCGCGTCCTTTTTCGTCGCACATTCGCACGAGTCGATGATGAGCGGCGAAGACCTGACGAACTACTGCCGCGGCTGGCTCCACCTGCGACGTGACCGGCTAGAGTTCGCGCCCGACGAAGGGCTGCACGGCTTCTCCGTCCGTTACGCCGACGTCGTCGAGTTCAAGCAGAACCGCCACAAGAAGTTCTTCCATGTCAAACTGGGGGGCGCGAACCAGAACTTCCGCCCGCGCACCGGGGAGGAATTAGAAACCCTCCTTATCCTCGCTCTCTACAAAAGGTTCTCCCGCTAAAGGCGGGGGCGCCTCGATAGCCCACCCACTTAGGAGGACGCCAATGAGATTGCATGTCACGCCCCGCGCGCTGTTCGCCTTCCTGCTCACACTCTCGCTCACACACCTGCCGCTTCTCCGCGCGGAGGCCCAGACCACCCCGGCCCAGCCGCAGGTAGAGTCGCCCGAGGAGAAGAAGCTGCGCGAGCAGCAGGAGAAGGCCAAGAAGAAGGAGGAGGAACGGAAAGAGAAGGAGGCCAGGGTCCGCGAGAAGGAGACGAAGAAGTACAACACGCTGAAAGAGTTCGCCGAAGACCTCTACGCGCGCGACCCCGAGTTCCGCGATCAGGTTGACGACACCTACCTCGACCTCCAGTCGCAGCACGCGCTCGAAGCCTATCGCATCAACACGAGCCGCCAGAAGGAGTTCCTCGCGACCGAGAACGAGGGCGAGATGTTGAAGATCAGGCGCGCCCTCTACGACAACCCACGCGTGACCGACTACGTTAACCGGCTCGGCCAGCGCATCGTGCCGGACGACAGCGACAAGCTCTACGCCTTCAAGGTCACGGTTAACCCGATTCCGACGGCCTACACGCTCTCGACCGGCACCATCCTCGTCTCGACCGGGATGATCTCGCTGCTCGACAACGAGGCGCAGCTCTCCTACGTGCTGGCGCACGAGCTGGCGCACGTCTACAAGGATCACTGGCGGCTGAAGGTGATGATGCCGCTAGCCGAGCAGGAGTATAACGAGCGGCAGGAGAAGAAGCGCGCGATGTGGGCGGGCATCCTCGGGGCCGCTGGCATGGGCCTCGGCGCGGCCATCAACGGCAGGAGCGGCGCGGTCATCGGCGCGGGCGCCGGCTTCGTCATCAGCAGCGTCTACAACCAGAAGATGTCCACCGACTGGTACGTCGCCCAGGAGAACGAGGCCGACGACTTCGCCCTCAAGGCGATGCTCGACCGCACCTATGACCCGCAGGAGGTGCCGAAACTCTACGAAGTGATGGCGCAGGTGGCGCGCGCCGACAGCCGCACGCAGCTCGGCTTCCTCGGCAGCCGCACGCGCATCCGCGAGCGCAGCGAATACTCGCAGCGCCTGCTCGGCGGCGCGTTGCAGGTGAAGTATCAGGACTTGGTGAAGGCCGGAAAGATCGTCGGCACGAGCCCGGAGTTCAACCTCATCATGTCGGAGCTGAAGCGCGACAACGGCATCGAGGCCTTCTACTTCGACATGTTCCAGATGGCGAAGAAGAACCTCCAGCAGGCTTACACGCTGCGGTCGGACGACCCGCTCGCCGCCTACTACTACGCGCGCGTGCTCAAACAGGTAGGGCGCAGCAAGGATGAGACGGAGCAGGCCGAGCAGCTCGTCCTGACGGCCATGCGGCTCGACACGCGGCAGGGCATCCCCGAAATCCAGCTCCACCGCGCGCTGCTGCTCATCGAGAGCCGGGAGCCGGGGCAGCAGGCCGAGGCCGTCCAGTCGTTGAAGCAGTACATCCTCGTCTACCAGAAGCGCCGGATGGAGATGCGGGGCGAGGACGGCACGCTGCCGCCGAACGTGGACATCCTCTACGACTACATGCGCCTGCTCGGCGACAAGAACTGGAAGGCGCCGCCGCCCAACCCCTCCCGCCCGGTGATGGCGAGCTCGCCCGCCGCGGCACCCGCCTCCAATGTGGGCGCGCCCGTCAAGGCGAGCGAGACCCCCGTGCGCAAGAGACCATAGGCGGGGCGCGCGGATGAGCGGAGAAACATCTCTCGCCACGAAACGGCGGCGGCGGCGGGCAGCCCTCGGTCTCTTACCGGGGCTGCTCGCTCTCCTGCTCCTGGCCGCGCCCGCGGCGTCGCCCCGTCAGACGCCGCCCGCGCCGGCGTCCGTCTTCGAGTTGGAGTTGCCCGAACTCGGCCTCGCCGCGACCGCACAGCCCGAAATCGTCATCCCCACGCCGAACGTCGATACGATCGTCTTAAACGTCCTGCGCCCGCAGGCTGACCAGATCGACTACGGACAGATCGGCACGCAGGTCAACGGCCAGTCCACGGGTCTGCTCACGGAGATTAACACCGGCCCGCGCGGCAAGATCGTCCGCATCAACCTCAGGCGCTACCCCGGCTACGGCCTGATTGCGGGGCGCAACACGGTCGAGGTCATGGCGCGCAACCAGCGCGGGCGCGAGTTCTACACCAGCTTCGTTTTGCGCACGGCGACGGAGAACCGTAATCAGGACTTCGCCTACCGCATCGCGCCGGCCCCGGGGGCAAAGCAGCAGGTGCCGCCCGAACTCGTCCTGCTCGAACCCGAACGCGAGATAGTCATCCCGGCGGGCGGGCGGGCGCAGCGGGTGCGCTTCGTCGGCGTCGCGACCGCCACGGGCTCGGTCGCGAGCGTGACCATCGACGGCGAGCCCGTGCTGCTCAAGCGCGGCGCGCAGGTCACACTGCGCGGCCTGAAGCTCGTCAACGAGGGCACCCGCGTGAGCTTCGACGCCTTCCACAACGTCGGCGGCGGCGCCACGCAGGTCATTGTCGAGGCGTCGGACGCCGCCGGCAACCGCACACAACTCCAGATCCCGGTTCGCCGCGGCGAGAAGGAGACGCCCGCGCCTTTTTCGGGGAAGAAGTACGCACTCATCGTCGGCATCTCGAAGTTCGCCAGCCACGCGGGCGGCCTCTCAGACCTAAGGTACGCGGACGCCGACGCGCGTGCCATCACCAAATTCTTGCAGACGCCGGCGGGCGGGCGCTTCCCCGCAGACAACATTCTGCTCCTGACGAACGAGCAGGCGACGCTCGCCTCGCTGCACAGGGCGATGAAGAGTTTCATCATGCAGCCGGGGCCGGACGACCTCGTGCTCGTCTTCATCGCCACGCACGGCAGCCCCGACCCGTTCGCGCCGCAGAACATCTACTTCCTGGCCCACGACACGGATGTTGACCGCATGGCCGAGACCGCCTTCGCCATGAAGGATTTCAAACGGATGCTCGAAAACAACGTGCGCGCCCGCCGCATGCTGCTCTTCGTCGACACGTGCCACAGCGCAGGGCTCACGGGCTCGCGCGGCGAGTCTTCCCGCGGGCTCGAAAACAACCTCATCAGCCTCTACGCGGAGAAGCTGCTTTATCAGGAGGAGGGCAAGGCCATCATCACCGCGAGCGACGTGAACGAATCGTCGCAGGAGTCTCCGCGGTGGGGCGGCGGCCACGGCGTCTTCACGCATTTCCTTCTGGAAGGGATGGGCGGGACGGCCGACTCGAACGTCGATTCCGTCGTGACGGTCGGCGAGTTGTTCCGCTTCGTCCGCCAGCGCGTGCGCCTCGACACGGAGTACCGGCAGAACCCGCGCATGCTGGTCGGCACGAACGAAGACCTCGCGCTCTCGGCTGTCGCTGCGCCCGGCCGACGTTGAGATCGGCGGGCAGGTGTCTACATCTTTCCCGTGCAGAGCTTGATAGCCCGCCGCAGGGCCTTCGCCACGCCGTCCGCCCTCTCTCGGCTGTCGTATTGCAGGTCGAGGCCGTTGTAGACGTTGACGCTCCCGCTCCCGTCGCCCTTCTTTTCGCTGATCGCACCCCTCCCGCCTTCGGTCGCCATGGTTACGTCCCACACTTCGACCGAGAAGGTCATGGACGGCCTGGCGCGCGGCGCGACCGTCACCGCCTCGGCGTCGAGGTCGGAGAGCGAGACGGAGAGCGTGTCGTTCGAGTCGCGCCAACTGAGCTGGCATCCGTCGAAATAGAGCGGCTCGTAGTTGACGCTGACTTGCGAAGCGGCGGGCGCGGCGTTAGCGCCCCCGGCGGTTTTGATTCGATAAGTAAACTTGGAAGGGAACAGCTTTCGCAAAAGGCCCGCCGCCGCCTCGACCGTCGTCACGGCCTCCACCTCGTCCGTCTCTCCGACGGCGACTCTTGTTTCTTCGACCGGGTGTTCCTTGACGGGAGGTTCTTTGACGGGCTGTTCCTTCTCCTCCGCCGTCGTTTCTTTCAAAGGCTGCGCCGCGGCGACGGCGATCCGAGCCGTCTGTTCAGTCAGAGATTGTGACGGCTGCTCCGGCGCTGACTTCGACGGCTGCTCCGCAACGGGTTTCGACGGCTGCTCCGACACGAGTTTCGCCGACCGCTCCGCCGTGGGTGCCGCTGTCGTCTCCGCCGCGGGTGGCGGCGTTGGCCGTGTTACCGGTGCCGGCGTCTGCTGCGTCGCAGGTGCCCACGCTTGCTGAGTCGCAGGCGTCGGCGCGTGTTCGGGCGAGGGTTGTGCGAAGGCGACGGCGGGTTGCTGCGTTGGCCCGCTCTCTTGCTGTTCGGTTCCGCTTCGCTGCTGCTTCGTTACGACTTCCGTATTCGCCGCCTCGACTTCCGCGTGCGGCGCACCTTCCGCGTCCTTCGCCACGCCTCTCTTCGCTTCGAGCGCGCGCATGCGGATTCTCGCCAGTTCGACGAACTGGCCGTCGGGATATTTTCTGATGTAGGCGGCAAACTCTTCCGGGGCGGCGCTGTCCTTGATGCTTTCCCAGAAACTCAGCTCGAAGGCAGCGTTCTGAGATTGGGTTGCGGCGGTAAGATTGTTCTGTCGCTGTGGGCCCGCCGCGGTCTCTTGCGCGCCTTTCGGTTTGACGCCAGGCGGCGGCGTGGGCTGCCGGGGCGCGCCGTCGTTGGGAGTCATCGGCACGCCGTCCGGTGCCGGGGGCTTCGGGCGCGGGTGTGTCGCAACCTGCTCGCCCCGCGCGGGCGCAGTGGGCTGTGCGGCTTCTTGTGCGGCGGCGGCGGCCTCTCGAATATCTTTTTCGAGAGCGCGCGCCGCCAATGCGTCGAGGTCTGCAAGAATTTTCAGCTCGCCTTCGGCGGCCTTGACGTTACGCAGCCCGAGTTGAGTCTGACCCAGAGCGAGGTGCGCTTCCGCGTAGTCGGGCTTGAGCCGGACGGCCTGCCGCAGGTAGACGAGGGCGTCCCTAAAGTTTTCGAGCCTCAAGTAGGCGTAGCCGATTCCGTAGTGCGCCTCGGCGAAACCGGGATCGAGACGAATGGCCTGCACGAACGGCCTGAAGGCGTCGCCGTAGTTGGCCATGTCGTTGTAGGCCGCGCCGAGGCTGTAGTGCGCGTCCGGGCTCCGCGGCGCAACGCCGATAGCCTGCTGGTATGCGGCGAACGCCTCTTTGTACTTGCCCGAACTCATGTAGGCGTCGCCCATATCGATGTACGCGTCGCCGTAGCGCGGGTCGATGGCGAGCGCGTCCCTGTAGGCCCGCAACGCCTCGTCCCACTTACCTTCGTCGGCGCGCCGCCGCCCCTCTTCCAGAAGCGCGCGCGCCTTCTCGTCGGCCTCTTTGGGTTGCGTGTGGCCCCTGCGCGCGCCGGCCGCGGCCCGCGCGCGTTGGCCCGCGCCGGGTTGTGCGCGCCCGTCCTGCGCCGCGGAGATGCAGAGTGTGAAGAGCGCGGAGAGAACACCGGCGGCGACTCGTCTGGATTGGTAAGGATGCATGAGACTCCTGACTCGGCTGGTAGAATCCGGGTTAAGGTCAACTTCCGCTTAGACTCTGCCTTGCGCTCTCGGAGGCTGTGGGCATCAAGCGCGAGGCGGGCGCAATTTATCACGGCAAGAGGTCTTCGACAATGCTCAGCTCAGGACATGAATCAGAAAATTACTGAATTTACAGGGCACACGCAGGTTACTCCACTAGACCCCGGCGCGGTCATGCCGCGATCGGTTCACCCGCACACGTAAGGCTGACACGTCCCGCGGGCCGTGGCACATTTGTGGCAGGAATACATAGAAGACGGCTGCTACCAGAAGGGAAGGGAGGTCGGTAGATGTGAAAAGGCTTGCTTTTGCGCGTGGCTGCACCTCGCTGCGAAATCAATCACTTCCGTCTCGGTAGCTTTTGTGGTTCATAACCCCAAGGTCGGGAGTTCGAGTCTCCCCCCGCTACGCGGCGCACCGACTCGGGCACGCCGCCTTCGGCCGCCCTGGTTGACCAGGTGTGGCGCAGGTCGTGGGAGGTTAGGTTCAGAATACCGGCCGCCCGGCAGGCGCCCGTGAAGCC
>DAIRFV010000007.1:0-42708 GCA_036794905.1 Pyrinomonadaceae bacterium | reverse complement strand
GGTCGTGGGAGGTTAGGTTCAGAATACCGGCCGCCCGGCAGGCGCCCGTGAAGCCCGTCGAAGGCGGCGCCGTAGTGGCCGAAGCCTTGAACCTGAGCCCGGAACACCTCGCCTGGAGACGCGCGGGGGCGGGGCTGTTGGAGGCGCCGCTGCCGCTTCACTCGGGGCGAGAGGGGAGGCCGACGAGCACGCGGCGGAGAGTCTGTCATCGCTCCCAGGGGAGTTGCAGAAGGTCATCGCGGGCGCAACTTCCGCCCAACAGCCTCGCTGAGTTGCGCCGGACGTGAGCGGGCGGGGCAAGAAAACACTTGACACACACCGCCCTGTTAATATAATCCCTCCCCCTGCTAGAGGTCTTCTCACGATCGCCGCCGTTGAACAGACTTCTTAAACTTGTCCCGGTGTGTCTTTAACCAGTCACGCCAGTAGATCAACTCACTTTGACCCGGAGCGAGTTTCGACCGTGCTCAAGTGGGAGACGGCGGGGCATCTATATACCTTCGTCTTCACGGCCAGTGACAAACTCGTGACGGGAGTCAGCCCCGCCTGGGGCCTCTCATGTCCGTGCGTGCCGCTTCGTCTACACTACTCCTCCGACCGCGCGCGTTCTAAAGGTGCGGAGCCCTCGTTCGCGCGCACCTCAATCGGCAGTTGTAAGTTCACGTCACTCAGGTGAGACGGCCGGCACCGGTTGAATAGAAAGTGCGGAGACTATGAAACCGGCAAAAATCCTCTTGCTCGACTTAAACCCCGCGGCAAGCTCAAGCGGCACTCTGCGGGACATCCTCGATTCCTGCCCCGGCCGGGGCGACCTCGAACTCACGCAAGAAATAATCAGGGGCGGCCACGGCGGGCCAGTCCCCGCCGAACTGTCGCGGCTTATCCCTGCCGACAGGCCGGACGTGATCTTCCTCATCCCCTCCGAGGGGCCGCATGGGGAGACGCGGGAGCTGTTCCGGTCTCTGGAGTGCGAGTGCCAGACCGCGCCGGTCATCGTCGTTTCCGAAACCGGCGGGGCGGACGAGATGTTCGAGTGGCTCAAACTCGGGGCCGCCGACTTCATCACCACACCGCTGAAAGCCAACGATGTGCTCCCGCGCGTCTGGCAATTTCTGGAACAGGGCGCGCGCAGAGAGAGTCAGACGCGAACGCTGAAGGAGCAACTCGGGACGAGGCTTCTCATCGGGGAGAGCCCCGCCTTCCTGAAAGAGGTGGCGAAAATCCCGCTGCTGTCCAAGTGCGGCGCGGGCGTCCTGATCTCCGGGGAGACGGGGACTGGTAAGGAGGTGTGCGCGCGCGCGATTCACTACCTCAGCGCGCGGGCGAACAAGCCCTTCATCCCCGTCAACTGCGGGGCCATCCCCACCGACCTCGTCGAGAACGAACTGTTCGGCCACGAGCGCGGCGCTTACACCGGCGCCAAGGACTCGCAGGTCGGTCTGATTCAGGAGGCCGACGGCGGCACGCTCTTCCTCGACGAGGTTGACTGCCTGCCGCTCTTGGCGCAGGTCAAACTCCTGCGCTTCCTGCAAGAGAAGGAGTACCGACCCCTCGGCTCGACCAAGACGTGCCAGGTGGACGTGCGCGTCATCGCGGCGACGAACTGCGATTCCGAAGAGGCCGTGGAGGCGGGGAAACTCCGCCAAGACCTGTACTACCGCCTCAACGTCATCCCGCTCGACCTGCCGCCCCTGCGCGAGCGGCGCGAGGACATCCCGCTGCTGGCCCGCCACTTCCTTGCCAAGTATGCGGCCGAATTCGACAAGCAGGTGACGGACTTCTCCGCGCAGACCATCCGGCGACTCGTCTCGTACGACTGGCCCGGCAACGTCCGCGAGTTGGAGCACGTGGTGGTGCGCGCGGTCGTGCTCTGCACGCAGGTCCAGATCAGAGACGCGGACATCTCTCTCCCGCTGCGGGCCGCGGCGGTCGCTCAGGAGTCGTTCCAGGGGGCGAAGAACCGGGTCATCGCGGAGTTTGAAAAGAACTACGTCGAGAAGGCTCTGCTCCTGAACCACGGCAACATCAGCCGGGCGGCGCGAGCGGCACAGAAGAGCCGGCGGGCGTTCTGGGAGCTGATTCGTAAGCACCAGATCGACGTGAAGACTTTAAAGCTCCACGCCTCTTGACTCGGCCGTTTACACGTCTGCGGTAGGCTGAATTTGTCCTACCGACAATTACCTTTCGGCTCAAGACTTAATCGTCAGCCCGGGCCGCACGCGCGGCTGGCGGCAACCTAATCGGGCTCCACGCCCCCGGCAAATTGGGCCGTCGAACTGCTGGCGCGCCGTTTGCAATTCGCGGCAGGACGCCGGACGCCGCCCGCGATGAAGCGCATGACCGACGCCACGCAGAAGATCGCATACCACATCCTGGCTTACTTAGCGGACAACCCCGATGCTCAAGACACCCTCAAGGGAATCTCGGAGTGGTGGCTCTCGGGTCACCCGGGCCGGCCGAACGAGGCCGCGGTCAAGAAGGCCGTCGTGGGCCTCGTCGAAGACGGGCTGGTCCTCGGCCCGCACGAAGGGACGCAGACCTATAAGGTCAACCGCCAGAGGCTGAAAGAGATCGAGGCGTTGCTCACAGGGTTCGGAAGCTCAGACGCGCCGGACGCCTGAGCCAGGCGCCCGCGCCGCCGCCGCCGGCGCGGGCGCTCTCCTCAACAGGTGCCGCTCCCGGCACCGACAGTCAAGGACAGGTGCCTGAATGAAGGTCATAAGCGGGAGAGAGGTCGCGGGCGGCCAAAAGGCCGCGACCCTGCGTCCGCAGACGCGGATGCGACTGCACGCCAACATCGGCGACTCGATTATCCCGTCGCCGGACTTGGTGGCGATTGAGTGGCACGACTATTTACGCGGCCTGCTGCACCGTTGGAGCGTCCCCGCGCTCCGCGTGGCGCTCGGCCTCGTCTTCCTTTGGTTCGGCTGCCTCAAGCTGTTCGGGGCCAGCCCGGTGATGAAGTTCATCGAACACACCTGCTGGTTTTTACCGGTCGGGTCTTTCGCCGTGGCGCTAGGGGCGTGGGAGGCGCTGATCGGCACCGGCCTGCTGTTCAAGCGGGTCTTGCGCTGCGCGCTGGCCCTGTTGTGCCTGCACCTGGCGGGCACGTTCCTGGCGCTCGCGCTGACGCCGGTGCTCTTCTTTCAAGACGGGAACCTGCTGCGGCTCACCTTCGAGGGCGAGTTCGTGGTGAAGAACATGGTGCTCATCGCGGCGGCGCTGGTCATCGGCGGGCACGAGGTCAAGCCGCTGCGGCGGGCGTCGGACTTTGAATAAGTCAACCACCGGCATCGTGCCAGTCTGTGCGCGACCGCCGTCTAACGGACTCCTATACACAACGTCGGAACGGAGCGAAGCGACATGAAAGTCAACAACCACCTGCGTACCGCGTCAACCATCTCGGCCCGCCAGTGCCGGGGGCGTTGAACGGGACGCAGCACGTCCCCGGCGGGGACTGAACAGACAACACATCCCAGCAGGCTCGGGAGGAAGCCGCTGAAGAGTCGCTCGTCCGTCAGTTGACGGGGCGGCTCGCTTTCCCCGGCCTGTAGAAAGCGAGCCACCCGTCACCATGAGAATCAAACTCTCTCTCGCCGCGCTCTGCGGCGTCACCCTCCTCATCGGCAGTGCGGCAGCGCAGCAGCACACGCACCCCGCCGACATCGCCGCGTCCGCCACGCCCGCGGCCACGGCTCCCAACACAGCCAGGAACACGGGAGCGAGTACCGGACGCTCGGCCGCCGAGGTCGCAGACCTCAAGCGCCGGGTCGAAGAGCTCGAAGAGCAGAACCGCGCGCTGGCGCGGACGCTCGCCGAGATCAACGCGAAGTTGGGCGCGACGCCGGGCGCGGCGACTGGCAGTATCAACGCCGCCGCCGCGCCGGACGCCTCCGGCGCGGCGGCGGCGGCGCCCGCGTCTTCCAAACGTAAGGACGATGACCCTTACGTGCGCTGGTCGGAAATCCTCAGCGAGGGCAACCGGGTCAAGCTCTACGGCTTCCTCCGCCTCGACCTCGACTTCGACAGCCAGCGCCCCAACAACGGCCAGATACCCTTCTTCATCACCACGCCCGACGCGCGCGCCGGCGGGTCGGGCAACGGCGACTTCTCGATGCACCCGCGCCTGACGCGCTTCGGCCTCGACTACACGGGGCCGACCATCGCGAAGCTCAAGGACGCCAAGGTGACCGGCAAGTTCGAGGCCGACTTCGAGAACGGCGGCAGCGAGTCGCGCCAGATCATACGCATCCGCCACGCCTACCTCCGCCTCGGGTGGAAGGACTTTTCGCTCACCGGCGGGCAGACGTGGGACGCGGTCTCGCCGCTCTTCCCCACGGTCAACCACGACTCCCTGATGTGGAACGCGGGCAACGTCGGTGACCGCCGCCCGCAACTGCGCGCCGCCTACGAGCCGAAGGCGGGGCGGGGCAAATTCTCGCTCGTCGGGGCCGCGGGACTGACGGGCGCGATTGACGCGCAAGACCTCGACGCCAACGGTTTCCGCGACGGCGAAGAGTCGGCGCTGCCGAACGTGCAGGGGCGCGTCGGCTATTCGTACCCGCTGGGCGCGGGGCGCGAGGCGAGTTTCGGCGTCTCCGGCTTCTACGGATTCATGCAGACCTCGCGCGCCGTCGCCGGGCGCACCGAGTTCAACAGCCAGCTCGTCAACCTCGACCTCACGCTCCCGCTCCACCCGCGCGTGACGCTGCGGGGCGAGGGCTGGTGGGGGCGCAACATGAGCGACGTGCGCGGCGGCGCGGGGCAGGGAATCAACATCGCCACGGGGCGCGAGATTCGCGGTCGCGGCGGCTGGGGCGAGGCGACCTTCCGACTCTCGCGCTACTTCGCCATGAGCCCCGGCTTCACGACCGACGACCCCGTGGACGCAGACCTCCCTTCGGGCGGGCGCACGCGCAACCGCGCCTTCTACCTCGGCAACCGCATCACGCCCGGCGGCAACGTCTCCTTCGGCGCAGACTACCTGCGCTGGCGCACCGACTACAAAGGCTTCCTGCGCGGCGTCAACAACCGCGTGAACATCTTCCTTCAGTACAACTTCTAAGAGCGCGCGTCGCTTGAGCAGAACGGGAGAAGAACCATGAAGAACATCATCAACAGGCTGACCGTCTTCACGACTTTCTGCGCGGCGCTCGCGCTGTCGCTCACGCCGACCCCGCGCGCAGGCGCCGTCGCCGCCGCCGACACGCGGGAGCGTCAATTCCAGTTCGAGTACAAGGCGACCGTCAAGGACACCCCCGCGGGCGCAAAGCGGCTCGAACTCTGGATACCCGTCCCGCACGACGGCACGTTCCAGAAGATCACGGGCCTACAGATAGACTCGCCCGCGCCCTACAAGATTCAGACGGGGCAGCACGGCAACCGCGTCCTGCACCTCAGCGTCGAGAACCCGCCGCAGCAAAGCCTCACCGTCACCATGCGCTTCGACGCGGCGCGCAAAGAGCACGTCCAGTCCCGCCTGCGGCAGGCGAGCTTCGCCCCAATCAAAGAGGAGCGCGACCCGGATATGGCTCGCTGGCTTCAGCCCGACCGGTTGGTGCCGCTCGACGGCAAGATCAAACAGTGGGCGAAGGAGGTGGTGGACGCCGCCGGCGCGAAGACCGACCTGGAGCAGGCGCGCGCCATCTACAACCACGTCGTCGCCACCGTCAAGTACGACAAGACGGGCACGGGCTGGGGGCGCGGCGACATCTACTACGCGTGCGACGCCCGGCGCGGCAACTGCACCGACTTCCACGCCATCTTCATCGGCTACGCGCGGGCCGTCGGCATCCCGGCGCGCTTCTCCATCGGCTTCCCCCTGCCCGCCGACCGAGGCGCGGGGCAGGTCAGCGGCTACCACTGCTGGGCCGAGTTCTACGCGAAGGGCGTCGGCTGGGTGCCGGTCGATGCGTCGGAGGCGGCCAAAGACCCTTCGCGGCGCGAATACTTCTTCGGCGCGCACGACGAGAATCGGGTCGAGTTCACGCGCGGCCGCGACCTGGCGCTTGAGCCCCGCCAGTCGGGTGACCCGCTCAACTACTTCATCTACCCTTACGCCGAGGTTGACGGGAAGGCGCACGCGGGCGTCGAGAAGAGTTTCGCCTACCGCGACCTGACGACGCCGCCGCCGACAGCGCCGAGCGGCGCCGCCGCCGGCAAGCGCGGGTAACGGCCCGGCCCGGCACGTAGAAACATCTCAACACACGTCGGGGCGGGCCCGCGCCGCCCCGAGACTTTCGGCCCTCAACGTCTGGCCGCTCGCCGTGCCCGCACGCCTCTCCGCACATAGGCTGTCGGCCCGTGCCGGGTAGGACAAAATTAGCTTAGGTACGCATTCGCTCAATTCCTCCGTTTTTCCCCATGACAGTCAGGCGGGTAGGCTGAAGACGACACACTTGGCCCGCACATCCTGCAAAAAAAGCGGCGCACGCGCGCTGGTATGTCGGTTGCCTCCCACGACTGCGCACGCCGGTCTCGAAGTGTCGCAACTCTTCACAGTCTGAAGTTCAATCGCAGCTTATCGAGCGGGCGGCGTGGTCATCGTCAGCAACAGACCTGCCTCAGCTCTGGGGGAAAGTGAGGAAGCTTATGAGGACTCGTTCACGCCTGTGCACGTGTTTGCTCGTCGTCAGTCTCATGTGCGCAGCACTCCCGCTCGTCGGGGCCGTGGCACAGTCGCCCGCGCCCGCCGAGCACGTCAAGTCGGCCGCCTACGAATGGCTCGACATCGCGCACGAAGCCACGGCGCGCGAGCACGAGCGCAACAGCCCGCGCCCGACCGTCGGCTCGCGCATGTACGGCATCGTCGTGACCTCGATGTACGACGCCTGGGCGGCCTACGACGCGCAGGCCGTCGGGACGCAGCTCGGCGGCAAACTGCGCCGCCCCGCCTCCGAGCGCACCGAGGCCAACAAGCGGAAGGCCATCGCCTACGCCACCTACCGCTCGCTTCTCTACCTCTTCCCCGAGGACGAGAAGTGGCTCTCCGGGCAGATGCGGAAGTACGGCTTCGACCCCAACGACAAATCGACCGACCCGCGGACGCCGCAGGGCGTCGGCAACACGGCCGCCGCCGCCGTCATCGAGTACCGCCGACACGACGGCGCGAACCAGCACGGCGACGAGCTGGGCTCGAACGGCAAGGCTTACTCCGACTGGACTTTCTACAAGCCCGTCAACCCGCCCGACAAGATCATCGACCCCGACCGCTGGCAGCCCATCCCGTTCGACAACGGTAAGGGCGACGGCGGCAAGGTCACGCCCGGCTTTCTCACGCCCCACTGGTACCGGGTGAAGACCTTCGCGCTCGCCCGCAGCGACCAGTTCCGTCCGGGGCCGCCGCCGTTGGTCGGCTCCGAGCAGTTGAAGAAGGAATCGGACGAGGTGCTCAACATGAACGGCACCCTCACGCTGGAGCAGAAGGCCACCGTCGAGTTCATGCGCGACGGCCCGCGCTCGACGGGGCAGTCGGGCCACTGGCTGAAGTTCGCGCAGGCCGTCTCCGAGCGCGACAAGTACGACATCGACCGCGACGTGAAGCTCTTCTTCGCCGTCGGGAACGTGGCGATGGACGCCTTCATCGCGGCGTGGGAGGCCAAGCGCTACTACGACAGCTCGCGCCCGTGGACGCTCATCCACCACTACTACGACGGCAAGGAGATTCGCGGCTGGGCGGGCCCCGGCAAGGGCGTTGGCGCTATGAAGGGTTCCGAGTGGCACCCCTACTCTCCCGCCGTCTTCATCACGCCGCCGTTCCCCGGCTATGTCTCCGGCCACAGCACGGTGAGTGCGGCCTCGGCCAAGACGCTGGAGCTGTTCACGGCGAGTGACCACTTCGGCGCGACCGAGGTGCGCCACGCCGGTGAGCTGACCGAGCCGAACATCTCGTGCGAGGTGAAGCAGATGTCGGACGGCAAGCCGCTCGTCGGCGTCGCGGGCGACGGCACCGTGACGCTGAAGCTGCCGACGTTTACCGCGACGGCCGAGATGGCCGGCATCTCGCGCGTGCTCGGCGGCTACCACATCCAGGCCGACAACGTCGCGGGCCTCGAACTCGGCCGTAAGGTGGCGGAGTACGTCTGGCCCGTCACGCTCTCATACTTCAACGGCACGGCCGGCAATGGCGGCCCGCTGGCGTCGAGCAGTTGCACCCCGAAGGGCTGTACGGTGCCGGGCCACAAGCACGAGTGCACGTCGGCGGGCTGTACGGTGCCGGGTCACAGGCACGACAAGCCCCACGCGAAGACCGGGGCGGGCAGCGACTGATTTTTGCCCGCCCACCGGCGCGCTCACCTCGCGCGCGCTCACCTTGACGGGGCAACGCGCCACGCCGCGGCGGCCCCGGGGCTCCAAAGGAGAGTCGAGATGAGACTGAATCTCAGGCCCGCGCACTTCTTCGGCGCGGCCGTCACGCTCCTGCTTCTGCTCGTGGCCGCGCCGCGGCACGCCTGGGCGCAGGGTTGAATCGCCGCACGACAAAGCGCGCCCGTGTTTGGCGCCGCATGCGCAACGGACGGAGATGACGGCGGCGGCACTGTCCGCGAACGCTGGATGGTCTCCATCGGCTTCCGCAAACAACGATCGCATCGCCACTTCGTCGGCACCGTCGAACAGAAGAACCGCGAGCGCGACCGCACCGAGATCGTTAACGACGTTTACCTCTGGGACATCGGCCTGACCTACAACTTCACGCCGCGCACCAGCCTGTCGGTGAGCGTCCCCGTCCAGCACGCCACGCGCGTGAGCCCCGCCCGCTTCAACTCGGCCGGCGTCCAGACGCAGCCCAAGGCGGTCTCGCACGGCATCGGCGTCGGCGACATGAGCATCGGCGCCAAGGTCTGGCTGCTCGACCCGGGGCGCGAGAACAGGCCCCGACAGAACATCTCCTTCGGCTTCGGGGTCAAGCTCCCGACCGGCAACGAGGGGGTCACCGACACGGTGGACTCGGTCACCGGCCCGCGCCTGGTCGTGGTTGACCAGTCGATCCAGTTGGGCGACGGCGGCTTCGGCGTGGCGCTCAGCACGGACATGTATAAGCGCGTGTGGAAGACGACGCTCTACGGCTCGGGCATCTACCTCTTCAACCCGCGCAACACCAACGGCGTGCAGACGGGGCGCGGGCGGCCCGCCGAGGCCATCATGTCGGTCGCCGACCAGTACCTCGCGCGCGCGGGGGTCGTCGTCCCCATCCCGAAGGTGGGGGGCTGGTCGGCCAGCTTCGGCGCACGCCTCGAAGGCATCCCCGTCCGCGACGCCTTCGGCAAGAGCGACGGGTTCCGGCGCCCCGGCTACGCCTTATCGTTAGAGCCGGGGGTGACCTGGCTCCGCTCGCGCGGCCGGGAGGTTTGGTCGGCGAGCGTCGCCATCCCCGTCGAGCGCAACCGGCGTCAGAACGTCTCGGACATTCGGGACAACCGCCACGGCGACGCGGCGTTCGCCGACTACGTGCTCGTGCTCGGCTACGGGCGCCGCTTCTAACGCGAGGGAAGATGAAAAGGAAAGTGGCCGGCCTCGCGCTGGCTCTCTGCTGCCTCCTGACCGCCGCCGCCCGGCCTTCGCCGCCGAAGGCCGGCGGGGGGACTAATGGACGGGCCGGGTTGCTCGCGGTCGGCGCCACGGCCCCCGACTGGACGCTCCGCGACGCCGAAGGGCGGGCGCACTCCCTGTCGGCGTACCGCGGGCGGGTCGTCGTCCTCGACTTCTGGGCGACATGGTGCGCCCTGTGCTCGAAGGTCATGCCGCGCATGGAGAAGCTGCACCGGAAGTACGGGGAGCAGGGCGTGGTCGTCTTCGGCGTCAGCTCGTTCGAGACGGGTGATCCCGCCGCGCTGATGAGGAAGAAGAAATGCACCTACGGGCTGCTCCTCAAGGGCGAGGAGATAGCCCCCGCCTACGGGGTCGAGACGCTGCCCGTCGTCTGCGTCATCGGGCCGGACGGCCGTGTCGTCTACAGCCACGCCGGGGCCGACCACAAGAACCTCGAAGCCGTCATCGAAAAACAACTCAAGGGCCAGGGGACGTGAATCCCCTCCGCCCGACCGGGCGGGGGCCTCGACACAAACGCCGAACGGGGAACGAGGAGCTGGGGTGCCCTCTCCAGTTCACAGCTCCTCGTTCGGCATTCCTTACCCACCGCGCCGAGTGAGTGAAGGAATGAACAGCAGAGCCGAAAGTTGCCATGCACGCCTGCCCGGCCCCGCCGTCGCGCCCGGACTCGTGCCCCAAGTCGCCACCGCGCTCGGCGTCGCCGTCTCCTGCCTCGTGCTGACGGGCTGGGCGCTCGACATCGCGACCTTCAAGAACGTCCTGCCGGGGCAGCCGCAGATGGTGCCGAACACGGCGCTGGCCTTCATCCTCGCCAGCGCCTCGCTCTGGCTGCTGCGGGCGGAGCCCGTGGCCGGGCGTTCACGCCGCGCCGCGCGTGCCTGCGCGGGGCTCGTGGCGTTGATGAGTTTGCTGACGCTGGCCGAGTACCTGTGGGGGCTCGACCTGAGAATCGACAGGCTGCTTTTCAAAGACAGTCTTAACGGCGGCGCGACCTTCCCCGGACGGCCTTCGCCGCACACGTCTCTGGGCTTCCTCCTCGTCGGCTTCTCCCTGCTCTTGCTGTCCGCGAGGGGCAGGCGTGCGACCCACTTCGCGCAGGCGCTCGCCGCCGTGACCCTGCTCGTCGCGCTGCTCGCCCTCGTCGGCCACTTCTACGAAGTCTCGTTCCTCTACGGCATCACGGCCTACACGGGGATGGCGTTGCACACGGCGCTGACGTTCGTCCTGCTCGGGCTCGGCGTCCTGTTTGCGCGCACAGACAGGGGGCTGATGGCGGTCATCATGGGCGACACGGCCGGCGGCCACATGGCGCGCCACCTCCTGCCCGCGGCCGTCATCATCCCGGTCGTGCTCGGCGGCCTCATCGTGAGGGGGGCGCGCGCCGACCTCTACGACACGGCCTTCGCGATGTCGCTCTGCGTGACGGCGAGCATCGTCACGCTCGGCATCCTCATCTGCCGCAACGCCGGCGGGCTCCACCACGCCGACGCCGAACGCCGCCGGGCCGAGAGCGACCTGCGCAGGGCGCACGACGAGTTGGAGGTCAAGGTCGGGGAGCGGACGGCGGAACTGTCGCGGGTCAACGTGACGCTCCAGGCCGAGATCGCCGAGCACCGGAAGGCCGAGGCCGCGCGCGCGCAACTGCTCAGGCGGCTCGTCACGGCGCAGGAGGAGGAGCGCCGCCGCATCTCGCGCGAGCTGCACGACCACCTCGGGCAGTACCTCTCGACGATGATGCTGTGCCTCAAGACGCTGCGCCCGACGGCGACGGCCGCGGCGGTGCGCAACGGCTTACAGAGGCTTGAGGAGTTGACGGGCAAGCTCGTCGAGGAGGTGCACCACCTCGCCTGGGAGCTGCGCCCGGCCGCGCTCGACGACCTGGGCCTCCAGGCCGCGCTCCACAACTACGCGGAGAAGTGGTCGGAGCGCAGCGGCGTCGCCGTGGACTTCCACGGCGGCGGCCTCGAACGCCAGCGGCTGCCGCCCGAGGTCGAGACGTCCATCTACCGCATCGTGCAGGAGGCTTTGACCAACGTGCTCAAGCACGCCGCGGCGCGCCGCGTGAGCGTCATCGCCGAGCGGCGGCGCGGACACGTCCTCGTCATCGTCGAGGACGACGGCCGGGGCTTCGACGCGGAGGCCGCGGCGCGCGCGCCCGCCCACGGGCACGGGCTGGGCCTGCTCGGGATGCGCGAGCGGGTCGTGCTCGTCGGCGGGGCGCTCGACTTCGACTCCGCGCCGGGCGGCGGCTCCACGGTTCGCGCACGCATCCCCGTCCCACCGCCAACTGAAAAGGAGGTCTTCCCGCGTGAATACTTTACGAATCGTCCTGGCCGATGACCACGTGATGATGCGCGAGGGGCTGAAGTCTTTGGTCAACGCGCAGGCCGACATGGAGATCGTCGGCGAAGCCGGCGACGGCCGCGTCGCGCTCGCGCAGGCGCGCGAACTTCAGCCCGACGTGGTGGTGATGGACATCTCGATGCCGGGGCTCAACGGCATCGAGGCCACCGAGCAGTTGAAGGGCTGCGGGCTGAAGGCGAAGGTGCTGGTGCTGACTGCCTACGACGACAACGGCTACCTGCGCCAGTTGCTCGAAGCGGGGGCCTCCGGCTACGTGCTGAAGAAGGCGGCGGCCGACGAGTTGGTGCAGGCCATCCGCGTCGTCGCGGCCGGCGGCGTCTTCCTCGACCCGGCGCTGGCGGGCAAGGTCGTCAGCGGCTACGTCGGCCGCAAGAAGTTGAGGGGCGCGCTCCAGGGCAGCGCCTTGAGCGGGCGCGAGGAGGAGGTGCTGCGCCTCGTCGCGTGGGGCTACACCAACAAGGAGGTCGCCGGCTACCTCAACATCAGCGTCAAGACCGTGGAGACGCACAAGACGAACCTCATGGAGAAGCTCGACCTCGGCGGCCGCTCCGACATCGTCCGCTACGCGCTCCGCCGCGGCTGGCTGAGCGAGGTCTAGCGCCGGCCGCGAGCCGGCGCACACGCGCGCGGTCGTGAGAGGAGGGTCGTCTTGAGACTATCGAAGGTGGAGAGCGGACACCGGCCGCCGCAGAAGCTGCTGCTGGGCGTCTCGTCCCTCATCACTCTCTCCGCGCCGCTGGACGTGGTGCGCGTCTTCATGTACCGGCCGGAGTATTTCGGCAGAACGTTCTGTGACCTGGCGCACGTCATGCTGCGCGGGCCGTCGGACTGGAGCGTCGGCGAACGCGAGCTGTTCGGCGCCTTCACCTCCAGCCTGAACAGTTGCGTTTTTTGAACCAGGACTCACGACGCGGTCGCGTCCGTGTTCCTCTACGAGAAGGGACGGGTTCGGGAAATCCTCTCGGACTGGCCTTCCGTCCGCGTCGGCGGGAAGCTGAAGGCGACGCTTAGTTTCATAGAAAAGCTCACGGGCTCGCCCGACGAAGTCACGCCGGGCGATGCCGCCGCACTGCGCGGGGCCGGCGTGTCCGGGCGGGCGATCACCGACGCGGTGTACGTCTGCGTGGGGTTCAACATCATCAACCGCATCGCGGACGCCCTCGACTTCAGGGTTCCGCCCCCGCGGGCGTTCTCCGGCGCGGCGAAGTTCCTGCGCCGCTTCGGGTACAGACTGTTAAGCGGCTCGTTCGCCAACGGTCGCGGCCCGCGACCCGCCGCGCCTCCAACCAACGACGCGTTCGCCGACGACCCCTACCGGATTCTGGTGCAACGGCTGACGGCGGAAGTGCTCTCGGGGCCGGGCACGCTCGACCGGGAGGTGCGCGAGGCGGCGGGCGCGTGCGCCGAGGTGCCGGGGACGTTGGGGCGCTACATCGGCGAGGTCACGCAAGGGTCTTACACACGCGTCGAAGCGGACATCGCTCTTCTCCGCCGGGAGGGCTACTCCGACGACCAAATCTTCGAGGCCACGGTGAGCGCGGCCCTCGGGGCGGGTCTGCTACGTCGGGAGGTGGGGCTCCTCGCCGTGCGGAACTCGGCCCCCGCGCCCGCGCTTTGAGACGTACCGTGCCGCCCCCGCCCGAGCGGCGGGCCAAAAATTCCCGGCTGCTCAGAACACGAAACCCGGACGACGCTCAGGGAATCCCCCGAGCGTCATTCCTGCCTTCCCCCGATGTACGGCGCGCCCGGTTGGTGAGAAAACTTGCGTCGTCACGGCGGGCGGTGCGGGCGAGGGGACTCGAAGTCCCGCGGCGCTCGAACGCGCCGCCCGCCGGACGCTCGGGGCGAGCCCCGACCGCCCGCGCCCGACCCAGCACGAACGGAGGAACAGACCCGCATGAGCACCGACGAGATCAGAGCCGCCGTCAAGCAGTCAGTCGCGAGCATCGCCAACCTCGACGTGCGCGAGATCGGCGACGACGCGTCCTACAAGGAAGACCTGCAACTCGACAGCCTGTCCATCCTGGAAATATCTGTGGATTGCGAAATGCAGTGGGGCATCAACCTCACCGAGGACGACCTCGCGAGCATCAGCACGGTGGCCGACACGGTGAGGATCATCGAGCAGTATCTCTCCGCCCCGTCCGTTGCGGCGGCCTGAACATGCAAAGCCGAATCGTCATCACCGGCATCGGGGTCGTGACTTCCGTCGGCACCGGGCGCGAGCAGTTCTGGGAGAGCATGCTCGCGGGGCGCTGCGGCGTCTCCGTGGTCGAGTCCTTCGACACGGGCGGCTACAACGTCCACCGCGGGGCCGAGGTCAAAGGGTTCGACGCCGCGCCGTTCCTCCTCAACCTCGACGCGGCCCGCCTGGGGCGCGCCTCGCAGTTCGCCGCCGCGGCCGCGCGGCTGGCGCTGGCGGACGCGGGGCTCGACTCTGTCTCATTCGACCCCCTGCGGGCGGGCGTGTCGATGGGCACGACCTCGGGCGAGCCGCGCGAGGTCGAGCGGTTCAACGACTCTTACGTGAGGGACGAACTCGACAACGTCGGCGCGGAGTTCATCGGCCGTTACCCGTGCCACCTCATCTCGGCGCACGTCGCCGAGGAACTCGGCTTCGCCGGCCCCAACGTGATGATCCCGACCGCCTGCGCGGCGGGCAACTACGCCATCGCGCACGCCTTCGACGTGCTGCGCGCGGGGCGCGCCGACGTGATGCTGGCCGGCGGCTCCGACGCCTTCTCGCGCATCACCTACACGGGCTTCGCGCGGCTCGGCGCGGTCGCGCCCGAGACCTGCCAGCCCTTCGACCGCCACCGCCGGGGGATGATTCCCGGCGAGGGCGCGTGCGTGCTCGTGCTGGAGACGTTGAAGCGCGCGCGGGCGCGCGGCGCCCGCGCCTTCGCGGAGGTGGCGGGCTATGGCCTCTCCTGCGACGCACACCACATGACGGCGGCGCATCCCGAGGGCGACGGCGCGGCGCGCGCCATGCGGCGGGCGCTCGAAGAGAGCGGCGCGCGCCCCGAGGAGGTCAGCTACATCAGCGCGCACGGGACGGGCACGCCGACCAACGACCGGCTGGAGACCATCGCCGTCAAGCGCCTCTTCAAAGAGCATGCCTACCGCGTGCCCATCAGTTCCGTCAAGTCCATGCTCGGCCACACGATGGGCGCGGCCTCGGCCATCGAGGCGGCGGTCTGCGCGCTCGCCGTCAGCGAAGACCGCATCCCGCCGACCATCAACCTCGAAGAGCCAGACCCCGAGTGCGACCTCGACTACGTGCCGAACCGCGCCCGCGAGCACAGGGTCAACGTGGCGATGAACAACGCCTACGCCTTCGGCGGCAACAACGCTTCACTCGTCCTGAGGAAGTGTGAGGTGTGAGAGATGAGGAGGGTCGTCATCACCGGCGCGGGCGTCGTCTCGTCGCTCGGCGACACGCCGGGGGCGTTGCACGCGGCGCTGTGCGAGGGGCGCAGCGGCATCAGCCCCGTCGGGCTCTTCGACACGAAGGGGCTCGGCTGCCCGCTCGGCGGCGAGGTCAAAGACTTCGACGCGCAGAAGTATCTCGGCCGCAGGAACCTGCGCCCGCTCGACCGCACGTCGCGGCTCGTCGCCTCGGCGGCGCAGTTGGCCTTAGACGACAGCGGCTGGGCGGCGGAGATGAGGGCGACCGAAGAGGTGGGCATCATCCTCGGCACGATGTTTTGCAGCGTCCGCACCATCTCCGAGTTCGACCGCCGCGCGCTCGAAGCCGGGCCTGCCTACGCGAGCCCGATGGACTTCGCCAACACGGTCATCAACGCCGCCGCCGGCCAGACCGCCATCCTGCACGACCTGCGCGGCGTGAACACGACCGTCTCGACCGGCGTCACCTCCGGGCTGCAAGCCGTCGCCTACGCCGCCGACTTAATCCGCGGCGGCCGCGCGCGCGCGCTGCTCGCCGGGGGGGCCGACGAGCTGTGCTTCGAGTCCTTCTACGGATTCGACCGCGCCGGCCTGCTCTGCCGCTCGGACGGGCACGAAGGCCACTACGCCATCCCGTTCGACGCGCGTCGCAACGGCTTCACGCCGGGCGAGGGCGCGGCGCTCCTGATGCTTGAGGAGGAGGCGTCGGCGCTCGAACGCGGCGCGCGCGTGCTCGCCGAGGTGAGCGGCGCGGGCTGCGGCTACGACAGCTCCCGAGGCCGCGACGAGCGCAAGGCGGTCGCAGCGGTCGCGCACTCGATGCGGTTCGCCATGTACGAAGCCATGCTGCGCGCCTACGAGGTCGAGGCCTTGAGCGCGTCGGCCAACGGCAGCCGCGGCGGCGACCGGCACGAGGCGTTGGCCGTCGCCGAGGTCTTCGGCGACCACGTGCGGACGATGCCCGCGGCGGCCGTCAAGTCGATGCTCGGCGAGACGCTCGGCGCGTCCGGCGCGATGCAGGTCGTTGCCGCGCTGGAGACGATGCGCGACGGCAGGCTCCCCGGCATCCCGCGACTGGAAGAGGTCGAGGAGGGCTTCACGCTTGCGCTGGCCGGCCCGGCCCGGCAGGAAGACGACGTGAGCAACGTCCTCGTTAATTCAGTCGGCCTCGACGGCCACAGTTGTTCACTACTCCTCGCCAGGGCCGAAGGCTGATTGCGCCCGACTGCGGAGGTCGTGACGATGTCCCCCGGAATTCGTAAGCGAGAACTGCCGAAGTTTCGCGTCGTCTGTCAGGGCGACGAGGAGCGGATCACGCTCCTCGCGAAGGCCGCAGACAAGTACGAGGCTTGCGAACAGATCAACATGTTCTTGCGAAGCAAGGGCTTCGCTTACCAGATCGTCTTGATCGAGCCGTCCTGACGAGGAGACTGGGACTCACGTCCCCGGAGCCGCCTTTCATGTCCACCGCACCCAGCGCCGAACGCGCCGCGCGCGCCGAACCGCTCGACCTCGTGCCGAGGATGGAGGGGCAGGGCTACGCCGTCGAGCACGTCGCGCGCCGCCGCCGCTGGGTCGAAGAGAAGACGGGCTGCACGCTCAGCCACGTCGGCTCCCACTCGATTGCGAGCGAGGAGATGCGCGGCAACGTCGAGAACCCGGTCGGCGCGGCGCAGATGCCTTTGGGCGTCGCCGGGCCGCTCGTCGTCAACGGCCGGCACGCGCGCGGACGCTTCTACGTGCCGCTGGCGACGACCGAGGGGGCGCTCGTCCGCTCCTACGAGCGCGGGATGGCGGCCGTCGCGCGCGCGGGCGGCGCGACGGCGCGCGTCTACGAGGACGAGAACCGCGTCGCGCCCATCTTCTCCTTCGACGACGTGGCGGACGCGCACGACTTCGCGCGGTGGCTCGGCGAAGACTTCGACGACATCCGCGCGGAGGCGGAGGCGACAACCCGTCACGGCAAGTTGCTGCGGCTCGAATGCCAGCCCGTCGGGCGCGAAGTGATCGTCAGCTTCTGCTACCACACGGCCGACGCGCACGGCATGAACATGATTGTGAAGGCGACCGAGGCGGCGTGCCGCTGGATTCTGCCGCGCAGCCGCGCCCGCCGCTTCCACGTCTTCAGCGGCTACAGCTCTGAGAAGCGCGCCTCCGGCGTGCTGCTCGCGGGCGGCAAGGGCAAGCGGGTCGTGGCCGGCGCGCTCCTGCCCGCGCGGGTCGTCAAGAGCTACCTGCACACGACGCCCGGGGGGCTGAGTGAGATTTGGCGACGGACGGTCGTCGGCCACGTGCAGGCCAACGCCGTCGGCTACAACGGGCACTACGCCAACGGGCTCGCCGCCGTCTTCATCGCCTGCGGTCAGGACGTGGCGAACGTCGTCAACTCCTCGGTCGGCATCACCAACTTCGAGGTCACGGACGAAGGCGACCTCCACGCCAGCGTCACGCTGCCGTCGCTCACGGTGGCGACCGTGGGCGGCGGGACGCAGTGGGGCACGAGCCGCGAGTGCCTGGAGATGCTCGGCTGCGCGGGCGCGGGGCACGCCCCGAAGTTCGCCGAGATCGTCGCCGCGACCCTGCTCGCCGGCGAGCTTTCGATGGGCGCGGCCATCGCCAGCGGCGAGTTCGTCCAGGCGCACGAGACGTACGGCCGCAACCGCCCGGCGGAGAGTAGGCCGTCGGCAGATGGCAGTCGGCAGTTAAAGACGAGGTGAAGCTTGAGGATTGAGTTCAAAGGTCAATTCGGTGGTTGGGTCGAGAGGTCAATTCAAATGCTCGGCAGCGCGCGGCAAAAGGTAAATGATTCAATCCGGCGGACGGCACACACGGCCGACGGCCGACGGCCGACGGCCTACTGATTATGAAACGACCGTTCAGAGGTTTACGGGATCAGTCCCCCGACAGTTCGTACGACGCCGTCGTCGTCGGCGCGGGCGTCGGCGGGCTGGTCTGCGCGAACCTCCTGGCGCGCGAGGGGCTGCGCGTGCTGCTGGTCGAGCAGCACTACATGGTCGGCGGCTACTGCTCGACCTTCCGGCGCGGGGGCTACACCTTCGACGCCGCGACGCACTTCTACCCGCTGCTCGGCAACCCGCACACCATCACGGGGAAGCTGCTCCGCGAGCTGGGGCTCACGCAGGAGTGGGTGAAGATGGACCCGGTCGATCACTTCCACTTCCTCGACGGGTCGAGCTTCTCAGTCCCGGCCGACTTCGACGCCTACCTCCTCAAGCTCAAGGCCGAGTTCCCCGACGAGTCGCGCGCGCTCGACGACTTCTTCGCCGTCGTGCGCGAGGTCTACCTCAACGGCCTGCTCGAATACTTCCGCTGGCGCGCGACCGACCGCCTTGACCCCTTCCGCCACCTGACGGTGCGCGACGCGCTCGACCGCTACTTCCGCGACCCGAAGCTGAAGCTGATGCTGACGGCCGACTGTAGCCACTGGGGCAGCCCCCCGCGCCGCACCTCGTTCGTCTTCGACTCGATGCTGCGGCTCTCCTACTTCCTCGGCAACTACTACCCACGCGGCGGCTCGCAGGCGTTCGCCGACGAGCTGGCGCAGCGGTTCGAGGAGCACGGCGGCCACATCCTGATGAGCACGAACGTCCGCCGCATCGTCGTCCGGCGCGGCGCGGCGCGCGGCGTCGAGTTGGAGACGGGGCCGAAGCACGCGCGCCGGACGGCGCGCGTCAACGCGGGCGTCGTCGTCTCGAACGCCGACCTGCTGCTCACGCTCGAACGGCTCGTCGGCCCCGAGCACGTCGGCACCGGCCCGCTCGCCGCGTTGAAGAGCCTGCGGCCGTCGCACCCCTGCTTCCTCACGCACGTCGGGCTCAAGGAAATGCCGACCGAGGTGCTGCGCGAGGCCGAGGGCTACCACTGGTCTTCCTGGAACCCGGACGACGTGACGACCGCCTCCATCAAATTTTTCGTGCCGACTCTCTTCGACCCCAGCCTGGCCCCGCCCGGCGGCCATATCGTCATCGTGCAGAAGCTGACGGACGTTGACTACGACTCGGTCGCCGACTGGGCGGCGCACAAGGCCGCGGTCGAGCGCTACGTGATGTCGAGCCTCGAACGCGTCATGCCGGGCTTCTCGCGGAAGGTCGTGGTCGCTTTGAGCGCGTCGGCGCACACGTCCTACCGCTACACGCTCAACCACCGCGGCGCGATGCTCGGCTGGGAGATGTCGCCCGACCAGCTCGGCGCGCGCCGCCCGGCCCTGAACGGCCTCGTCAGGAACCTTTACTTCGTCGGCCACTGGACGCAGCCCGGCGGCGGCATCACGCCGGTCATCGTCTCGGCGATGCGCGTCGCCGAATCAATCGCCGCGCGCGCCGCGGAATACCGCGCGACTCCCGACGCGGCGCAGCACGAGGCCGCCCCGTCGCACGAACCCGGCTACGCCCCGCCCGCCGAAGCCCGCGAGGCGGCGCCCGTGTAGAGGAAGAGAATTATGGCGAAGAGGAAGTTACTCAAGACCCTGCTGAAGACTCTCGGCGTCCTGCTCGTCCTCGGGGCCACGGCCGCCGGCGTCGCCCTCTACGTGATGGCGCGCAAGGACGGGGAGCACGCGAGGTTCTACAACACGGGCAAGTCGGTCAACGCGTTCCTCGGCGGCTACAGCAAGGCCGTCCGGGAGGGCTTCGAGCGGCGGGACGCCGGGGCGGTCGCGCGCCTCTACTCCGACCGCTTCGCCTCGCCCGCGCGCGGCCGCTGGGTGATGCGCGAGGGCGCGGGCGAGGGCGACGTCGCCATCTTCCGCCTCGCCTCCGACGGCCGCCAGGACTTCACGAAGGCCGACATCAACGGAGAGGTCGCGCGCTACTTCGACACGCTCGCCTCCATCAAGAACATCTGGACGAAGATTGACATGATCGAGGAGGTCGAGCTTGAGCGGCGCGTCGTGCTGAGGGTCAAGTTCATCCTCGACGGCGCCGACCCGCGGGGCGCGCTCTTCCAGGACAGACACTTCTACCGGTGGACGCTCGCCAACGAGAACGCCGGGTCGGGCGAGCCCGCCTGGAAGATAGTCAGGGACGAACTCATCGAAGGCTTGCGCGTGGCGGGCGACGGCGGCGGCTTCCGCGAGGTAGACCCGGCCGCGGTCGGCGTCGACTTCAGGCACGCGCGCGACCCGAAGCTCGACGCCTCGAAGTATTCGGCGCGGATGAAGTTCGACATCATCGAGCACGGCTCGGGCGGCGTCTCGGCCGTGGACTACGACAACGACGACCGGCAGGACATCTTCTTCCCCGACGGCGTGCGCTCGCGCCTCTACGGCAACGTCGGCGGCGCGGAGGCGGGAGGCGTGAAGTTCGTTGACGTGACGACGGCCGCGGGCCTTGACGGCATTGACCAGGCGAACGCGGGGCTCTTCGCCGACGTGGACAACGACGGCGACGCCGACCTCTTCGTCGCGCGCTACCTCGCGCCGAACAAGTTCTTCGTCAACAACGGCGACGGCACGTTCGCCGACCGCTCGCGCGAGATGGGGCTCGACCTCTCGACGACGAGCGTCACGGCCGTCTTCCTCGACTACGACCTCGACGGCTTCGTAGACCTCTACGTCGGAGCCTACGGCGACGCCTTCAACGACATCCCCCGCCTGCCCTTCTTCGCCCAGAACGCGAAGCCGAACCGCCTCTTCCGCAACGACGGCGGCCGCCGCTTCGTGGACGTGACCGAGCGGAGCGGCACGGGCGACACCGGCTGGGCGCTCGCCGTCGCCGCCGCCGACTACGACGCGGACGGCGACCCCGACCTCACCGTCGCCAACGACTTCGGGCGCAAGTGCCTGTTCAGAAACAACGGCGACGGCACCTTCACCGACGTGGCGAAGGAGGCCGGCGTGCTCGACTTCAGCGGCGGCATGGGGCTCGTCTTCGGCGACTTCGACTCGGACGGCGCGCTCGACCTCTACACCTCGAACATCAACTCGAACCAGCGCTGGTTCGGCGAGGACATGACGGTCAGCCAGTACGTCCGCAACGTCGCGCGCACCAAGTGGCTGCTGCTCGACATGCCCGAGTACAAGAAGTTCTACGACCTCGTCGGCTCGGACTGGGTCGAGATCGGCACGATGATCGGCGAGGGCAACTCGCTCTTCCGCAACAACCGCGACGGGACGTTCACCGAGCTGAAGGATAGCCACACGAACCGCGCCGGCTGGGGCTGGAGCGTGGCCTTCGCGGACTTCGACAACGATACCGACCAGGACATCTACGCCGCCAACGGCTGGATCACGAACAAGAACAAGGACGACCTTTGACTGCCCTTTACCAGTGGCGCGGTCGCGCACATCGACAGGTACAAGCAGGGCTTCTTCTTCAGCCACGAGTTCGTCGGCGACAACTCCTGGAACGGTTACGAGCATAACTGTCTGTTCGCCAACGTCGGCGGCGGGCAGTTCGTGGACGTGGCGCGGCCCACCGGCTCCGACTGCGTCAAGGACAGTCGCGGCGTCGCGGTCGCCGACTTCGACGGGGACGGCCGCCTCGACCTCGTCATCAACAACAACAACGAGACGCCCGTGCTCTACCTGAACAACCTCAAGAAGTCGGGCCGCGGCCTGGAGCTGAAGCTGGTCGGCGGGCGCGGCAGCAACCGCGACGCCGTGGGCGCGTGCGTGCGGCTGACGGCCGGCGGCAAGACGATGACGCGCTACGTCGAGGCCGGCTCCGGCTACGCCTCGCAGTCGATGCTGCCCGTCCACTTCGGGCTCGGCGCGGCGGAGTCGGTCGAGTCAATCGAGGTCTGCTGGCCGAGCGGGCAGGTGCAGCGCATCGAGGGTGAGCCGCTGCGCGCGCTGGCCGGCGCGAACCGCCTCGTGCGGATCGAGGAGGGGCGCGACCCTCCGGGCGCGGTCGCCTCCTCGCGCCGGGCCGGGCCGAGCGCGATGCCTTAAGGAGGCTTTCGGTCAACTGAATCCGACACCCGTTCGGTGTCCGGAGACGAGGCTTATGTCGAAGAAACAGAAACGGCTTGTCTTCTACTGCTCCCCCCTGATCGTGCTGCTCGTGGTCTTCGTGCTCGGGCGGGCGAAGCTGAACGAGATCGAGGGCAACGCGCAGCAACTCGCGCAGTTGGGGCAGGAGGCGCAGAAGGTTCTGGGCGAGTACCGCGCGGGGCTGGAGAAGTCCGACGCGGAGAAAGTCCTCTCCTGCTACGACGAGAGCTACGCGAACGAGCGCGAGGGTCTTTGGGCCGAGCAACTTCAGTCGGAGCGCGACGGCGTGCGCGTCTACGAGTGGAGGCTGGCGGACGTGCGGCCGTTCGGCAGGCGCGAGGTCGGCGAGCAGGTCGCGCACTACCTGAAGGGGCTCGGTCGCGTCGAGGAGAGCAAGTTCAAGCTCGACTCGGTCGAGCGGATTGAAAGTCCGCAGTCCTACGTCATCCGCTCCTTCCTCTGGGTGCGCGGGGCGCGCGCGGCGCGCGGCCCGGCGGAGACGGTGAAGGCATCGGCCGCGACGGCGGGCGCGCGGCCGCCGGCCGAGGAGGCCTTCGAGTCGCAGGCACTCTTCCGCATGTGGCTCAAGGCGGAGGGCCGCGCGTGGAAGATTAAGAAGCAGGAGTTAATCCGCGGCGCGACCGTGACCGGCGACCGCAAGGGCTTCACAGACCTCTGGGGGCACGAGAGCTTCGCCTCGGAGAAGGGCGGCGGCGCGGAGTCGAGCGCCGGGATCGATTTCGTCTCGCGCTTTAACCCGAACTTCTTCACGCCCGCGTGGACGCCGAAGACTTTCGAGATCATCAAGTTCGGCCCGGCCGGCGTCTCGACCGCGGACTACGACAACGACGGCTGGTACGACATCTTCTTCGCCGACGGCGAGCGCCCCCGCCTCTACCGCAACCGGGGCGACGGCACGTTCGCCGACGTGACGGCCGCGGCGGGCCTGCCCGACACGATGACCGGCGTCAACGTCGGCATCTTCGCCGACTTCGACAACGACGGCTACAAGGACGCCTTCTTCGGCTGCTTCACCGACCGCAGCCGCCTCTTCCAGAGCGTGGCCGACGCGCAGGCGCCCTCGGGCCGGAAGTTCGTCGAGGTCACGGATACCTCGGGCATCACGAAGAAGGGCGACGGCGATTTCGTCGTAGTCGCCGCGGCCGGCGACTACGACAACGACGGCGACCTCGACCTCTACACCGGCCGCTACCTCGACCCGCGCAAGAACCTCCCGACCACCCTCTTCTACACGCGCAACGGCGAGGGCAACTCGCTTTTGCGCAACGACAGCCGAGAAGGCGTGCTCCGCTTCACCGACGTGACGAAGCAGGCGGGCATCAGCGAGACCGGACTCACGCTCGGCGTCGCGTGGGGCGACTACGACGCGGACGGCGACCTCGACATGTACGCCGCCAACGACTTCGGCCGCGACGCTCTCCTGCGCAACAACGGCGACGGCACGTTCAGCGACGTGTCGAAGGAGACGGGCGCGTTCGACCCCGGCTACGGCATGAGCTCGTCGTGGGGCGACGTGGATAACGACGGCGACCTCGACATCTACGTCTCCGACGTACACTCCGGCCAGCGCTGGTACGGCCAGGCGGCCACGCTCTACAAGTACCTGCTCACGAGCACCAGGCAGGGAACCATCGTCGAAGACCTGCCGGTCTACAAGGAGATTTACTCGCACGTCGGCGCGGACTGGAAGACCTACGGCGACCAGACCGTCAAGGGCAACGCGCTCTACCTGAATGACGGGCAGGGCAAGTTCACGGACGTGTCGGAGTCGGCGAACGCCAACCCCTACGGCTGGTACTGGTCTTCGACGATGTTCGACTTCGACAACGACGCCGACCAGGACATCTACGCCGCCAACGGCTGGATCACCGCCGGGAGCACGCAGGACCTTTGACTGCCCTACATCCTGAGCGCGGTCGCGCACATTAAAGACTACAAGACGGGCAAGTTCTACAGCAAAGAGTTCCGCGGCGACATCTCCTGGAACGGCTACGAGCACAACGTGCTCCTGCGCAACGAGGGGCCGGACGCCTCGGGCGTGCCGCGCTTCAACGACGTGGCGATGGCGACGGGCGCCGACGACATCCGCGACGCGCGCGGGGTGGCGACGGCCGACTTCGACAACGACGGCGACCTCGACATTGTCGTCAACAACAACCCCGGCGACACGGGCCGCGCGGAACTGGCGCGCGCAACCCTGCTGCGCAACAACGTCGGCGCGCGGCACAACTGGCTCGCCGTCGAGCTGCGCGGCGACGGGAAGCGGAGCAACCGCGACGCCGTCGGCGCGCAGGTGACGGTCGAGGCGGGCGGCCAGCGGCAACTGCGACTCGTCGGCGCGGGCTCGGGCTTCGCCTCGCAGCAGAGCGCACGCCTCTACTTCGGCCTCGGCGGGCTCGACCGCGCGGACGCGCTCGTGGTGCGCTGGCCGAGCGGGCGCGTCGAGCGGTTCGAGCAGGTCGGCGGGCAGCCCGTCGGCACGCGACGCCTCGTGCGTGTCGTCGAGGGCGAAGGGGCGGAGGCCATCGCGCTCCCGGCCATGCGGGTGCCGGCCGCGGGCGTGCGGCGCGCCGCGGCGAAGTGAGACGCACGCACGCGTGCGCCGCAGAAGGAGGACGACGATGACAAGAGTAGTCGTCATTGACGAGCGGGAGGGCTTGGCGGAGTTGCTCGTCGGGCGCCTGCGCGAGAGCCCCTCCGTCGAGACCTGCCAGCGCGCACCGCAGGGCGAGGACGGCTTCGGCGGGCTGCTGAGCGGCGGCCGCGCCGCCTTCCTTCTGGAGCAGGAGATCGACGCGGTCGTCTACTCTCCGCCGGCCGAGTCACGCCGCCGCTCGCCGCCCGACCTTGCGGACGCCGAGGCGGTCTTCAAGGAGTGCGCGCGGGTCGGGGTCAGGCAGTTCGTCCTGCTGTCGAGCGCGGCCGTCTACGGCGCGTCGCACCACAACATCGGCTTCCTCTCGGAGTCGCGCGTGCTCGTGCGTCAAGACAGGCCGACAGTATCGAGCCGTTGGCTCGAACTCGAATCCCTGGCCGCCTTCTACCTCGGAGAAGTCCCCGACACGCGGCTCGTCATCCTGCGCGCGGTGCCGACGCCCGTGCCCGGCGGGGAAGACTACTTCAGCCGCCTACTCGGCGCGCCCCTCGCCGTGACGCTCCCCGGCCACGACCCTTCGCTTCAATTGCTCAGCCCGGAAGATTTGGCGGGCGCCGTCCGCTGTGCGTTGGAGGGGGGCGCGCGGGGCGTCTACAACGTCGCGCCCGACGGCGTCGTGCCGCTACGTAAGGCGCTCCGCCTGGCGGGGGCGAGGCGGTTGCCGGTGTCGCGGACGTTGCAGCGGGTCATGCGCGGCGTGCTCGCACGCGCGGGCTTCTGCCACCCCGTGGAACAGCTCGACTACGTGCGCTATCCGTGGACGGTCTCGAACCGGAAGGCCAAAGGCGAGCTGGGGTTCGCGCCCTCGCGTTCGAGCGCCGACGCCGCCCGCGAGTTCCGCGCCGCCGAGGGCGGTGACGGACACGCGGCAGCGAGTGAGTCGGCGCGACCCGAAGAGTTCGACGACTTCGGGATGGACAGGGGTTACATCGACGCGTTCGGGCGGACGCTCTTCAAGTTCCTGCATGACCGCTACTGGCGCGTCGAGGTCGCGGGGCTAGATAACGTCCCCGCGCGCGGGCGGGCCGTGCTGGTCGGCGTCCACCGCGGCTTCATGCCGTGGGACGCGGTGATGACGCTCCACCTGCTCGCGCGCGAACTCGGCCGCTACCCGCGGTTCCTGATCCACCCGGGGCTCGTGCGCTTCCCGTTCCTCTTCAACTTCCACACGAAGCTCGGCGGCGTCATCGCCTGCCAGGAGAACGCCGACCGTGTGCTCGAACGCGGCGAGATTCTGGCCATCTACCCCGAAGGCATCCGCGGCGCGTTCGCGCTCTACCGCGACGCCTACCGGTTGGGGAAGTTCGGGCGCGACGAGTTCGTCAAGGTGGCGCTGCGCCACCGCGCGCCCATCGTCCCGTTCGTCACGGTGGGGAGCGCCGAGACCTTCCCCATCATCGGCAAGCTCAACTGGGGCTGGTGGAAGCGGCAGACGGAGTGGCCCTTCTTCCCCATCACGCCGACGTGGCCGCTCGCGCCCGTGCCGCTCCCCTCGAAGTGGCACACGCTGTATTTGCCGCCGCTCAATGTTGAGGACAGGTACCCGCCAGAGGCCGCCGACGACCCCGAGACGGTGCGCGCCGTCAGCCGCGAGGTGCGGGCGCGGATGGAGGAGGCACTGCAAGACCTGAAGCGCCGCCGCAAGTCGATCTTCTTCGGCTCGGTTTTCGACGAGCCGGGCGCGCGGGCGGCGGGGCTCAGTTATGAGGAGAAGGTCAGCTACAAGGAAGAGCTTGGTTAGCCGAAGGTGGAGCATGTTTTTCTGGCCGAGCCTGCGCCGCCTGGCGCACATCACCTGCGTCGTCGTCCGGCACGCGCTCGCGCACGCCTGCGGCGCGCTCCTCGGGCGCTGGCCGCGGCTCGCGCGCCGCCTGCGGGTCAGCCCCGTCGGCGCCCCCGAGCGCCTGCGCATGACGCTCGAAGAGATCGGCGGCACCTTTATCAAGTTCGGCCAGATGCTCGCCCTCCAGCCCGACATCATCTCGCTCGAATACTGTAACGCGCTCTTCAACCTGCTCGACCGCGTGACGCCTTTCTCTTCCGCCGAGGTCGAGAGGATTTTCGTCGAGGAACTGGGCGCGCGACCCTCGGAGCTGTTCGAATCGTTCGCGCAGCAGCCGCTCGCCACCGCCTCCATCGGCCAGGTGCACGTCGGTTGGCTCGGCGGGCGCAAGGTGGCGGTCAAGGTGCAGCGCCCGAACGTCGAGGTGGACTTCGCGGGTGACATCCGCCTGATGTCGGCGACCATCCGCCTCATCAAGCGGCTGCGCCTGCGCTGCCTCTACTGGATGCTGGAGCCGACGGGCGAGTTCCTGGCGTGGACGCACGAGGAGCTGGACTACCGCTGCGAGGCGCGCTACATGGAGCGGCTGCGCCGCAACGCCCGCGGCAACGCGCACGAGCGCGTGCCCGAGGTGTTCTGGCGGTTCACGACGCGGCGCACGCTCGTCACCGAGTTCTTCGAGGGCGAGACGCTGCTCGCCTACCTGCGCGCGCTGGAGACGAACGACGAGCGCGTCTCAGGCCACCTGCGCGAGATGGGGTTCGAGCCTGACCAGACGGCGCGCCACGTCATCGACAACTTCCTCGGCGACGTGTTCAGCCACGGCATGTTCCACGCCGACCTGCACCCGGCCAACCTCATGATCCTGCCCGCGAACGTCGTCGGCTACATAGACTTCGGCATCACCGGCACCATCAGCCGCTACTCGCGACAGAACCTCGTCGCGCTCACCCTCGCCTACACGCGCGGAGACCTCGAAGGCATGTGCGAGGCGTTCTTCCGCATCTCGGTCTTCGACTCCGAGTCGAGCGCCGCCCGCTTCCGCGAAGGGCTGCGGGTCTTCGCCGAGACCTGGTACGAGGCCGAGGGGCGCGAGCGAAAACTGCGCAAGAACTTCACGCTCGTGATGCTCGACATGCTCCGGCTCTCGCGGCGCACGGGCGTCTGGCCCGAGCGCGACGTGGTCAAGTACATCCGCTCGGCCATCGCCATCGACGGCCTCATCACGCGCTTCGCCCCGACCTTCGATTTGGGCCGCCACCTCCAGACGGTCTGCGACCGCCACCTGCGCTGGAGCGCGCGGCGCGCGATGTTCACCTACGACTCGATCCTCGCCTGGGCCATCTCCGGCGAGCGGCTCGTGAGCGACGGCCCGCTCCGTGCCGCCGGCTTCGTCCAGCGGTTGACGGCGGGCGATTTGGAGGCGCAGGCGTCGTTCGTCAGGGAGGGCGGCGTGCCGGACGACGAAGCCCTGCGGCGCAGGGCCTTACAACTCGGCGCGCTCGTCTTCGCCGTCTCGCTCGCCGCGGCGGCCACGGGCGAGAGCCTGCAACTCGGCATCAACCTGCTCACGGCCGAACTGCTGGTCGTCGGGGCGGCGGCGACGCTGCTGCTGCGGACGGTGCGGCGGCTGGCCTGACGGTTCTGCGACACAGAGGGTACAAGCCCGCCGAGCGAGGCATTTCAGTAAGGGCAGTAAGGAGATTTTTTCATGCGCGAATTTACGAAGTCGATGATGAGCTACACGTGGGCGATGTCGCTCTTCGGCGTCCAGCAGATGTTCAACGCCCTCCGCCCGTCGAAGGCGGCCGAGTCGTTCGACCACGTCACCGAGGCGACCAGGGAGGAGTTCGGCGAAGCACTCAGGGCGGCCTTCCGCGCGGGAGACAACCTGCAACAGGGCGTCGTTGACCTGACCTTCGGCGTCTTCACCTTCGGCATGTTCGACCGCGGCGGCGGGTCGCGGGGGACGACGACCGCGTCGGACATCGGCCGGCAGTCGGCGGAAGCCGTCCGGCAGGGGATTCGCGCCGTGGGGCAGACGGCCGACGCCATCGGCCAGACCGTGCAGGGCGTGGCCGGCGCCGCCGACGCCGCCGCGCGCCAGGGCGTGGGCTGGGCTTCGACGCAACGGGACGCGAGGCGCGACGACGACGCCGGCCGCAGGGCCGACACCGACGCGCGCAGGGATGCGCCGACCGGCGCGGGGCGCGCGCCGGATGCGCAGTCGTCGGGAGGCGGTGGGCAGGGCTGGGGGCCGATGCCCTCGCAGTCGTCAGGTGCGTCGGGGAGGTGAGCCGCCCGCCGCGCGCCCGCGCGATGTCGGGCGCGCGCCCCGGGCGGGGAGGAGTTCGTGGGCCATGCGTGAATTAACCGAGTCGGCGCTCCGCTACACGTGGGCCATGTCGCTGTTCGGCGTCCAGCAGGTGACGAACCTGCTCACGCCGACCGACCTGCGCGAGCCGACGCGCAAAGCCAACGACGCCCTCTTCTCCGTCAAGCAGGCGGCCGAGAACGAGTTCGGCGACCTCGCCTTCGGCGCGTTCCAGATCGGCGACGAGGTGCAGAGGGGCCTGACCAACCTCTTCTTCGACGCCCTCACGCTGCGCGCCTTCAGCCCGGGTTACGTCTCGAACCTCACCTCGCAGGTCGCCGCGCAGACGCAGGAGACGCTGCGTGCCTTCTCGTCGGCCGACAACGTCCGCCTCGGCTGGCAGGGCTTGAGGAACAACTACGAAGTCTTCAACCTCGTCAAGCACGTCAGCTCGCTTCTGCACGTCCCGCCCGAGGGCGGCCGGTTCGACCTCGGGCGACTGGTGGACGAGGCTTACGCGCTGGGCGCGTATCCAGACCTCTGGGCGGTCGAGGGACTGGGCCACCTCTACGCGCTGACGTTCTGGGGGAAGGGGCGGCCCATCCGCGGCATCCTGACCGACGAGCGCGCGCGCGCCCTGCCCGCCAAGAGCCTGACGATGATGCACGCCGGCATCGGCCTCGGCTTCGCGCAGCAACTCATGAACACCGTCACGCCCTACAGCCCCGCCGGCGAAGTCCGCGGCGCCGTCGAGCGGTTCGTCACGCTCGTGGACGACAACTCGCGCCCGGGCTACGAGGGGGCAGCCTACGAGTCGCTCGGGCTGGTGACGCGCTTCTGGCACTCGCAGATGGTCGGCCTCATCGAGGAGCACCTGCGTGAGGTCGCGCCGCGCGCGGTCGGCTACTTCTGGCATGGCGCGGGCCGCTCGCTCTACTTCCTGCCGCTCTACTTCGTGCCCGGCCTGCTCTCGCCGTGGCTCGCCATCGAGCGCGAAGCGCCGCACGAGCTGGCCCGGCTCAACATGTTCGCGGGCCTCGCGTGGGCGACGACCATCGTCAACGTTCGACAGCCGGAGATTCTGGAGAACTTCATCCGGAATCAGGGCGAGCGCGTGGCCCGCACCCCCGGCTTCACCAACGGCGTCATGTCAACTCTCATCATGGGCATCGACATCACGCCGGGCGACGTTTACATCACGCGCTTTCTGGAACACAGGCCCGACCCTTCAGACCCGCGCGTGGTCGAGCTGTGGGAAGCGCTCGTCGCGCGCCCCGGCGGGGAGGCCGTCTACCGCATCCACCCCGTGCTGCAAAAGCACGGGCGGCTCGGCGAGGTGTTCCACTACCACCCGTCGCTCGCGGACTTCGCCGCGCGTCTCGAACGCGGCGCGGCGGCGTGAGCGGAAGGGACGAACAGTCTGAGGAGTAACGAGATGAGAACGCTGTTAACCATCGCCGTCATTATCTCGGCCGCGGCCCTGTCGGGCTGCCAGAGCGCGCAGGCCGTCAAGCCGGAGGAGGTCGTCGTCGGCAACACGATCCCCGACTTCTCCCTCGAAGCGCTCGACGGCAAGACGGTGGACAAGAACTCGCTCAAGGGGGAGGCCGTGGTCTTGAACTTCTGGGCGTCCTGGTGCACGCAGTGCAGGGCGGAGATCGCGGAGCTGAAGGAACTGGCGGCGAACTCGAAGGCGAAGATCGTCGGCATCGCGCTCGACGAGCAGGGGCTGGAGACCGTCAAGCCTTTCGTCGAGAGCCAGGGGATTAACTACGAGGTGCTGGTCGGCGACCAGGAAGTCTTCCAGCAGTTCAACGGCGTCGCCATCCCCTACACGCTCGTCCTCGACCGCTCGCAACGCATCGTCAAAATTTACCGCGGCCACGCCGGGCGGGCCGCGCTCGAAGCCGACCTGCGGAGTATCGAGCAGGGTTCGTGAGCGCGGCCCGGGGCGGCCGGGCTTGCAGACCCGAAGCGGAGGGTTGAGAGGTTGCTGAAGGCTGTGGACAGGTTTCAACAGGCGACGCCACGCTCGACACTGAAGAGGCGGCGTGACGAGGTCGTCGAGTGCCTCGCGGCGCACGGGCTGGCGCGTGGCCCGCACCGCGTCACGCGCGCGGCGCGCCCGGAAGAGACCCGTGCCGGCGGCCTCCACGCGGCTCTGGAAGAACTCGGCCCGGTCTTCTCCGCCTTCGGCCTCTACCTCTCGGCGCGCGTTGACCTGCTCTCCGCGGGCGACTGTCTCGAACTCGCCGCCGTGCCCGACCGCGCCGTGCCCGCGCCGCCCGCGACCGTGCGCGACCTGTTCGGGCGCGAGACCGGGCGCGCGCCCGAAGACGCTTTCCTCGACTTTGAGGACGAGCCTTTCGAGTCGCGCCTGCTCTACCAGACGCACCGCGCGCGGCTGCCGGACGGCTCGCCCGTCGTGGTCAAGCTCATCCGCCCCGAGGCCGAGCAGCGGTTCCTGCACGACGTGGAGTTGCTGCACCTTCTGAAGGACGCGCTCGGCGGCCTGACGCCCGGCGGCGCGGCCTTCGGGAGCGCCGTATCCGACTTCGTCGGCGCGCTCGGTCAGCAGTTGGACTTCACGCACGAGGCGAAGGCGCTGGAGACGATGGCGCGCGACGCCGAAGAGTTCGAGACGCTCTGCGTGCCGGAAGTCCGTCGCGCCCTCTGCGCGCAGAGGGTTTTGACGGTCGAGGAGTTGAACGGCTTTCGGCTGGACGGGGCGGAACCCTTCGCCGCGAGCGCGGGGGCGCGGCGCGGCCTCCCGAGCGGCACCGACCGGACGAACCTCGCGCGCCTCCTCTGTTCGGCGTGGCTGCGCCACGCGCTGCTCGGCCGCGCCTTCCCGGTCGAGCCGCGCCCCGCGAACGTCCGTATCCTCTCCGAGAAACGCATCGCCTTCACGGGCGGCCTCTTCGCCAGCCTGCCCGCCGAGTCGCAGTCGAACCTCTGGGACTACCTGAGCGCGACCGCCGCCGAGAACCCCGACCACGCGTGCTCGTGCCTGCTCAGGGAGGTGAGGCGGGAGGGGACGGCGGACGACGAGGAGCTACGGCACCGCCTCCGACAGGTCGTGCCCTTCCGCGACAGCGAGTGGTATCGGAACGACGACGCTGACCAACTCGTCGAGCACCTCGTCGTCCACTGGCGCGCGGCGACCGCGTGCGGCTACGTGCCGCAGCCGCCTGTGCCATCCTTCTACCGGGGACTGTTCGCCGTCGCCGACACGGCGCGGCGACTCTCGCCCGCGGGCGACCCGCTGCTCGAAGGCTTACAGGACGCGCGCCTGCTGGCGAGCATGGGGCGGGTGCGGGAGATGTTGAGCCCCGGGCAGTTCGGCAACCACCTCGACAAGTACGCCGCGCTGATGGTGACGATGCCGCAGAAGCTCGACGAGATGTTGACACTCGGCTCCGAGGGCGGCGCGCGCCTGAAGCTGCGCGTGCCGGAGACGACCTCGCACCGTCGCCGGGAGAAATCTTCAACAATCGTCGCCGCCCTCCTCCTGCTGCTCGCGGCGGCGGCGATGCTGCTGCCGCAGGTGACGGCCTCGCTCCCGTCGAAAGAGTGGGCCGGCAGGGTCAACGCCGTCGTCTTCGTCCTCCTCGGGGCGATGGTCTTGCGCGCCGCTTCGAGGGGGTGAGGGCGCTACGTTCGGTCGGGCGGCCGACGCGGGGAAAGGGAGTTCAGCCGTGCGCGAATTTACGAAGTCGATGATGAGCTACACGTGGGCGATGTCGCTCTTCGGCGTCCAGCAGATGTTCAACGCCCTCCGCCCGTCGAAGGCGGCCGAGTCGTTCGACCACGTCACCGAGGCGACCGAGGAGGAGCTGGGGCGTTCGTTGCAATCCGCCTTCAGGGCGGGCGACGACCTTCAGAGGAGGCTCCTGGACATCATGTTCTGCGCGGGCGGTGCGTGCGGCGACGGCAGGCGCGCCGACGCGAACGCCTCGCGCGGGCAGACGACGCAAGGCGCAGGGCAGGTCGGGCGGCAGCCGTACCAGCAACAGCAGCCGGGGGCGTCCCCGGCAGCGCCGCACGGCTCAACTTCCACGCCGCCCCCGCAGGCATCCCCGTCCGCGCAAACGGGCGGCGGGGTCGGGTGGGGGGCGATGCCCGTCTCACGCCCCGCCCCGCCGCCGCAGCCCGCCGCCCCGCAGCAGGGCCGCGCCGGCAGCCAGGGGCAGAGGGGGGAGCTCCCGCACGAGCCGGACATCTCGTCCGACTACCCCTTCGAGCCGCGCTACGTGGAGGTGCTCGGCTCTCGGATGCACTACGTCGAACAGGGGACGGGCGACACCATCGTCTTCCTGCACGGCAACCCGACCTGGTCGTACCTCTGGCGCAACATCATCCCGCACCTGTCGCCGCACGCCCGGTGCATCGCGCCCGACCTGATGGGCTACGGCAGGTCGGATAAGCCTGGGATCGAATACCGCTGGGCGCAGCAGGCTCGGTACTTTGAAGAGTTTATCAAGAAGCTCGGCCTCAAGAACGTCACGCTGGTGCTGCACGACTGGGGCGTGTCGGTCGGCCTCAGCTACGCGCTGCGCCACGAAAGTAACGTGAGGGCCGTCGCCTTCTTCGAGGGCATCTTCAAGACGTTCCCGCGGTGGGAGGACTTCTCGACGCCGGATTTCAGGGCGCTGTTCCAGAAGTTCCGCCAGGGCGGCGAGGGCGGCGAGGGCTGGCAACTGCTCGTCGAGCAGAACTTCTTCATCGAGGAGCTGCTCTCGGGCGGCGTGGGCCGCCGCCTCTCCGAAGCCGAGATGCGCTACTACCGCGAACCCTTCCGGGAGACGCGCAGCCGCCTCCCCATTTGGCGCCTCGCGCGCAGCGTCCCCGTCGCAGGCGAGCCGAGGGAGGTCTGGGACGGCGTCAACGACATCACCGAGCGTCTGAAGCGCTCGAAGCTGCCCAAGCTCCTGTTCTACGCCACGCCGGGCGGCCTCGTCACCGCGGAGTACGTGGACTGGTGCCGTCAGAACCTGAAGAACCTCGAAACCGTGTCGGTCGGGCCGGGCCTGCACTACTTGCAGGAGACGAGCCCGCGTCTGATTGGGGGCGAGTTGGCCGACTGGTACAAGGGCCTGCCCCGGGGCAGGTAGGGGCGCACGCGGCGTGCGGCCGAGACGCAGGGGAAACCGAATGAGCCATGAGAGAGAGCAGGGGCGGGCCGACGCGGAGGACTCTGCGCCCGGCGTGATGCGTCTGTTCGGCCAGATGATGCTGCTTCCCTTCACGGTCTTCGTCTACGGGATGGGCCTGTTCGTCAGGACGATCCAGGGGATGCAGCGGGCCGCCGATCAGGGGATGGACGTGATGGCGGGCGGGGCAGCGCCGTCGCCCGCGTCCACCTCTGCGGGCGACGGCCAGTCCACCAATCAGACGGCGGGCGGCTCCGCCGCCCCGACGCCCGCGCACGCGCCGGGCGGCTGGAGCGACCTAAAGGTTCAAACTTCCACTTCAAGCGACGCTGGCCCCGTCGGGGATGCCGCCGAAGAAACCCATAAGGAGACAGGAAAGATGTCCGACAAAGACTTGAATGACGACCAACTAAAGCTTGTCCGCTACAAAATCCTCTTCGTCAAGCGCGACTACGAGGTGGCCTTCCCCGAGCGAGAGGAACTCATCCACGACAACATCCGCGGGGAAGACTTCACGGCTTGGAAGATCGCCGAGTTCATCCAGCGCCTCGACAAGGAACCTGTCCCGGAGAGGTGGCGCAAGAAGGGTTACCCTGTGGGCAACAAGGGCGGGTTCATCAACCGCCTCGACGAGGACGACAAGAAGTTCCTGCGCGTCTACTTCGAAGTCCTCGAACGCTACGTGAGGGAAGAGGACGACAGCGAGGTGGATGTTCTCAAAGACATCCGCAAGGCCATCGACCGTCTGCCCCGCATGACCTACGGCCCCGGCGAAAGTCCCGGCGGCGGCACAGGCAGCAGCAGCAGCAGCAGCGGCGGGGAAGCCGACGGCGGCAGCAGCGGCGGCGGCAGGGGCTACTGAGACCTTTGACTCGACGCCCAGGTACCTGACGCGCTCCGATGCTCTCTTGGGGGGCAGGAGTCGCGCCCCCCGCGACGGGGGGCGCGACTCCTGAGGACTGAAAGGGCGCGGGTGTTGCGCGAAGAGCGTGGCCGGGGCGCGCCGCGGCCCTCGTGGGCTTCGGTCGGGGAGGAATGAAGCATGAGCAACCAACCAACTTCCGGCCGGCCGGCGGCGGGGGCCGCGCCGCCATCGGCCGCGAGTGCCGCCGCGTACGCGCCCGAGGTGCTTCAACGCCTCGTGGATCAGGCCGCACACTTCAACGCCTTCTCGCTCCCGGGCGCGAAGCGCACCGGCGTCGCCATGCGCGGTCAGGGCGGCAACGGCGAGGTGCTCGGCTTCCATGTGGACGAGGACTTGCACCGCTTCACCATCAACACTCAGGCGCCGACCGCCTCCGGCGGGTTGAAGGCCGCGAACGTCGTCGGCGAGTCTTACGGGAAGTTCGAGCACCGCTGGATGCTCGCGCCCGACGATTTCGTGGCCTCGCCCGGCCGCGAGCCGCCGCCGACCCCGCTCGACGCCTCGCGCCCGCAACGCTTCGTCATGCTCGACGGCGTATGCACGTTCGGCGACGGGCAGGACGGCTTCCGCGGCTTCGGGGCGGGGCGCACTTTCCCCATGAACGTCGGCGGGCGGACGCAACTGCTCGCCGCCACGGTCGGCACCATCCTCGAAGGCTTCGGCTCGTTCAAGGGGCACGAGCAGGGCACGTACCTGCACTGCGGGTCGCTGTCGCCGGAGCACGGGTTCACGGGCAACCTGCTGCTGCGCGTGATGGACTCGCAGGGCACGCTGCGCACGTCGGGGCGTCTGCCGGCGCTGAAGCCGCAAGCCCCGCCCGAGCGTGACATCACTTACATCCTCTTCCGCGGCCAGGCGGTCGAGTCCGACCCGGTGACGCCGCGCGTCGGCCCCGACGGACAGTTCCTCGGTCTGACCGTCGTGCAGGGCTTGCGGCTCATCAGCCTCAACAGCGCGGCGTCGGGCCGGGGCGGGCCGCAGAGCACGACGCGCGTCGGCCAAATCATCGGGAAGATAACTGCACACGTCGATTTCAACCCGACCGCGCCGGGCGGGACGGCGCTTAACCCGATCCCCTTTACGGACGTGTGCGACTTCAACATCACCGACAGTCAGGGGCGCGACATCGGCAGCTTCAGGGCTGACAGCAGCGAGGGGCGCGTCTTCAACATCGCGGTTGCGGGGCATGGCGGCATCCGCTTCGGCGGCGTCGGCCAAATCCTGAGCGGGACGGGGCCGTTCCAGGGGATGGAGGGCTTGATGACCGACAACTCGGTCGTCATCTTCACGCCGCACGTCAGCGCCAGCCTCTACGTGCTGCGCGTACACGACCCGGACGGGAGATTCCGCTCCGCCGTGAACGGCGACCGGAAGAATTTTTGATGTGCGATTGGAAGTCGTCGGCCGTCAGTCCCCGGCCAGCACAGAAACCGACGGCCGACGACTCAAAGGCGAATCAAGAATCAAAAATCAGATGAACGAGTTCTTCAAATCGGCGGGGCGCTTCTACTGGGCGTCGGCGCTGTTCGGGGCGCGGCAACTCGGCGAAACCTTCGCGCCGGGCGGGACGCATCGCGCGACCGACTCTTTCGATTCGGTGACGCACGCGGCGGAGGCACAGTTGAGCGGCGTACTGAAGACGGCCTTCCGCGCGGGCGACCGGCTGCAAAGGGGACTCTGGGACTTGACCTCCGGCGCGCTCGGGGCCGAGGCGCTCACCTCCCGCGGCATGATGAGGATGACCCTCAACGCGATGCAGCAGTCGGCGGGCGTGCTCGGCCAGCTCGTGCCGGGGGCGGATGCCCGCGCTGCCTTGCAGGAGTTTTATAACAAGCTTCAGGTCTTCGACCTGTTCGAGCACGCCGACGCGGTGCTGCACCTCCCGCCGGACGGCGACGTGCCGCTGAGCACTCTCGTCGAGCGTGCCTCCGGCCTCGACCCCTTCCTCGCCGTGTGGGCGACGGAAGGGGTGGGCCATTACTACACCGAGTGCGTCTGGGAGTCGGGGGGCGTGCCCGACGGCCTGCTTAAGGGCGCGGCCGCGCGTGACGCACACGCCGAGGGACTGGCGGCCCTCCACGCGGGGATGGGACTGTCGCTGGCGAACAGGCAGCTCGCAACTGTCAACGGACAGTGCGCGCGGTGTGCGGCCGGCTGCGGGTTGCGCGAGGCGCTCCGGCGGTTCGTCGCACTCTGCCGGGCCAACTCCGCCGAAGGTTACGTCGGGGCGTCCTACGAGGCCCTCGGCCTCGTCGCGCGCAACCTCTATCCGCAACTGGTCGCGTGCATCGACCGGCACCTTCCGGAGATCGACCGCGAATGGGAGACGGGAGGCGGTCTCGCGGAGTTCTTCTGGCACGGCGTGGGCCGCGCCATCTACTTCGCGCCGACCAACTATCTGCCCGTGGGCAACGCTACGCGGCGCGCCTTCGAGATGGCGCGCCGCGAGCCGCCGCACGAGTCGGGGCGGCGCAACGCGGCGGCCGGGGTCGCCTGGGCGCTGCTGCTCGTCAATCTGCGCCAGCCGGAGATTGTCGAAAACTTCCTGACCCAGTGCGACGACGGGGCCTTCGACGGCGATGCTTTCGCCAACGGCGTGAGTTCGGCGGCGGTGATCTGGCGCGACTCGGCGGAGCGCGACCCGCACCTCGAAGCGCTCTGCTGCCATCAGCCGGATGCTTCACAGCCGGGACTGGGGGGGCGCTGGCACAGGCTCTTGAAAACGCCTTGCCTGCGCGCGCTGGACGAATACTACGGGGCGCTCAAGAGGCACGGATGCGTCGGCGAGGTCTTCCGCTACCGACTGCTGCCGGAGTTGGTCAGGGACTTAAAGAAAGAGGACGGGGCATGAGACGAGTGTTCGAGCAGATGGTGCTGCGCCCTCTGGACGCTTTCCTCACGAGCGTCGAGCTGCTGAGCCAGGGGCCGGGCGGCTCGCGGACGGTTGACGGGATGCTGAGTCGAATAGTTCACACCCTGAGCCGTTCACATGCGACGCGACGCGGTGCCCGGCCGGACGGCAATCACGCCGGGTACGGCCGGGCGGGTGAAAGGAGGCCACTTGAGTAACGGGCGCGGGGACAGCGCGTGGGAGACCGAGTGGGGTGTGGCGTCCCTGACGGAGGAGGACGTGGCCGTCCTCAACACCGTCGAGGGATTCCTCCGCGACGGTGTCGCGCTCAGGCGCTGGTGGGAGCGCGCGGACGCGACGGATAGCTACGCGAGCCGCTTCCCGCTCGACCGCGAGTTCAACCGGCCGGCAGGCGCGTACGGCTTCTTCGACCAGGTGCAGTTAGAGAGCGGCCTGCTGCCCGTGATGGGCAACGTGCAGGAGATGTTCTACGACCAGCCGCGCTCGCCCGCGCGCTCGACGGCGGAGTCCGCGCGCTGGATGCGGGATCAGATACGCGAGTTCGCGCTCCACTACTTCATGCGCGTCAGCGCCTTCCGCGAGCCGGAGGCCTACGTCCCGGCCCGGCGCGTCCTCCCGCCCGGCTACCTCTCGCGGCTGAGCTGGTGCCCGGAGGAGGAGATCGAGCGGCGCGGCTTCGGCTTCCGCCAGCTCTACTACAAGCTGCGTGACACGGGCGAGGTGGGCAAGTTCCCCGTGCGCGAGCGTCCCGCCATCATCGACCTGCGCGAGATCGGCACGAAGTACGAGTGGATCGTGCTGCGCGTGCGCATCTACGACTTCAACTTCACCTTCAGGCCGTTCGGGGCGGGCGGCCCGGCCGTCGTCATCCCGCTCAACGAGCAGAGCTACCTCATCATGAGTCGCGACTTCATCGAGGACGCGAGCGAGCCGGAGCCGGGCGTGCTGGGCCGCTACGGGATGGGCTACGCCTTCGTGCGCGAGTTGACCCCGAGCGTGACGGCCTACGGGCCGGGCGAGTTCCGCGCGGCCATCGAGACCTTCCGCTTCGACGTGCTTGAGAGCGGCGAGATTCGCGTGCGCATGGTCTTCGTCGCCGACCGCCCCGAGCGAGTCGCCAACGTCCAACTCGACCCCGTGGACTTGGGCTTCGGCCTCGCCGACCTCTTCTCCTTCGGGCTGACCTCGCGCCTGCTCGCGCCCTTCAAGAGCGTGCTCGACAGGCTGCCGACGAGTACCCCGCCGTTCGACCCGGTCTTCCCCTCCATCTCGCTGCTCAACTCGCTGACCGCCGGCCAGGCGTCCGAGACGCTGTGCATCTCCAGGGAGACGCTCGAAGTCGAGTTCCTGGTCAAGCACTTCATGCAGCACTACCAGACGATGGTCGGGTCACTACTGACGTGGCGGCAGGTGCGCGATTGGCTCGACACGGCGACGTTGCCCGAGTGGGTCGTGGCGGGGAGGAGCGTATGAGCCGTGAGCCGGACGAGAAGATCGCGGCGGTGCTGTCGGGCGGCGGCGCCTACGGGGCTTACGAGGTCGGCGTCCTGAGGGCGCTGCTCGGCGGCGAGATGAAGGGCGCGGGCTACCGCCCGATTGAGCCGCACGTGTTTACGGGCACGAGCGTCGGCTCTTTCAACGCGACGGTGATGGTGGCGCAGCCGGACGTGCCCGGCTCGGTGGCGGTCGAGCGGCTGGAGCGGATGTGGCTCGAAGAGATCGCCGACGGCCCGAACGGGTGCGGCAACGGCGTCTTCCGCTTCCGCGCCAACCCGCTCAGGTACTTCGACCCCGACTGCTACGCCGACCCGATTCTGCCGGCGGACGAATTCGGCGACGACGCGGGCCACCTCGCGCGCAGCTTCCTGTCGAGGGGGCTGAACTTCCTCGCCACCGGCGGCGGCCTCGTCAACCGCTCGCTGCAATTCGTTGACTTCAGCGCCTTCATCACCGTCGAGCCGTTCCGCGAAATGCTCGGGCGCACCATCGACCCCGAGGCCGTCCGCCACTCGAACCGGGAGTTGCGCATCGTGGCGACGAACTGGGAGACGGGCGAGGTCAAGGTCTTCGAGAACAATCACGTCGGCGGCTCCGGCTTCGGGCGCGAGATGATCATGGCGTCGGCGGCCATCCCCGGCATCTTCCCGCCGGTCGAGATCGACGGCGTCGCCTACGTGGACGGCGGGGCCGTGATGAACACGCCGCTCAACTGCGCCATCAAGGCCGGGGCGACCACGCTCTTCGTCATCTACCTCGACCCGGACGTGGGCAACATCCCGCTCCAGCGCCTGATGAACACGGTGGACACCATGGATCGAGTCTACACCATCATGCTCGCCACCAAGATTAACGAGGACATCGACACCGCCGCGTGGATCAACGAGGGGATAAACGTCATCGAGCAGGTGCGCGCCGAAGACTCCGCCGACGGGCTGTCCGGCCCCGAGATCACGGCCTTCATCCGCGTCGCCGCGCAGATCCGGGAGCGCATCAAGCTGGGGCGTCGGTACAAGAAGCTGACCATCCACCGCTTCCACCCGCACGACGACCTGGGCGGCCCGCTCGGGATGCTCGACTTCCGGCGCGAGGCCGTCGCGAGCCTGATGGCGCGCGGCTTTGAGGACGCCGTCTACCACGACTGCTACGAGAGTCATTGCATCTTCCCCGACGCGCGACCCGACACCCCGCAGTACATGGGCCGGTCGTGGCTCCAGACAGCGCTGTGAGCGCGGGAGGGGCTTCGGGCATGGCGGCGGAGGACGGCGACAACGCTGGCGCGGACAGGCAGGCGGTGGTGCTCTCGGGCGGCGGCGCGAACGGCGCGTACGAGGTCGGCGTGTTGAAGGCTTTGTTCGGGGGCTTGTGCTCCTCGACCGGGTACGTGCCGCTCGAGCCGCAAGTCTTCTCGGGCACGTCCATCGGTTCCTTCAACGCGACGTTTCTCGTCTCGCGCTGGGGGGAGGCGGGCGGGCAGGCGGCCGTCGCGGAACTCGAAACGGTCTGGCGTGAGAGGCTGACGCGCGACGCGGGCACGGGCGGCAGCGGCGGCTACAGGTTTCTGGCGAACCCGCTGGAATTTTTCGACCCGCGGCGCTTCGCCTCCGACCCCGTCGGGTCTTTCGCGCGGGTGGCCGGGGACAGCCTCCAACTGCTCTGGGACTTCTTCGACCGCTTCATGTACGTCGTCAACCCGCAGGAGGAGGAGCCGCTGACGACGCGCCTGCTGCACACCCTCGCCATCGATAACCTCATCTCGCGCGAGCCGTTCCGCCGCGTGCTCGGCGAGGCGATTGAGTTCGAGGCCGTCCGCGGCTCCGCGAAGGTGCTGAAGGTCGCGGCGACCAACTGGGAGACGGGCGAAGTCAAGGAGTTCATCAACTACGACTTCACCGACAATCTCGGCCCCCGCATCATCATGGCTTCGAGCGCCATCCCCGGCTTCTTCACCCCGCAGGAGGTCGGGGCGCAACCCTACGTGGACGGCAGCGTGCTGATGAACACGCCCTTGAAGACGGTCATCGTCGAGCAGGCGCGCATCCTGCACGTCATCTACCTCGACCCGGACGTGGACAGCATCCCGATCCACTACCTGAATAACGTGCTCTCGACGCTCTACCGGACGCAGGTCATCAACTGGGCCGCGCGCGTCAACGACGACATCACGGACGCCGCGAACATCAACGAGGCGCTCCTCCTCCTCCGGAAAGCGAGCCGCGGCGAGCAGGTGGGTGACTTAGACCAGCGGGCGGTGCTGAACGCCATCTCGGCCTTCGGGGCGCGGGTGCAGAAGGCGGCGCGCTACAAGCTGTTGACCATCCACCGCTACCACCCGCGCGACGAGCTGGGCGGGCCGCTCAGCCTGCTCGACCTGCGGCGCGAGCGCATCGAGTACCTCGTCGAGCGCGGGTTCCACGACGCGCTCCGCCACGACTGTAAGGTCAGCAAGTGCGTCCTGCCGCTTGTGCCGGAGGACGCCGCGGCGGGCTGACGCGCGCCTCCGGGGATTCCCCGACCGGTCGGGAATTCTCCCGATGGACAGAAACCCCCCGCGCGCGAGAATTGAGCATGAGCAATCTCCGGCGGCGTCGGGGCTGAGAGGGGTTCAAGCAATGCCCTGGGAGGCCGCCGAATACTTCCCGGCTCTCCCCCTTGAGAAACAGCGGCGGGCTTTTTTTAAACGACTGAGGTGCAGACTAAGGAGAATGTTATGTCGCAAGGACACCCCATAGATGATCTCCGCGCCGAGGTCACGCGGATGCTCGACACCCTCGACCCGGGTTCGCCGATCGCGGCGACTGTCCTCTTCCAGGTGGACGGCGCGAAGGAGAAGACCTTCGTCACAAACGCCGACGCGCTCGCCGAGGCGACGCGCAGGCTGCCCGGCGCGAACGTCTTCGCGTACCACGAGCGCCAGCCGGGGAGCGGCAGCCCCGGCTCCATCGAGTACCTCATCTACGAGGACTGGGAGACGGTCGAGCAGTTCCGCGTGCAATGGGACTCCGAGCACCTGAAGAAATTCCAGTACGGCGTCGGCGACCTGCTGACGGGGGCGCCCGACCTCCGATTCTACCGCGGCTGGACGGAGTCCGGCGCGCGCGCGGGCGTGCCGCAGACCGGGCAGCTAAAGTGTTACGGCCAGTTCGGCGAGCACGTCCCCTGCGCGGGGACGGGGCAGGACGGCGAGTTGCGCGCGGGCGCGGCGTGGCCCGAC
>DAIRFV010000394.1:0-4626 GCA_036794905.1 Pyrinomonadaceae bacterium | reverse complement strand
AGCGCCGCACGCACGCGAAGTGGCCGGCGCGACGGACAAACCATCCGTCGCGCCGGCCCTTTTTCGTCCGCCGTCGCCGCGTAGACTCACGGGGTCGGCGACGCGTTGTAGTAGATGCTCGCGCCCGGGCCCAGCTGCAATCCCAGCAGGTACCAGACGATCAGGAGCAGCGTCCAGAGGATGAAGAACGTCACCGAGTAGGGCAGCATCGTCGCCATGATCGTCCCGATGCCGGCGCGCCGGTCGTAGCGCTGCGCGAAGGCGACCACGAGCGGGAAGTAGGACATCAGCGGCGTGATGATGTTGGCGACCGAGTCGCCGACGCGGTAGCCGGCCTGCGTCAGCTCGGGCGAGTAGCCGAGCAGCATGAACATCGGCACGAAGACCGGCGCCATCACCGCCCACTTCGCCGACGCGCTCCCCAGCACGAGGTCGAGGAGCACGGTCACGACGATGAAGCAGATGATGAGCGGGACGCCCCCGATCCCCGACGCCTGTAAAACCTCGGCCCCCTTGACGGCGGTGATGACGCCGAGGTGCGTCCAGTTGAAGAAGGCCACGAACTGCGAGGCGAAGAAGGCGAGCACGAGGTAGAGCGCCATCGTCGCCATCGCCTTCTCCATCGCCTTCATCACGTCGGAGTCGCTGCGGATGGTGCCCGCGCCGATGCCGTAGGCGAGCCCGACGAGGGCGCCGCCGAAGAAGATGATCGCCACGATGCCCTTCAGGAACGGCGAGTCCAGCACGCCGCCCGTCTTCAGGTCGCGGAGGTATCCGCCCTCCGGCACGAGGCCCAGCAGGATGACGCCGACGAGCACGAGCGTCGTCAACAGCGCCCACCAGAGCCCGCGCCGCTCGTTCGCGCTCAGCTCCTTCAGCTCCTCCGGCTTCTCGTCGCCCGTGTACTCGCCCAGTCGCGGCACGATGACGCGCTCCGTGATGAACGTCCCCGACAGCACGATGAGGACGGCCGAGGCCGCCGCGAAATAGTAGTTGGCCGCCGCCGTGACGGCGTAACCCTTGTCGAGGATGCGCGCGGCCTCCTGCGTGATGCCCGCGAGCAGAGGGTCGGTCGGCCCCAACAGGAAGTTCGCGCAGAAGCCGCCCGACACGCCCGCAAACGCCGCCGCGAGCCCCGCCAGCGGGTGCCGTCCCACCGCGAGGAAGATCATCGCGCCCAGGGGGATGACGAGCACGTAGCCCACGTCGCTCGCCATGTGCGACAGCACGCCCGCGAAGACGACCACCATCGTCAGCAGACGCCGCGGCGCCGACAGCACCACCGCCCGCAGCGCCGCCGAGATGAGCCCGCTCCCCTCGGCCACGGCGATGCCGAGCATCGCGACCAGCACCGTCCCCAGGGGCGCGAAGCCCGTGAAGTTCGTCACCAGCGAGGTCAGAATGCGGTGCAGCCCCGCGACGTTCAGCAGGCTCTCGGCCTGGATGACCTGCTTCGTGCCCGGGTGGATGACCGACACGCCCATCCAGGACGTGACGGCCGACAGCAGGACGACGAACAGGGCGAGGATGACGAACAGCGTCGCCGGGTGCGGCAGGATGTTCCCGGCCCTCTCGATCGCCCCGAGGAAACGGTTCATCCAGGAGTCTTTGGCGACGCCCGTCCCTTCCAGTTTAGGTGTAGCTTCCACTTTAAACCCCCAGAGTCGGGCCGCCCCCGGCGGGCGGCGTGTAGGAGAACCGGCGCACCCAAGAGATGCCGCCGGGCTGACAGACGGTTTGCCGTTTCCGCTAGGATTACCGCTGCCGGCTCTGAGGTCAAGTGAAGACGTGACGACACACACACGAAGAGGCCGGCGCGTCGGACTGTTCCCCGACGCGCCGGCCTCTTCGTGTTGTGCCCCTGTTACTTGAGCAGGGCGCGGACGCCCGCGAGCACCAGGTAGATGACGGCGAGCGTGACGGCCACCTTGATGAGCAGGACGGCCAGTTTGACGAAGGCCGCGACGGCGATCCCGGCCGCGGCGAAGACCAGCGGGACGACGACGATCAGGACGAACAGACCCAGCAGGATGATTCCGACGATGCGCAGCATGTCTTTCGCGTCTTTCATTATTTCACCTCTAACACCCGCCGCCGATTTTTGGATTGCGGGACGACTCCCGGCGGCGTCTCGACTCCCTATACGACCGCCGCGGTGGGCGCGTTCCGTCCAAGATTTTACACCTTTCGTCAAATATTTGCTCGCACAATTTTGTCACCGCGCCCGCGCCCCCGCCCTGGCGGTTTGTGCTAAGCTTTCCGCAGTTCTCCCGAGAAAAAGAGGTTACGACGGAGTTAGAGAGCCATGCCGAGCCGCGCGAGTGAGAGCCTGTTCGGGGACGAGCCGGAGGAGGCCGAGGCGCCGCCCGACGCCCTGGCGCCGCTGGCCGAGCGCGTGCGGCCGCGCACGCTCGAAGAGTTCGTCGGGCAGCAGCACCTCGTCGGCGAGGGGCGTGTGCTGCGGCGCGTGATCGAGGGCGGGGGGCTTCTGCCCTCGCTGATACTGTGGGGCGGCCCCGGCACGGGCAAGACGACGCTGGCGCGGCTGCTGGCGAGCCGGAGCGGCGCGCGCTTCGTGGCGCTCTCGGCGGTCTTCTCGGGCGTCAAGGAGGTGCGCGCGGCCATCGCCGAGGCGCGCGAGGAGAAGCGCCGGGGCCGCCGCACGACGCTCTTCATCGACGAGATACACCGCTTCAACAAGGCGCAGCAGGACGCGCTCCTGCCCGCGGTCGAGGACGGCACGGTCACGCTCATCGGCGCGACGACCGAGAACCCTTCGTTCGAGGTCATCGGCGCGCTGCTCTCGCGCAGCCGCGTCCTGACGCTCGAACCCCTGGGCGAGGAGGACGTGGTCGCCCTGCTGCGCCGCGCGCTCGGGGACTCGGAACGCGGGTTGGCCGGGCTCAACCCGCAGTTCACCGACGAGCTGCTCTCGCGCATCGCGAAGGCCTCGGGCGGCGACGCGCGCGTCGCGCTCACGGCCCTGGAGTCCGCGGTCGAGGCGACCGAGCCGGACAAGAAGGGCACGCGCCGCGTCACAGAGGAGACCGTGGTCGAAGCGCTCGGGCGCGCGCGCTACGCCTACGACAAGGGCGGCGAGGAGCATTACAACCTCGCCTCCGCGCTCATCAAATCTTTGCGCAACTCGGACGCCGACGCCGGCCTCTACTGGCTCGCCCGTCTCATCGAGGGCGGGGCCGACCCCGTCTTCATCGCGCGCCGCCTCTGCATCCTCGCCTCCGAAGACGTGGGACTCGCCGACCCGCAGGCGATGGTGCAGGCCGCGGCCGCCGCGCAGATCACGCAGCTCATCGGGCTGCCCGAGGCGCTCTACCCGCTCTCGCAGGCGACCGTCTACCTCGCGCGCGCACCCAAATCGAACGCCGTCAAGAGGGCTTACATGGCCGCCAGCGCGGACGCGTCGGAGACGGCGCGCGAGCCCGTGCCGCTGCACCTGCGCAACGCCGTCACGCCTTTGATGAAGCGTTCGGGCTACGGCAAGGGCTACCGCTACGCGCACGACGACCCCGCGGCCAGCCGCGAGATGGCCTGCCTGCCCGAGGGCTTGCAGGGGAGAAAGTATTGGGAGGGGGAGGGTGATGGGTAAGAAGGGTGCTGGGTGTTGGGTGCTGGGTTCTGGTTAAACCAAAACCTAAAAGCCAACACCCGGCACCCAACACCCAGCACCCCAGGATATGACAACGAGAAAGTCGGACAAGGAGTTGGCGTTTCTGCACGACCTGTACGTGGCGACGGACTGGGGCGAGCGTTTTGCGGAGTTGGTTGACCAGCACGTCCAGTTGCCGAAGGAGGGGCGCGCGCTCTACGTCGGGTCGGGGACGGGCGGGCACGCGCTGGCGCTGGCGGCGAGGGGCGGGGCCGCGTTGGAGCTGGTCGGCGTCGAGGAGAGCGAGGAGCAGGTCGCGCTGGCGCGCGCGAAGGCCGCGGCGGTCGAGGGCGTGGGCGTCGATTTCCGCCACGCGCAGGTCGAAGACCTCGCGTTCGAGGACGGGCAGTTCGACCTCGTCGTCGGCGAAGCCTCGCTCGTCGCGCCGGAGCGCCTGCCCGAAATGCTCGCCGAGATGGTGCGCGTGGCCGCGCCGGGCGCGACCGTCTCCCTGAACGTCGTGTCGGCTTCGAGCTTCGGCGAGTTCTTCTCGGTCTTGTGGGAGGCGCTGGCGAACGCGGGCTTCGAGGAGCAGGCCGAGGGCGTCGGCTCGCTCATCGCGGAGCTGCCGACCGTCTCGGACGTGGAGGCGCTGGCGCGGCGCGAGGCGCTCGAAGAGGTGAGGTCATGGACGACGATTGAAGAGTTCGACTTCGCCTCGGGGCGCGAGTTTCTCGACGCGCCGCTCGTGCGGGACTTCCTGCTCGACCGCTGGCTCGACTCGCTCCCCGACGAAGAGGCGCGCGGGCGCGTGCTGGACGAGGTCGCCCGCATCATCGACGACGACCGCCACGAGATCGACTTCTCGCTCACGGTCAAGGCGACCATCGTCGTCGGGAAGAGGGCCGGGTAAGAGAAGGCAGGGGTTGCGCGGTAAAGACAGGGCGGCTCTCGTCGAACGTTACGACGAGAGCCGCCCTGTCTTTACCTCTCCGCCCCGGTTCTTAAGACTTACTGGC
>DAIRFV010000393.1:0-4644 GCA_036794905.1 Pyrinomonadaceae bacterium | reverse complement strand
AGAACGTGGTACGCTGGGGCGGCGTGGCCGAGGAGCTGGTCGCGCTCTCGAAATCAATCAAGCGCGTCGCGGCGCTGCTCGCCGACGCCCAGCATTGTGAGTTCGTCGGCGTCGCCATCCCCGAGCGGATGAGCCTCGAAGAGACGGCGCGCCTCGCCGCGAGGCTCGAAGCCTTGCGCGTGCCCCTCAGCCGACTCGTCGTCAACAACGTCCTGACGGAAGAGGCCGCGCGCGCCTGCGACTTCTGCGCGGCGCGGCGGCGCTCGCAGACGCCGGTCGTCGAAGAGTTCGGGCGAAGGCTGCGCGGCGTCGAGCTCTTCCTCGCGCCCGAGCGCGCGGGCGAGGTGCGCGGGCGCGAGAGCCTGCTCGAACACTTCCGCGGCTGGGAGAGGGTTTGAGAATTTGAGATTTCGAATTTGAACTTCTGGATTAATGAGTAAGAGGGCGACGAAAAAGAGTCAGGGCGGGGACGACGCGGGGCGCGGCCTCTACGTCTACTGCGTCGGCGAGCGCGGGGCGCTGGCGCCGCTCTTCGACGCAGGGCTGCCCGAGGCCATCGAGGAGGGCGCGGGGCTCGAAGCCGTCGAGGCCGGCGGGCTGTCGGCGGTCGTGAGCGCGGTGCCGCTCGAAGTTTACGGCGAGGGCGCGCTCGCCGAGCGACTCTCGGACGCGACGTGGACGGCCACGCGCGCGCTCCGCCACGAGCGCGTGGCCGAGCACTTCGCGCGCCGGGCGGCGGTCGTCCCCTTGCGCTTCGGCGCCATCTACCTGCGGCGCGAGGGCGTCGGACGGATGCTCGCCGAGCGCGCCGCGCAGTTCCGCGAAGTGCTCGCGCGATTGGAAGGGCGCGAGGAGTGGGGCTTGAACGTCTACGTCGAGCGCGCGCGCCTGCGCGAGGAGGTGACGCGCCTGAGCGCGCGCCTGCGCGAGATGGCCGGGCGCGCCGACGCCTCGGCGCCGGGGCAGGCGTACCTCCTGCGCAAGAAGATCGAGGGCCTGCGCGACGAGGAGGCGCGCGCCGAGACGCGCCGCGTCGCGCGCGAGGTCGAAGAGACGCTCGCCGCCTCGTGCGACGGCGCCGCGCGCCTGCGCGTGCTCAAGGACGAGGCGACCGAGCAGGGGGAGCTGGCCGCGCGCCTCGCCTTCCTCGTCCGCCGCGAAGCCTTCGACGACTTCCGCGACGCCGCCGAACGGCTCGCCGCCGACTACACCCCGCTCGGCTTCCGCTTCGAGCTGACCGGCCCCTGGCCGGCCTATAATTTCGCGGCCGTTGAAGAAAGGCAGGTGTAAAGGGGTGCTGGGTGTTGGGTGCTGGGTGCTGGTGAAAGCAGATGTCTTAACCAGCACCCAGCACCCAACACCCAACACCCCTCCAACATGGCAGACGAAGAGTTGGAGCTTGACGAGGACGAGGAGCTGTCGCTGCTGGAGACGCTCGACCACGTGCTCGACCGCGGGCTGGTCATCGCGGGCGAGGTGAGGATAGCGGTGGCGGACATTGACCTCGTCTTCCTGGGGCTGAACGTGCTGCTCGGCTCGGTCGAGACCGTCGAACGCGTGCTCGGCGAGCGCGAGCGGCGCGTCGGGCTTCTGAGCGAACGCGTCGGGCGTTCCGGCGAGGGACGATGAGCCTCTACGTCTACTGCCTGGGCGACGCGTTGGCCGGGGCCGCGTTCGAGGGGCTGGCCGGCGTGGGCGGCGCGCGCGTGCGCGTGCTGGCGCTGGGGAGCTTCGCGGCCCTCGTGAGCGAGGCGGGCGAAGAGGCGACGGCCGTCAGCGAGGAGAACCTTCTGGCACACAACCGCGTGAACGCGGCGGCGCTCGCCGTCGCGACGCCGCTCCCCTGCCGCTTCGGCACGCGCGCCGCTTCGGCACGCCTCGCCGAGTACGTCTCAGACAACGAGGCGGCCATCTCGGCGGCGCTCGCGCGCGTGCGCGGCTGCGTCGAGATGGGCGTCAAGCTCATGGAGAAGGCGGAGGGCCGAGGGCCGAGGGCGGGTGTCGAACGTGAGGAGGCGGGAGCCGTCGGCTCCGCCGCGGGCGCGGGCACGGCGTTCCTGTTGAAGAAGCGGCGCGAGATTCTGGGCGAGGAGGGCGCGCGGCGGCGCGCGGCGGAGGCCGTCGCGTGGCTGGCGGAGGGCGTCGGCGAACTCGCGCGCGAGACGGACGCGCGCACGAGCCCTTCGGAAGCAATCTTCGTCCGCGCCGCGCACCTCGTCGAACGCGCGCGCGTCGGGGACTACCGCGCGCGCCTGCGCGCACTCGCCGCCGCGCGCGGTGACTTACGACTCCTCGCCAGCGGCCCCTGGCCGCCGTACAGCTTCGGCGAAATTTCGGGTCCGAAACACCCGCGGTAGCGGGCGGACTTTTGGCCCACCGCCCGCCGATTGATGAGAGTGGTGCTGTCGTCCATCACACTGTCGGCGTCACGCCCACCGGCCACCGCGGGTGGGCGTGACCCGGCGTCTGTTACAATGTGCTCCAACGAAATCAGTTGTGGACACGTCGCGCGTTGACGGGGTACTCTTGTGGCGCCTTCCCCCTTTGATTCCCCAGCCCCGGCCGAGCCGGAGGTCGAAACCGAGCACCCGGCGGAGTTCGTCGCTGAACTCCGGCGCGTGGCCGACCGACTGCCCGAGCGCGTCAACATCGACGCCGCCTCGGTCGAGCAGGGGCTGGCGAAACTCGTCCTGACCTTGATCGAACTGATCCGGCGGCTGCTGGAGAAGCAGGCGGTGCGCCGGATGGAGGGCGGCGGCCTCTCGCCCGAGCAGGTCGAAGAGCTCGGGCTCGCGCTGATGAAGCTCGAAGAGAAGATGGCCGAGCTGAAAGAGCAGTTCGGCCTCCAGGACGAGGAGCTGAACATCGACCTGGGGCCGATAGGAAAGTTAATCTAGTGGTCAGTAGACGGTAGTCAGTAGCCGGTAGGCTCAGCTCTGCTGACGATAACAATCGCGCGGTTCGCAATGATTAAGGTATCCCTTCTGCCTACTGACCACTGACTATGTCTAGCGAGAGAACGAGCCTCATCACGGCGCGGCCGCCAGGACTGGTTGACGTGCTCGACCGCATCCTGGACAAGGGGCTGGTCATCGCCGGCGACATCAAGGTCTCACTGGCGAACGTCGAGCTGCTGACGCTCCAGATACGACTGCTCGTCTGCTCCATCGACAAGGCCGAGCAGATCGGGCTCAACTGGTGGCGCTACGACACGAACCTGACGACGCGCGCGGCCGTCGCCGAGGCCGAGAACGTCGAACTGCGCGAGCGCGTCGCCGCCCTGGAGCACGAGATCAGGCAGTTGAGCGGAGCGCCGACGCGAACCGCGGGCGGCGCGGGCGCCAGAGTCCCGCGACCCCGGTCGGCGCGCAAAAAGAAGGAGTAAGGTGCCGGGTGCTGGTGAAGAACTAACCCGACACCCGGAGCCTAAAAGCCAACACCCCAGTTTCAAAATTCTCGGAAGAGAGGAACCGTTCACATGGCTGTTGAGAGGGCACCCGGCGGAACCAGCCTGATTGACGTGCTCGACCGCGTGCTGGACAAGGGCATTGTCATCGACGCGTGGGTCCGCATCTCGCTCGTCGGCATCGACCTGATCACGGTCGAGGCGCGCGTCGTCGTCGCCTCCATCGACACCTACCTCAAGTACGCCGAGGCCGTCGGCCTGACGCCCGCCGTCTCGCGCCCGGCCATGACGCCCGGCACCACCGAGCCGCTCGCCGACGAGCCGCGCCGCCGCGTCAACGTAGACGTGGACAGGGGATGAGGGGGAGTAGGCAGTAGGCAGCAGGCAGTAAGCAGTCGCTCCGCGTTGAGTGGGTTGAACGGTTAAAGCGGAGTTCCCGACACCGACGCTTTCAACTGCCGACTGCCTGCTGCCTGCTGCCTACTGCTTTATGGAACACCGCACGGCAGAGTTGGCGCAGGCGTTCGAGGCCCCGGCCGAGGGGGCGCAGGGGTTGCTGTCGCTGCACCAGTACGAGCTGCTGTTCGAGATGACGACGCAGCTCCTGGCCGCGCAGAGCCTCGACGAACAGACCTCGCTCGTGCTCGACACGCTGACGGCGGGGCTCGGGCACGCGGGCGCCGCGCTGGCGCTGGTCGAGCGCCCGAGGGGCGTGCTGCGCGTGCGCGGCGCGGCCGGGTTCGGCGACGACGAGGCGCTCACGGGGCTCGAGCTGCCGCTCGACTCGAACGCGCCGCACGTGCGCGTCGTGCACGACGGGCGGCCCGCCTGGCTCACGCGCGGCGACGAGGCGGCCGCCGAATTCCTGCGGCAGGTCGGCGGCCAGACCGACGTGCTCGCGCTCCCGCTCTTTGGCGGGCAGCTCCAGACCGACCCGCGCGCCGAGCGCGAGAACACCGGCTCGCTGCGCGCCGAGGGCCCCGAGCGCTTCTGGCTCCCGCAGTCGCTCTCGACCGGCGCGCTCTACGTCGGCGCGCGGCGCGAGGAGCTGGGCGAGTCGCAGCTGACGCTCCTCACGCGCTACGCCGACCGCATCGGCTCCATCCTCGCCAACACCGCCAACGCCGAGCGCCTCGGCTCGTCCGTGCGCAAGCTCCAGCGCGAGCGGCAGTGGGTCGAGTCGATCATGAAGTCGGTGGCCGACCCCATCGTCCTCACCAACATGGACAACGAAATCC
>DAIRFV010000392.1:1221-4649 GCA_036794905.1 Pyrinomonadaceae bacterium | reverse complement strand
AAGGTCGGCATCTGCGGCGAGCACGGCGGCGAGCCGCGCTCCATCGCCTTCTGCCACCTGATCGGACTCGACTACGTCTCCTGCTCGCCGTTCCGCGTCCCCGTCGCGCGCCTCGCCTCGGCGCAGGCCGCGCTGGAGATGCAGGACGGCGCCGTCGCGGCGGACAAGTAGGTGTTGGGTGTAAGGTGTTGGGGGTTGGGTAAAAGCAACATGCCTTCACCCAACACCCAACACCTAAAACCCAAAACCCTTTTTCTATGAGAGAGCAGGCGATTGCCGAGTTTCACGAGTCGCTGGCGTCGGACGAGGGTCTGGACGCGGGGCTGTTCGCGCGGCTGCGCGCGGCGATGCGCGCGCGGCGTCTGCTCTACGGCGGGCGCGAGCTGGGCGTCAGCCTGAGGCCGCACCTGCTCGACGCGCCGCAGTACGCGCGCCTCACGCACGCGTCCGAGACGCTGGCGGGCGCGTTCGAGAAGCTGTCCGAGGCCTTCGTCGCGGAGCCGTCGCTGATGGAGGCGGTCGGGATGGGCGAGCGGGAGGCGAGCCTCGCGCTCGTCGAGCCCGGCTACCGCTGCCCCGCGGTGACGACGCGGCTCGACGCCTTCGTCCACGGCCAAGGGGTCAAGTTCGTCGAGTACAACGCCGAGAACCCTTCGAGCCTCACGGACCAGGCGGGCCTCAACGAGATCGCCTTCGAGGTCGCGGCGATGCAGACCCTGGCCGAGCGCTACCGCCTGCGGCAGTTCGACCCGGCCGCGGCGCTCCTCGCCGCGCTCGTCGAGACCTACGCCGAGTGGCGCGGCCGGGCCGAGCTGCCGAACGTCGCCGTCGTTGACTGGGACGACCTGCCGACCGCGCCCGAGTTCTTCCTGCTCAGAAACTACTTCGCCGCGCGCGGCGTGCCGACCATCGTCTGCTCGCCCGACGAGCTCGAGTATGACGGGCGCACGCTCAGACGCGGTGAGTTCCGCGTCGATTTAATTTACAAGCGCGTCATCATTCACGAGCTGCTCGGGCGCTGCGGCGAGTCGCACCCGCTGCTGCGCGCCTACCGCGACCGCCGCGTGTGCCTCGTCAACTCGCCGCGCTGCAAGCCGCTGCACAAGAAGGCGGCGTTCGAGCTGTTGACCGACGAGGGGCGCGCGGGCTGGCTCACGCCGGCCGAGCGGGAGGTCGTCCGCGCGTGCGTGCCCTGGACGCGGCGCGTGGCCGAGCGGGCGACGACGCACGAAGGCCGGCGGGTTGACCTGTCGGAGCACGTGCGGCGCGACCGCGAGCGGTTCGTGCTCAAGCCGAACGACGACTACGGCGGGCGCGGGCTCTGCTTCGGCGCGAAGGCGAGCGCGCCGGAGTGGGACGACGCGCTGGCGCGCGCGCTCGAAGGAGACTACGTCGTGCAGGAGGCCGTCGCGCTTCACACGGAGGACTTCCCCGTCTTCGACGAGACGGCGTGGCGCCTGCGGCCGATGTACGTGGACACGAACCCCTTCCTCTTCCGCGGCCGCATGGAGGGCGCGATGGTGCGCCTCTCCGGCTCGCCCGTCGTCAACGTCACCTCCGGCGGCGGCGAGGCCGGCCTCTTCATCCTCGAAGAGCGCCTCGAAAACTGAAACCCGCTTCAGGCTATTAACCACAGAGGCACAGAGGCACAGCTAAATCCACTTAGCTGTGCCTCTGTGCCTCTGTGGTTAATGTCTTTCGGCCGCCACGATGCACGCCTGCAGGCAAAAGGCTATAGTAGGCGGCACGGGCTCGCTTCATGTTGCACATACTTATTCTTCTGCCGAAGCTCACGACCATCCTGTTCATCGCCGCCGTCGGGGCGGCCGCGGGCGTCATCGTCGTCTACCTCTTCTGGTGGGTCAAGTCGCGCTACAAGCTTCTGACGGCGGAGGAGCGGCCCCTGCGCGCGCGCAAGGTCTCGCTCTGGCGCGACCCCGGCGACGTGGGGCGGCTCGACTTCGGCGGCGGGTACGGCGGGCGCGGGCGCGCGCCCAAGCCTCCGTTCCGCTTCGTCGAGGAGCACGACACGGGCTCGAACCCCTGCATGTCCGTGAACGACGCGCGCGACCTGCGCTGGCGCGTGAAGTGGGGCGACGAGGTGAAGAGCGAGACGTTCGCGACCCGGCTGGCCTGGGCCGCGGGCTACCACGTCGAGGCCGCCTACTACGTCCCCGAGGGGCACATCCACGGCGCCGAGAACCTCGGCCGCGCGCGCACCTGCGTCGCCGAGGACTTCAGCTTCAGCGACGCGCGATTCGAGTTGGACGAGGAGGGCGTGCGCAAGCTCTTCGACGAGCACGGCTGGTCCTGGGACGACAACCCGTTCGTGGGGACGAGGGAGCTGGCGGGGCTGAAGGTGCTGCTGATGCTCGTGTCGAACTGGGACAACAAGGACGTGCGCGACGTGGCGCGCGGCTCGAACACGGCCATCTTCGAGCACGGGCTGCCGGACGGGACAATCGAGGCGCGCTACCTCATCATCGACTGGGGCGCCTCGATGGGGAAGTCCGGCAGCCCCCTGACGCGCACCAAGTGGGACTGCGAGGGCTTCGCCGCGCAGAACGCGGACTTCGTGCGCGGCGTCAAAGACGGGGTCGTCCAGTGGGGCTACACGGGGCAGCGGACGGACGAGGCGACCGAGGGCCTCGGCGTCGGCGACGTGCGCTGGCTCCACTCCTACCTCGGCCGCGTGACCGACGGCCAGTTGCGCGAGGGGCTGCTCGCCAGCGGCGCCACGCCCGAGGAGGCCGACTGCTTCACGCGCGCGCTGCGCGGGCGCATCGAAGAGCTCGGCCGCGTCGCCGAGTTGGGCGACGACTACGCGCCGCCGGCCGGCTGAGTTCGCGCGCGTCCGCCGCCGCGGTGTTGCGTCACCCCTGGACGGCGGTCGCCCTCTTCGGGCCGTTGCCGCCGCCGCCGTCGTCGCCCGAGTTCTTCTTCTTGATGACGCTGACGTGCCCGTCGCCTTCGAGGTGGCACGTCTTCACCTCTTCGACGCTCTCCACGCCCTGCTCGCGGAGCTGCCCCATCAACTCCTCCATCGTAATCATCTCCTTGCGGAGGTTCTGCCTGAGCACGCGCCCGTCCTTGATGAGCGGGAGCGGCGCGGGGCGCAGCAGGCGCTGGATCGAGGGGAACCTGTAGCCGAGCCAGTCGAGGAAGAAGTCCCAGGCGACGATGGTGCCGACGAGGACGGCGCCCTCCGTGATGGACTTGTACTCGCTCGCCATCGCGTTCTGCGCGGCGTCGGCGATGAGCACGACGACCAGCAAATCGGAGATGCCCAAGGCCCCCGCCTCGCGCCGCAGCACCCGCAGCACGAAGAAGAGCAGCAGGTAGATGAGCGTCCCCCGCAGCACCATCTCCGCGACCGAGACGGTGGGGACGAAGGCGGAGTTCCAGTCTATTTGAAAGAGTTTGTCCAT
>DAIRFV010000392.1:0-1121 GCA_036794905.1 Pyrinomonadaceae bacterium | reverse complement strand
CTCAGTTGGCTTCGAGCAGCCAGTTGCGGCCGGCGTGGCAGTCGGTGCATTTGAACCGGGAGAGGTCGCCGAGGTTGACGGGGTGCTGGAAGGCGCGCGTGTGTTTGTGGCAGGCCGTGCAGTTGGTGCCCGCGAGGTCGCCGAGGTTGACGGGGTGTTGGAACTTGCCGTCCTGGAGCGCGACCGCGCGCCCGCCCTCGGACTGGTCGAGGACGGTGTGGCAGACGTTGCACTCGTTGCGAATCACGCGGCCGTCGTCCGACTTGTGCTTGCCGTCGTGGCAGCGGAAGCAGCCCTGGTAGTAGAAGTGGCTCAGGTTGTCGGGGTGCGTCTTCCAGTCGGTCTTCATCTCGGGGAAGATGTAGGTCTGGTAGATGCGCTGCACCTCCGCGACGGCCGCGCCGACCGCGTCCGGCCGCCGCGCGTACACGTCCGCGTAGTTCTGCCGGTAGAAGCCTTCGAGGTCGCGGGCGATAGCCGCGACGGCCTCGTCGGTCGTCTCGTACCCACGCGTCAGGACCTCGACCGCCTGCCGCTTGACGAAGGGGAGCGACGCGTCGATCTTGCCCGCGTTGAGCGCGTCGTTGACCGCGCGGTCGGGCGGGACGTAGATGTGCGACGGCCGGTTGTGGCAGTCCACGCAGTCCATCCGCCGCATCTCATACTTCTCGGCCTCGCCGGGCGCGAGCCGCGCGCCTTCGAGGTGGAAGTCGCTGACGCGGCCGTCGCGCGTCTTCATCCGCACCCACGGGATGACCTGCCGCTGGCCGTCCGTCGAGACGTAGGTGATCTCGTTGGCGATGTTCATGTGCCAGTGGATGCCGGCGACCTGCCCCGTGTCGGGGTCGCCGCCGCCCGTGTTGATGAGCATGCGCGTCTCGCGCTTCGTGTTCGCCTCGTCGTAGGCGTAGCGGCTGAAGACCTTGAGCTGCGCGCCGAAGAACTTGGCGGGCCAGTGGCACTGCTCGCAGGTCTGCTGCGCGGGGCGCAGGTTGTGGACGGGCGACTTGATGGGGCGCGGGTACTTGTTGAAGGCGACCGAGTAGAGCTGGTACGCGCCGGAGAGCTTCGAGCGGACGTACCAGTCGGCGCCGGGGCCGACGTGGCACTCGACGCACTTG
>DAIRFV010000006.1:0-62031 GCA_036794905.1 Pyrinomonadaceae bacterium | reverse complement strand
CCGTGAACCGTGACGAGTGACAAGAGAGAAACTGTCTTTCACTCGTCACGGTTCACGGTTCACGGTTCACGCTCTTCTCATGCGTCCAGCTCTCGTCTCAGCCACGCGCGCGCCATCTTCCAGTCGCGCTCGACGGTGGCGTGGCTGACGCGCAGGGCCTCGGCCGCCTCCTCGATGGTGAGGCCGCCGAAGAAGCGCAGCTCGACGACGCGCGCCTGGTCGGGGTCGAGCGCGGCGAGGCGTTCGAGCGCCTCGTTGACGCGGAGCAGGTCGAGGTCGGGGCTTGTGCCGAACCCCTCGGCCTCCGTCAGCGAGACGGCGAACTGCCGGCCGCCGCGCTTCTCGGCCTGCACGGCGCGCGCGTGATCGACCAGAATCCGCCGCATCATCTGCGCGGCGACGCCGACGAACTGCGCGCGGCTCTGCCACTGCGCGCGGCGCTGGTCGACCATGAGCATGTAAGCCTCGTTGACGAGCGCCGTGGGCTGGAGCGTGTGGTCGGGGCGCTCGCGCCGCAGGTAGTTGCCGGCGAGCCGGCGCAGCTCGTCGTAGACGAGCGGCATCAGTTCGTCGAGCGCGGCGCGGTCTCCGCCGCTCCACCTCTCAAGGAGTTGGGTTACGGCCTGGGGCGTGTGCATTCGTTCTGGCGCTGGACAGAACGACCGGAGCGTCCGTCCCTTCGACGTGTCCGGGCGTGGTCTGAAAATATGCCTCGGGGAGTGACGGCCGATACTAACATTTTTCGCGCGCCGGGTGGAATTCGGAGCCCGGTACATCTTTCCCCCTTTCGGCGGCAACTAAACTGGCTTTTCTCCGGCCGTCCGACCGCCCGGGGCGTATTTTTCCGGCACCCGCACGCACTGTCTTAGACTCCCGACCTGTCCGCGCATACACGGATTTGGATGAGCGGCCGGGGTCTGCGCGAAACGTGAACTTTTTAAAGGGGCGTGTGGGAGTTTGCGGCCGGAATACGCGTTTTATTAGTAGGAGAAGAACCCGTGCCCAGTCCACTCCATTGAAGGCGCGCGTGATTCGCGTCACGGCACTTGCGGCGGCGGAAGCGTTATCCTCGGGAGAACATCTCCCCGCCCGCAGGGCCCGTCGCGCGGAGGCGCGGGGCGCGCTTCTCCGGTACGCTTCATAGTTTGAGTTAATACGCCCCGCGTGGGAGACTGCCCCGAAAGCTACACCCCAACGCGAACGACCTGATAAACGGGACAGAGCCATCCCTCGCTCAGCCCCGCCTGACTTTCTCGGAAACGCCGCCGACGCGACTTCTTGCCCCGAAGCGCGCGGCGGCCTCCCCGGGAGGAACGTAAAAATGTCCCGAAAGCCCCGTTCACGCAGGCGCGCCCAGAGTCTGCTCGTCGTCGCCGCCGCCGCCCTCCTCACCTTCGCGGCCGTGCTCGCCCAGGATTTCGTCGGCGCCGGCGCGCAGACCACCCTGTCGGCGCCGCAGGTGCTCCCCGGCGACGCGGCCCCGGCCGCGGCCCCGGGCACGCAGGAGCAGCCGCGCATCTCGAAGGGAGCCGACTCTTACCTCGCCGTCTGGACGGACAGCCGCACGGTGCTCAACGAGTGGACGGGGCAGACCTCGGGCCGCGGCCCCGGCGGCGGCACGCTGCAAGACGTTTACGCGGCGCGCGTCGGCCCGGACGGCCGGGTCATCGACACGACGCCCCTCATCCTCGACCAGAGCGGGCACGCGCAGAAGGCCCCGCAGGTCGGCTGGAACGGCACCAACTGGCTCGTCGTCTGGTTCGCCGAGAAGCCTTCGGAGTTTTCGACCTCCTACGAGATCAGGGCCGCACGCGTCTCGCCCGCCGGCCAACTGCTCGACCCGACGCCCATCGTCCTCGCCCCCGTCGGCAACACGCCCTTCTACCCGGAGGCGGTCACCGACGACGGCGCGGGCAACTGGGTCGTCCTCTGGATTAACTTCCTCCCGCAGCAGGGCTCGGCCATCCCGCGCGGCGTCTTCGCCACGAAGGTGGCGGGCGACGGCAACATCGTCGCGCCGGGGACGCGCGCCATCTACACGCACTCCAGCCAGAACATGAGCCACGCGAAGATCGCGCGGGCGGGCGACCGCTACCTCATGACCTTCGCGGCCGGCAACAGCATCGTCGGCCTCACCTACGACCTCGACCTCAACCAGCTCCGCAACGGGCCCGAGCAGTTGGGCAACGGCTCGCCCGAGAGCCACTCGCTCGCCACCGACGGCAACACCTGGTTCGTGGCCTTCACCTCCGGCGCGAGCGGCAACGTCCAGTTCCTCTACGGCAACCGCGTCACGCGCGAGGGCGACGGGCTCGACGGCCTCGGCTTCGTCATCCGCGGCGACCTCGGCACGACCCAGACCGACATCGCGTGGGACGGCGCCTACTGGTTCGTCGCCTACGCCGCGCCGGCCCCCTTCCCCGACTCCGACGACATCCACGTCACGCGCGTGACGCCGGCGGGGACGGTCGTCGCGCCCGCCGCCCTCCCCGTCAAACAGGCGCCCCATTCACAGCTCTACCCTTCGGTCGCGCCCGGCTTCGGCGGCGGCATCGAGGCGGCTTGGACGAGTCGGGTCGATACGCCGTACCTCACCAACTTCGGCCTCTTCGACGTGGGCGCGGCGCGCGTCACGCGCGAAGGCGCCGTCGCGGCGGACGTGGCGGCCGCGCAGTCGGCCCCGCGCCAGTCGAAGGCGCGGCTCGCGTCGAACGGCAACGGCTTCCTCTCGGTCTTCCTGAGCGAGAACTCGGGCGTGATGCGCGTGATGGGTCAGCGCCTGAACGCCGACGGCAGCCCGGCGGACTCCGCGCCCTTCGTCATCTCCGACCAGCCCGGCAGCGACAACCCCTCGGTCGCGTTCGACGGCGTGCAATACCTCGCCGTGTGGGATTCGGGTAATTCGACGAGCGTCCTGCGGAAGACTTACGGCGCAATCATCCCGTCGGCCGGGCCGTTCACGGGGACGCCCACCCTCCTGATGGACGGCGACTCGCCCGACGCCGCGGGGATGAACGGCCAGTTCGTCGTCGTCAATTGTGTACCTAACACCAGCGGCAGCAACGCCTATTATCGCGCGACCCAGTTCGTCCGCGTCTCCGGCGCGGGCACGCCCACGGGCACGCCGACCGTCATCGCCGGCTACAACGTCCTCGCGCCGCGCGTCATCGCGTTCGGCGGCCGCTACCTCGCCGTCTGGGAGTACCACGGCGACCGCTCCACTTCGAGCGGCGGGCAGGTGCGCGCGTCGTTCATCGCGACGGACGGCACCTTCACGACGCCCTTCATCGTGGGCGGCGGCGTGGGCGGCGCCCACCGCCCGCAGCTCACCACGAACGGCGCGGCGGCGCTCGTCATCTGGTCTTACGGCGACTACGTCGCCGCCCGCGGTGACATCGCCTTCCGGCTCATACAGGCCGACGACCCGGCGCCCGCCTCGTCCACCAACGCCGGCACGCCGCTCATCACCGCGCCCGAGGTGCAGGCCGACCCCTCGGTCACCTGGGACGGCCACCAGTTCGTCGCCACCTGGGTTGACCACCGCAAAGACCCGTTCACGCAGCAGCCGCGCGGCGACATCTACGGCGCGCGCCTCGCGCCGAACGGCGTCATCGTCGAAGAGTTCGCCGTCGCCGACTCGCCGCTGCCCGAAGACTCGCCCTGCGTCACCTCGTCGAACGGGCTGACCGTCTTCGCCTACTCGAAGTTCTACGACGGCACCGACCCGGATACCCCCGACTACGCCTCGCACCGCGTGACGCTGCGCACGGCGCGCTTCGAGCCGCCGTTGAACCCGGGGCTGCCCGCCGCGCCCACCGCGCTCGTCGCCGAGCAGGTCAACAACGGCCCCGGCACCGGCACGGTCAGCCTCCGCTGGACGGACGCGAGCAACAACGAGGCCGGCTTCAAGGTCGAGTCGGCGACGACCGCCGCCTTCAGCCAGATCAGGCTGCTCGGCGCGGACACGACCAAGACGGCCGGCATCTCGGTCGGCGCGACCACGGCGAACGGGTTCCGCCTCCGCGCCTACAACGCCGCGGGCGACTCGGACTACTCGAACGTCGCGACGCCGCCCGTGGCGTCGCTGACGAGCCCCGCCGAGTCGGGCGCCATCGTCCCCGCGGGCAGCAACGTCCGCGTCTCCGTCAGCGCCACGGACGCCGAGGGCGTCGCGCTCGTCGAGTTCTACTCCAGCCGCGACCACCTCAACGGCTCGACCTCCGACCCGCCCGTCCTCATCGGCGTGGCGAGCGCGGCCGGCACGGACGGCCAGTACCACTTCGACTGGGTGCTGCCGCCCGCGGGCTACTACCACCTGACCGCGCGCGTGACCGACGCGTTGGGCAACTCGACGACGACTTACCAGTCAACCGCCTTCGTCCGCCAGCCGCCCTCCGTCACCCTCACGAGCCCCGCGGGCGGCGCCGTCTTCCAGCAGCCCGCGCCCGTCACGCTCACGGCGACGGCGACGACGAACAACAACCGCAGCGACGAATACATCGAGCGCATAGACTTCTACGACGGCGCGCGCTGGATCGGCCGCGGCGCCAACGCCGAGTGGCAGGCCCCGTGGGGCTTCGTCTGGGAGGGCGCGCCCGCCGGCACGCACACCGTCACGGCGCACGCGACGAGCAACTGGGGTCAGACGACCGTCAGCGCCCCGGCCGTCATCGTCGTCACGCCCGAGGAGGCGCCCGAGCCCGACCTTAACGTCAAGCCGGTCGTCGTGCTCAGCTCGCCCCTGCCGCTCACGAACTTCGCCGCGGGCGCGACCGTGGGCGCCTCGGCCGACGCGACCGACGCGGACGGCACCGTCGAGCGCGTCGAGTTCCGCGCGAACGGCCGCACGGTCGAGGTTGACACCGCCGAGCCCTACGCGGCGCAGCTCAACCTGCCCGGCGGCACGCACGACATCACGGCCGTCGCCTTCGACAACCGCGGCGGCTCGACCGCCTCGACGCCCGCGCGCGTCAACGTCGAGCGCACCGCGGGCCCGCAGCTCACCTCGACGCAGTGGGACGGCCAGTCGCAGTTCGGCCCGAGCGTCGTGACGCGGCAGGGCGCGCCCGTCAACCAGGAACTGGCCGACGACTTCGACCTCGTCGGCGACATCGACCGCATCGTCGTCAACGGCGGCCGCGGCTTCGGCGCGGCCGCCAACCCCGCGGTGCGCGGCGCGTACGTGCGCTTCTACGCTTGGCAGGACGGGAGCCCCGGCGCGTTGCAGGACGAGCAGTACCTCGCGGCCGGCGACCCCGCGCTCGTCTTCGACCCGGCGCTTGTCTCGACCGTGGACGTGCGCCTGCCCCACTCGTTCCGCGCCACGGGCAAGCACTTCGTCTCGGTGCAGCTCGTCGTCGAGGGCTACCACTCCTACTGGTACTGGTACAGTTGCCGCTCGGGCTCGCCGCAGAACTCGCCCGTCAGGGTGAGGGACAACTACGCGTCGGCGCCCGCGTGGGGCGCCGTCACGCAGGGCGCGGGCGTGGTCAACGCCGACGCCGTCATCCAGCTCTACGGCACGGCGACGACGCCCGCCGACCTGACGGCCATCGCGCCGCAGACGGCCGAGCGCAGCGGCTGGTTCACGCTCAAGGGCACGGGCTTCGGCGCGGCGCAGGGCGCGAGCCGCGTGCTCGTCGATAAGCTCAACGCGATTGTCGTCCAGTGGTCGCCGACCGAGATCGTCGGCTACGTGCCCGAGGGCGCGGGCCTCGGCGAAGTGGATGTCGTCGTCTCGAACCCGACGGGGACGAGCAACGCCGTCAGGCTCCACATCACCGAGCGCAGGTCTACGGGGCGCATCCGCTGGCAGACGAAGTACCTCGGCGACTACATGACCTTCCGCCCGGCGGTGGCGCCCGCCGGCTCACCCGAGGCCGGGAGCGTCTACGCGCAGGTCAGCGGGCTCATCTACGCCTGGTCGCCGACGGGCGAGTTGAAGTGGGTCAAGCGCGGCGGCGGCGCGGGGCAGATCACCGTGGGCGCCGACGGCACGGTCTACGTCGGCGACTTCGAGCAGCCCGTCGTCGGCCAGCCCTACAACGTCGCGCTGATGGCGCTGAATGCGAAGGACGGCGGCGTCAAGTGGCGCCACGTTGACGCGTCGAACCAGATTTACGCCGGGCCGAACGCCGGCCCCGACGGCAAGGTCTACGTCGTCTTCAAGCCGGGCGGCGCGGGCGCCGCCGCCTTCCGTCCCGACGGCACGCTCGCCTGGACGCGCAACGACTCTCTGCCCGGCTCCATCTCGACCGGCGCGGTGCGCGAGATCGCCTTCGACGCCGCGCGGCAGCGGCTCTACTTCAACGCCGGCACGCCGAGCTACGCTTACGACCTCGCGGGCGCCCTCGTCTGGTCGGTGACGGGCGGCACGGCCGACCGCCCGGCCGTCCCGGCCGACGGGAACCTGCGCGTGCGCAACCAGAACATCAGCGCCGCCGACGGCACGACCCCCATCTACACCTTCCCCGTGGAGAACGGCGCCATCGGCTGGCCGGCGGACGCCGGCCCCGACAACACGCACTACTTCCTCATGAACTCCATCCGCCTGGTGGCGGCCAACCCGGACGGGAGTGAGCGCTGGCGCTACAGCGACGCCGTGTCGCTCTCCGACCCGAACGTCTCGCCCTCGAACAGCTTCGTCGTGATGGGCGGCGGCGGCGCCTTCGGCCAGTCGGGCTTCTTCGTCGGCGTTGACCCCGCGACGGGTCAGCAGGCGTGGCGGCAGTCGCTCCCGACCGAGCCCGGCTTCGACCCCTACGGCCACATCCAGCCGTTCACCAGGTTCGCCTTCACCACCGACGGCGCGACCGGGTACACGGCCGGCGACATCCTCGGCGACGGCGACTCGCGCTACCAGTTGACGCGCTACGGCTACTTCTACGCGCTCAACACGACGAAGGATAACGTCCGGATCAACCAGCCGCCCCGCCCGACGATAGTCAGCCCGCTGCCGCACTCGAACGTCGCCACCGGCACCACGGTCGAGGTCGCGGCCACCATCGAGAACGACGACCGGGTCGAGCGCGTCGAGTTCTACTACAACCACAACGGCACGACGACGAAGCTGGCGGCCGTCACCGAGCCCGACGCGGGCGGCGTCTACCGCACGCAGTTCGTCGCCGACGCGTTCGGCGCCTACGGCATCTTCGCCGTCGCCTACGACGAGGGCGGGCTGCGCGGCGACTCGGCCCTCGCGCCCGTCTTCGTCAACGTCGCGTCCCCCGTGGTGCGCTTCGTGAGCCCCACGAACGGTCAGCAGTTCAACGCCCCCGCGAGCATCGCGCTCAAGGCGACGGCCACCGACCGCGACGGCACGGTCACGCTCGTCGAGTTCTACAACAGCTACAGCGGCAAGATCGGCGAGACGGCCGCGCCGGACGCCGAAGGCAACTACACCGTCGTCTGGAACAACCCGCCGGCCGCGGGGCTGATGAACCTGACGGCGTGGGCCACGGACAACCAGGGCAACCGCTCGGGCAACACCGTCGCCGTCAACGTCACGGCCGCGCCGGCGCCCACGCCGACGCCCGCCGCGACCCCGACGCCGGTCGCGTCGCCGACGCCGACGCCCGCGGCCACGCCGACCCCGACGCCCTCGTCCGTGGGCGTCGCCATCACGAGCCCGGCCGACGGCTCGACGTACCCCAACGACACGACCGTCACCGTCACGGCCGAGGTCAACGACCCGCAGCAGCTCGTCAGGCAGGTGGACTTCTACACGGCTGCGGGCGCGGGCTTCCTCAAGACGGACTTCAACGCGCCGTACAACGCGACCGTCAGCGGCGGCGTCACCTTCTACGAGCTGCGCGCGGTGGCGCGCGACGCGAACGGCGCGGCGCTCGCCTCGTCGCCGGTCGTCGTCGTCAACTTCGTAGACCCGAACAGCAACCTCTCGCTCTCCGGCGTCATACGCCACAACCAGAGCGCGCCCGGCCGCGAAATCTTCCTGACGAACGCGCTCGTCCAACTGCTCCAGAACGACACGCGCGTCATCGCGCAGGTGCGCACCGACGCGGCCGGCCGCTACGACTTCGCCGGCCTCGGGCGCGGCGGCAACTACGCCGTCAGGCCCGCGGAGCCGGGCTACCAGTTCTTCCCGCCGTCCGTCCACTTCAGCGGGCTGGCCGAGAGCCAGGCGTGGGACTTCACGGCCGCGGGGCCGCTCCCGCCCGGCGCGACGCCGACGCCGACGCCCGACACGGGCGCCGTCGCGTGGGAGAAGTTCTACGACAACCCGCAGCACACGGGCGACCTCGACCCGCGCGTCGCGGTGGACGCGCAGGGCAACACCTTCGTCGCCGCGACCTCGACCTCCCCGGACGGCGGCGGCGACACGGACATCACGCTCGTCAAGTACTCGCCCGCGGGCGAGCAGCTCTGGGCGGCCTCTTACGTCGGCGAGGGCAACTACAAGGACTGGGCGGGCGACGTGAAGACCGACCCGGCCGGCAACGTCTACGTCGCGGGCACCTCGTGGGCCGCGGCCTTCCCCGGCTCCGAGTACGACATCGTCGTCCTCAAGTACAACGCGGCGGGCGAGCGCCAGTGGGCGCGCGTCTACAACGGCCCCATCGGCCACTGGGACGTGGCCTACGCGCTGGCGCTCGACTCGTCCGGCAACGCGGTCGTCGCGGGCTCTTCGCAGGGGAGCACGACCGAGCGCCTCTTCGACGAGTTCGTCACCGTCAAGTACGACCCGGCGGGCAACGAGCTGTGGGCGCGGCGCCACTCGACGCAGCAGATCGGCGACGAAGCCTACAGCCTCACGGTGGACGCCTCGAACAACGTCTACGTCGGGGGCACGGGCTACGCGGGCACGAGCGGCGCGACCTCGCGCGACCTCATCACCGTCAAGTACGACTCGGCGGGCGCGCGGCAGTGGGCGGCGCGCTTCTCGGGCGTGCCCGGCGGGCCGGGGCCGCAGCCGACCGAGCCCGTCTCGAACCAGGCGGGCGGCATCGGGCTCGACCCCTCGGGGAACGTCTACGTCTTCGGCGCGAACAAGGCCGGGACGACCGAGACCGACTACCTGCTCCTGAAGTACAACCCGGCGACGGGGGCGCTTCTCTGGGCGCGCAACTGGTCGGGCGAGTCGAACGACTACCCGCGCGACATGGTCATCGACTCCGCGGGCGGCGTCTATCTCACCGGCGAGAGCTGGGACGGCCCGTACGCGCAGGCGACCTCGGCGAACACCTGGGACGCGGCGACCGTCAAGTTCGACGGCGCGGGCACGCTCCAGTGGGCGCGGCTCTACCGCGGCTTCCCCGGCATGATCGACGGCGGGCGCGAGCTGGCGCTCGACCAGTCGGGCAACGTCTACGTCGGCGGCTACTCCGAAGGGTTCGTCAACGGCGACACGGTCGTCATCAAGTACAAGCCCGACGGGACGGAGCAGTGGGTCTACCGCTACGACAACCCCGAGCACACGGGCGACTCTCTGCGCGACATGGCCTCGGACGCGTCGGGCAACCTGTACCTCGCGGGGCACGCCTCGCTGACGGGCGCGACGGGTCGGGTGACGGCCGACCTCGTGACGGTCAAGCTCGCGGCCTCGACCGCGCAGCTCAACGACCCGCCCGACGTGGCGGTCATCGTCGGCCCGACCATCGCGGGCAACCCCGAGACGTTCGAGGGCGGCGGGGCCGGCGACCCCGACGAGGTGGTCATGCCTTCGGGGCCGACCATCGCCGGGCGCAGCATCGCGCTCGCGGCCAACGCGAGCGACTCGGACGGCACGGTCGCGTCGGTCTCCTTCTACGCCAACGGCGCGCTGCTGGGGACGACGACCTCGGCGCCCTACGCCTTCCAGTGGGAGAACGCCGCGCTCGGCACGCACGCCGTCAGCGCCACGGCCACGGACAACAACGGCGCCACGCGCACCTCCGCGACCGTGACCGTCACGTTCACAGAGGGGCAGCCGACGCCGACCCCAACTCCGATACCGATTCCGACGCCGACTCCTACTCCGACGCCGGTGCCGACACCGACGCCGACTCCTATTCCGACTCCCACGCCAACACCGGAGCCGACGCCGACGCCGACGCCGATTCCAACGCCGGAGCCGACTCCGACACCGGAGCCGACGCCCGTCGCGACGCCGACCCCGGCCGCGACGCCCGTGCCGACACCGACGCCGGTGCCGGGCACGGTGAGGGTGGCGGGGCGCGTGCTGGACAGGGCGGCGAACGCGGGCGCGCCCGGGCTCACCGTCACGCTCTCGGGCGACGCGACGGCCACGGCCCAGACCGACGCGGAGGGGCGCTACTCGTTCCCGAACCTGCCCGCGGGCGGCGCCTACACGGTGATGTTGACCGAGCCGGGCTGGTCGGCCTCGCCCTCCTCGCGCACCTACCTCGAATGCCGCTCGGACAAGGCGGCCGACTTCGAGGCCGCGCCCGAGTCGGACGCGGCTCCCACGCCCGCGCCCGTCCTCGGCTACGTCGAGATGCCCGGCGAATCGTGCGAGGGCGCCGGCTGCGACCCCGCACTCGCCGCGGCCGGCAACGTGATCGACAAGAGCCCCTACTTCGTCGCCTACCACTACCTCGACTTCCTCGGGCGCGGGCCCGACACCTCGGGTCTGAGGTTCTGGCGGTCGGAGGTGGACAACTGCGGCGCCGACGCGGCGTGCCGCGAGGTCAAGCGCGTCAACGTCAGCGCGGCCTTCTTCCTCTCCATCGAGTTCCAGGAGACGGGCTACCTCGTCTACCGCATGGGGCTCGCCTCCTACGGCGAGGCGCCGCGCTTCCGCCGCCTGATGTCGGATTCGCGCTCGATAGCCTCGGGCGTGCAGGTGGGCATCGGCGAATGGGAGGCGAGGCTCGCCGATAACCGTCGCGCGTTCGCCGACGCGTGGGTGAATCGCGCCGAGTTCAAATCCAGGTACGGCGCGATGACGGACGAGCAGTACGTCTCGGCGCTGCTCTCGAACGCGAAGCTCGACGCCGCGCGCGCCGAGCCGCTCGTCGCGGCGCTCAAGGCCGGCACGTCGCGCGCCGGGGTGCTGCTGCGTGTGGCCGACGACGCCGAGTTGAAGCAGAAGGAGACGAGCCGCGCGTTCGTGTTGATGCAGTACTACGGGTACCTGCGGCGCGACCCGGATGCGGAGGGCTACGGCTTCTGGCTCTCGAAGCTCGAAGGCTTCAACGGCGACTTCGTCCGCGCCGAGATGGTGAAGGCGTTCCTCGACTCCGCCGAGTACCGCCGGCGCTTCGAGGCGCGTTGAAGCTCGGCGAGTGAGTCAGAAAACAGCTAACCGCCGCGGACGCGGAGACACGGCTTGAAGACAATGTGCTTCAAGCCGTGTCTCCGCGTCCGCGGCGGTTATTTAAGCCCGGGTCGGGTTTACTGCTTCGGCGGCGTCGCCTCCGAAGCCTTCTTCTTCAGAGCCTCGACGCGCGCGCGCGCCCACTCGGGGGCTTGGCCCGCGCGCGTCATCACGCGGACGTAAGCCTCCGCCGCCGACAGCGCGTCGGCGCCACGCCCCTCGCGCTCGCGGACGCGGCTCAGGTCAACGTAGAACTGCGGGTTCTCCTCGCCGGCCAGCTCAGAGGCGCGCGCGAACGCCTCGCCCGCCTCCGCGAGCCGCCCCATGTGCTCGTAGATGCGCCCGAGGTGGTAGAAGACGAGCGGGTAGCTCCCGCCCTCCCTGCGCACGACGGCCAGCAGCGAGGCGGCCGCCTCCTCGTAGCGCCGCAGGCTGACGAGCGTCAACCCCAGCTCCATGTTCGCGGGGGCGAGGTAGCCGCCGCCCTCGCGGATCGCGCGCCGGTACAGCTCGACGGCCTCCCCCAAACGTTCGCCCGCGCGCGCCGCCCGCGCGCCGCGGAGGAAGTTGTAAGCCTCCCTCTCGATGACGAACTTCGCGGGCGTGGCCTTCGCGGAGCGCGCCGAGCGCAGGAGCGTCGTCGAGTCGGGCAGCGCGTCCGCCGCCTTCGAGGCTTCTTCCCCGGTGCGCCTCACGGGCTCGACGCGCACGGCCGCGGCGACGTTCGCGGCGGCGACGATCTCGCCGCGGGCGACCGTGACCTCGCGCGGCACGACCGCGCCGACGCGGCGGGCGTGCGTCTCGTACGCGGCGAGCACGGAGAGCGCCTGCTCCGAGTCGCCGCCCTCGGCGAGCGTGCGCGCGAGCGCGGCCGCCGCCTCCCCGTGATTCGGCCTGAGCTTCAGCGTGCGCGTCCACTCGGCCGTCGCCAGCCCCGACTCGCCGCGCAGGGCGTGCAGGCGTCCCAGGCTGTAGCTCGCCTCCGCGTAAGTCTCGTTCTCCAGGCGCAGCGCCGCGCGCAGAGCCTCCTCGGCCTCCTCCCAGCGACCCAGCCGCGTGAGCACGACGCCGAGGTTGTGCTGGGCGCGCGCGTAGTTGCCGCGCTTCTGCGTGACGGCCTTGCGGTAGGCCCCCGCGGCCGCTTCGGACTCGCCCATGCGCGCCAGCGCGTTCCCCGCGTTGTAGAAGAACTGCGGGTCGAACCTCTCCTCCGCGACCGACTCGCGCACCAATTCCAAAGCCTCCGCGCGCCGCCCGTCTTCGGCCAGCGCCACCGCCAGCGACAGGCGCAGGCGCGCGCGCTCCGCGGGGTTCGTCGCCGACTCGGCCTTCGCGCGCAGCGCCTCTACCTCTTCGCCCAGGCCGCCCGGCTCGGCGGCCGCGCCGCGCTCCGGCTCCTCCCGCGGCGCCTCGGCCGCGACCCGGCGCTCGCGCACGGCCTCGCCGCTCTTCGGCGCCGCGGGCTCCTGCGCCCACGCGCACGGCGCGCACGCGAGGACGAGCAGAGTCGTCCCGGTCTTCAAAAACTTATTCATCCCGCGACCCTCCGCCCTCGAACTTCAGGGCGACGATTGTCCCGCCGAAGCCGACCGCCCACGCGCGCCGGCCGACCGTGTAGAGGCGTTCGAGCGCGTGCGGGGTCACGCGCTTCGCGTCCGCCCAGGTGCGCCCGCCGTCCGTCGTGTGCAGCGTCGCGCCGCCGCGGCCGACCGCCCAGCCCTCAGCCTCGTTGAAGAACCTCACGTCGTGGAGGTCGTCGCCGACGCCCGACCTCTGCGGACGCCAGGTCCGGCCGCCGTCGTCCGTCGTGATGATGACGCCCTCGCCGCCGACCGCCCAGCCGCGCCCGGGCGTCGCGAACCAGACGGCGTTGAGCCGCCGCCCGCCGACCACACGCGACTCGTTCCAGTTCGGCTCGCCCGGGCCGGGACTCGTCGCCCTCGGCTCCTGCGCGCCCTCGACCTCCGCGGGGAGGAAGACCGTGCCCGCGCGCCACGACGCGCCGCCGTCCGTCGTCTTGAGGACGGTCATCCCGCCGCCCGAGAGCCAACCCGTCTGCGCGTCGAGGAACGTCGCGCCGAGCAGCAGGTGTTTCGTCGGCACGCGCTGGCGCGCCCAACTGCCGCCGCCGTCGCCCGTGAAGAAGAGCGCGCCCATCTCGCCGAAGACCCAGCCGTGTTCGCGGTCGGCGAAGTGGAGCCCCGCGAGCTTCAGGTCAACGTCGGCGCCGCGCGTCACCTCGACGCGCGACCAGTTCGCGCCCCCGTCCGTCGTCTTCAGGAGGTAGGAGACCGACTCGTCCTTCTCCATCGGCTTGAACATGCTGCGCTCGCAGACGAGCCAGCCCGTCTCCGCGTCGTGGAAGAAGATGTCGCGCACCGCGTCCTCGGTCGGGGGCTTACGCCGCTCCCACGTCGCGCCGCCGTCCGCGGTCGAGAGCAGCGCGCCCTTGCTCCCGGCGGCCCAGCCCCTCCGCTCGTCCACGAAGAAGACCGCGTGCAGCCACGCGAACGTCCCCGTCCGCTGCCTCTCCCACGCGGCGGCCTGCGCCGCCGAGGGCGCGGGGCCGAAGGCGCAGGGCGAAAGGCACAGGCAAAGGAACAAGGCCCGCGCACAAAGCACGCGAGCCTTCATCCCTGCGCCCCCCGCCCTGCGCCCTGCGCCCTGCATCAGAACCCTCCGGTGAAGATGCGCGCGAAGCTGATGACCGGCAGCACCTTGAGCACATCGTTGACGGTCTTCCACCTGTTGCCGGGGACGAAGATCTGGTCGCCGGGGCGGAGGAAGTAGCTGTCGGGCGCCTTGCCCTTCTCGATGGCGGCCACGTCGATGATGATGGGCTTGAGCGTGCGGTCGGCCTGCCACTGGAGCACCGTCACCTTCTTCTTGTCGCCGGTGCGGAGCACGCCGCCGGCCTCCGAGATCGCCTCGTAGACGCTCATGCGCCGCGTCATGGTCCGGATGCCCGGCTGCGCCACGTCGCCGAGGACGCCGTAGCGCGCCGACATCGCCTTTTCCAGCGACACGGTGACCTTGGGGTCGATGATGTACTCGTCGAGGTGGCGCCCGATCTCGTCGGCCACCTGCTGCGTGGTCTTCCCCGCGACCTGGATGCCGCCGCGCACGAGGTAGTAGTCGATGCGGCCGTCGGGCGGGACGGTGATGCCGGCCCTGGAGTACTTCGGCAGGTCGAAGACCGAGACCGAAATCACGTCCTCGGGGCCGAGCCGGTAGTTGGAGAGGAAGTTGTTGTAGTAGGGGACCTCGGCCTGCGCGTCCTCGTTCATCTGCTCGACGCGGTTGGCGAGAGCCTTCTCGGGCACGTCCGGGCGCACCTCGCGCTTGTCGTCGGGCTCCAGGCGCTCGCCGGCCTGCGGCTTCTGCGTGGCGTCCCGCGGCGGCGGCGGCTGCTGCGCAAGTCCCGCGGTCGGCGCGAGCGCGGCGAGCGCGAGCAGTAATACGGCGGCGACTCTCGATTTCGACTTCATAACTTCAAACCTCCGAAGTTGACGACTGTCCCCGGGCGGCGCCTCACGTGCCGCGGCCGAAGAGGATCGTCTTGACTGTCTCGAACAGGATGACGGCGTCGAGCACGAGACTCTGGTTCTTGATGTAGAAGAGGTCGTACTGCAACTTCTGGCGCGCGTCCTCGACCGACGCGCCGTAGGGGTACTTGATCTGCGCCCAGCCCGTCAGCCCCGGCGCGATGAGGTGACGTTGCTCGTAGAACGGAATCTCCTCGGCCAACTGTTTGACGAAGTGCGGGCGCTCGGGGCGCGGGCCGACGAAGTTCATCTCGCCGCGCAGGATGTTCCAGAACTGCGGAATCTCGTCCACGCGGATTTTGCGTATGACGCGCCCGACCCGCGTCGTGCGCGCGTCGCCCTGCTTGCTCGCCCACACGGGGCCGTCGCGCTCGGCGTCGGTGCGCATCGAGCGGAACTTGTAGACGCGGAACGGGCGCCCGTTCTTCCCCACGCGCTCCTGCGAGTAGAGCACGGGGCCGGGCGAGTCGAGCTTAATCAGCGCCGCCGTCACCAGCGCGACGGGCAGCGAGACGACCGCGCCGACGAGCGCCGCGCCGCGGTGGAAGAGCGTCCGCAGCACCGCCGACAGGCGCGCCTGCCGCGCGCGCGAAGAGAAGATGAGCCACGACGGCCGCATCATGTCGAGCGAGACGCGACCCGTCAGCCGCTCGTAGAAGCTGGCGCACTCCTCGATGTGCACGTCGCCCGACAGGCTCAGGTCGAGGAGCTGCCGGGTCGGGAAATGGCCGCGGCGCTCGCCCTGCGCGACGACGATGCGGTTGACGCCCTCGCGCCGCGCGATCTGGGCGAGGTCGTCGGTCAGCCCGAGGACGCGCGGGTTGAGCAGGCTCTGGCCGACGAGCTCGGGGCGGCTGCTGACGAAGCCGACGACGCGGAAGCCCGCGTCGCGCCGCTCAAGGACTTCGCGCGCGACCTCGACGGCCGACTCGCCCGAGCCGACGATGAGAATCTTCTCGCCCACGCCCGGGTGGCCGAGCAGCCAGTGCGCGCAGACGCGCCACCCGACCATCAGCAGCAGCGCGAGCGGCAGCGCGATCAGGCTGACGCCGCGCCCGATCATCAGCCCCGGCGCCAGGTACATCGTAATCGCCAGCGCGACCCACGCGAGCCCGAGCGCCTGCACGAGGCGCAGCACCAGCTCGCGCCGGTCGTGCATGACGACGAAGTCGTAGAGGTCGTAGAGGTAGAACGCCGCGAGGCAGAAGGCGGTGACGACCACGGCCTTGAGGAAGCCGCCCTTCTCGTTCAGCTCGTAGTAGGCGCCCGACCAGCCCAGGCGCAGGTGGGCCGCCGTCACCATCGCGAGGAAGATCAGCAGAGCCTCCGCGACGATGAGCAGCAGCGTCCTCACGTTCAGGCGGGTCGAAGCCAAGTCCTTACTCCTCGCCCCCCTCGCCGCGGCGCGCGGCGGAGTAACGGCGGTAGTAGTAGTTCTGCTCGTTCATTTTTTCGTCCGAGCCGTTGAGGATGACGCCGAGCAGGCGCTCGCGCGGGAGCGGCTCCAGCAGGCGCTCCAGCGCGGCGTAGCGCGTCTTGCCGGCGCGCGCGACGATGAGCGCGGCGTCGGCGCGGTTGATGAGCACGGTCGCGTCGGTGAAGATGCCGAGCGGCGGCGCGTCGATGATGACGTAGTCGAACATGCGCCGCACCTCCTTCAAGAGCGCGAGGAAGCGCGGCCCCGAGAGTATCTCGGCCACGTCATCGCGGGCGGAGCCGCCGGGCAGGATGTGCAGCCCCGCCGGCTCAAGTTTGATGATCGCCTCCTCAAGCTTCGCCTCGCCCGCGAGCACCTCCGACAGGCCGGTCGGCGCGTCGAGTCCGAGGTAGTCGGCCGCGCTGGGGTTGCGCAGGTCGCCGTCGATGAGGAGCGCCTTGACGCCGTCGGTCTGCGCGAGCAGCCAGGAGAGGTTGATGGCCGTCAGCGTCTTCCCCTCCATGACGCCCGCGGAGGTGATGACGAACGTCTGCATCTTGCGACGCTCGCCGGCGTGGAGCACGCGCGTGCGCAAAGAGCGGTAGCGCTCGGCGTGCGACGAGCGCGGCTGCGTGACGGCGACAAGATGTGGTTCGACGCGCTCGGCGGAGACGTCAAGGGTGACGAACTCCGTCTCGCGCGCCGAACCGGCAGCGCCCAAAGTTGCCCCAGCAGCACGCGAAGCCTGCCCGGCGGGGAGTGCCGACCCGCCCGGCGCCAACGTCTGCTCATTGGGCGCTGGTGTGTGCGCCGTCTCCGGCGACTGAAAGTGTCTGGACGTGTTGAAGAGGTATTCGGGGGCCTTCGGCGCGCCCTCCGGCGCGGCGGGGGCGTGCGCGTGGCCGTTGCCGTTCGACTCGGGCGGCGGCGGCGCGGCGCCCCCCTCCTCGGCGGCTGCGGCCTCGGCCTTCGGGCCGTTCTGCTCGGCCGCGCGCTTCAGTGCTTCGTAAACTCTGCCCATCACGAATCTCCCTTGCTGTCCCTATCGCGGAAGGCGCGGCTGAGGTCTTCGGCTTCGGGCGCCTTCGCGCCGCCGCCCTCCAGCTCGCGCTCGACCTCTTGCTCGTGGCTGACCTGCGAGGCGCGGCCCACGGCCGACTGCTGCGGCGGCGGCGCCTCGGGCACGCCCGAACTGCTCGCCTCGGCCGCCCACAGCTCCGAGCGCCCGGCGGCGGTGAAAATGCGCGCGGAGGCGGCGCGCTCCTCGCCCGTCTGCCGCCCGCGCTGCGCGTTCGGCAGGAGGTCGAAGGTCTCGGCGACCTCCTCGACGATGTCGCGCCCGACGTGGCGCGCGCCCGCGGCGAAACCCGCGAGCATAGAGTTGTCGCAGATGTTGTTGATCTGGCGCGGGATGCCCTCCGAGCAGCGGAAGATGAGATCGACCGCGGCGGGCGTGAAGACGTCCGTGCGCTCGGCCCCGGCGGCGAGCAGGCGCGAGGCGATGTAGCGCGCCGTCTCCTCGATGTCGGGCAGAGACTTGATCTCGCAGCGCAGCGCCACGCGCTGCTTGAGCTGGCGCAGCCCGGGCTGGTTCAGAACGTCGCGCAGCTCGGGCTGCCCCGTCAGGACTATCTGCAACTGCTTGGCCGAGTCGGACTCGAAGTTCGACATGAGTCGTATCTCTTCGAGCACGGCGGGCGAGAGGCCGTGCGCCTCGTCGATGACGAGCACGGTGCGCAGGCCCCTGGAGTGGCGCGAGTCGAGGACTTCGCCGAGGCGCAAAAGCAGCTCCGACTTGCTCTCCCAGCGCGGCACGTCCAACAGCTTCGGCGAGGACATGTACTGGTAGAACTCCGAGACGGTCATCCGCGGGTTGAAGATGTAGGCGACGAGCACCGTGCGGTCGAGCCGGTTCATCATCCAGCGCAGGATGGTGGTCTTGCCCGTCCCGACCTCGCCCGTGACGACGATCAGCCCCTTGCCGCTCTCGATGCCGTAGTGCAGGTTCGCCATCGCCTCCGTGTGCGAAGGCGTGAAGTAGATGAACCGCGGGTCGGGCGTCAGCGCGAACGGGAGTTCCTTCAGTCCGTAGAAGTCCAAGTACATCCGTTGACCTCCGGTCAGTAAATGGTGAATGGTGAGTGGTGAAATGCAGTTCTATTTACTGCTCACCGTTGACCATTCACCTTCTCATCCTCTCGACGCGAACATCTCGACGATGTGCAGGCGTCTCAGGATGAAGGCGAGCGCGGGGGCGCTCACGACCGTGGCGACGACCGCGGCGAGGGCCAGCGCCGCGCGGCGCGCCCTCAGGTTGCGCTGCTCGCGCGCCGTCAAAAGCATTGGGAGCGTGACGAGGACGGGCAGGCCCGTGTAGTGCTCGGCGTCCTCGCTCGTCTGGACGGTCAGGAGCCGCGGCACCTCGAAGGCGGCCGCGAGCGCGACGCCGCAGGCCAGGCCCGCGACGAGCCCGAGCAGCATCAGCAGCGGCCGCTTCGGCGCGACCGGCTGCTGCGGGAGGCTCGCCGGGTCGATGACCGCGATGGACTCGCCCTGCGCGCGGCCGGCCACGTCCGCCCCGATCTCGGCCCGCTGCTGCTGCTGAACCATCTGATCGTAGATGCCCTTCTCGGTCTGGTATTCGCGCTGGATGGCTTCGAGCTGGACCTCGGTGCCCGGGACGTCGTTGATGCGCCCGCCGACCGTGAGGATTTCGGTCTCGGCGCGGTTGAGCAGCTCCTGCTGCCGCTTGACCTCGCCCTGGAGTCGGGTGATCTCGCCCTTGTAGGCATTGACCTGCGGGTCGAGCTTGCCTTCGAGGCGCTGGCGCGTCTCCTCGACCTTGCGCTTGTGCTCCTCGACCATGTCCTTCATCTGCCGCTCCATCTCGTCGATCTGCTTCTGCACCGATTTCATCTCGGGCGCGGCGGGCTTGAATCTGAGGGAGAGTTCCTGCTTCTGCGACTCCAGCTCGGCCTTACGCTTGACCAGCTCGGCGTAGGCGGACGTGCTCTTCGGGTCCTGCATCTGGGCGATGACTTCCTCGACCTGCTGCTCCCTGACCTTCCCGAGGTCGGAGGCCATGCGGCTGAGGTTGGAGATCTGATCGTTGAGGCGCCCGATCTCGGTGATGCGCGCCTTCTGCTCCTCGCGCAGGCCGGCGAGCTGGCCGACGAGCGCCTGCGACTGGCTCGGCAGGTGATTCATACTACCCTGCATGGCCGCGAGGCGGCGGCGGTCGATCTCGTCGAGCTTGGCCTTCTGCTCGTTCACCCGCTCGGTGAAGAACTCCTTGGTGAGCGTCGTCTCGTCGCGCGAGGCGTTCCGCTGGCTCTCGACGTACTTGGCGGCCAGCGCCTCGGTGACGTGCTGGGCGTCGCGCGCGTCTTGGCTCCGGAAGGAGAGGTAGAAGCCGTTGGTGATGTCGTTGCGGCTCGTGTTGAGGGTGATCTTGAGGTCGCGCGTGCGCATCTGCTCGACCAGCCCGTCCATCGAGGCGCCGCGGCTGCGCTCGACGGCGTAGAGGTTGAAGCGCTCGATCAGGGGCTGGAGGGTGCTGCGGCTCGTGACCTCCTGCGTGATGTTGTTGATGCGCAGCGTGAGGTCGCTGTCCGAGAGCTGTGCGACGCCGCTGGTCGTGATGCTCGCCGGCCTCACCGTCAGAAGCGTCGTGGACTCGTAGACGTTCGGCAGCCGCCAGACCACGTAGGCCACCGCCACGGCGACCGCCAGGGTCGGCAGCACGATCATCCACTTCCTCCGCCAAACCATCTGCGCCAGCTCGCCTGGCGTCCGCTGCCTGAAATCAACACTCATAGCTCACTCCATTCGCCGTGATGAGTGATGAGTGACAGGAAAGAGCCGGAGGCTTCTTCCTCCTATCACTCATCACTCATCACTTCCTCAAAGACTTTCCAACGTGCGGCGCACCTCTTCGACGGGGGTCTGGGTGGGCGGCTTGGCGGAGCGCTGCTCCTCCTGCGAGGCCAGCTCCAGCGACTTCTGGAGCTCGCGGCGGGCGGCCGCCTTGTCGCCGTTCTTGGCGAGCGCGGCGCCGAGGTGCCAGCGGTAGAGCGAGTTGTCGGCGCCGCGCTTGGCCGCGCCGTCCACCGCGCGCTTGAGTTGTTCGACCGAGTCGCGATAGAGCCCGCGGCGGTAGTAGACCCAGCCGAGCGTGTCGGCGAAGCCGGGCTCGTTGGGGAAGCGGCGCACCACGTCCTGGCCCAAGCGGATCGCCTCCTCGGGGTTGCCCTTGCCGTGGTCGCCGTAGAGCGCCGCGAGGTTGTTGGCCGCGACCGGCTCGTCGGGCCGGATGGAGAGGACGCGCCGGTAGTACTCAGCCGCCGCGTCGTGGTTGTTCCGGCCCGCTTCGATCAGGCCGATGTTGCGGTAGGCGACGAAGTCGTCGGGGCGCTTCTCGGTGATCTTCTTGTACTGGTCGATGGCGCGGTCGGGCTGCTGCGTGCCGAAGTAGATTTCGGCGAGCGCCGTGTAGGCCGGGACGAAGTCGGCGTCGAGCTCGACGGCGCGCCTGAGCGCCGCCTCCGCCCGCTGCGCGTCGGGCGCCTCCTGCTGGCTCCCGTTGCGGTAAGCCTGGCCGAGGAGGTACTGGAGCTGCGCGCTGTTCGGCTGCTCGTTCGCCAACTGCTCGACGCGCCCGCGCACCTCCCCGAGCCGGCCCGTGGCCGAGCCGAGGTTGATGAGCGCGGTCAGCGCCTGGAAGTTAGTCTTGTCGAGCGCGAGCGCGCGGTCGAGGTGCTGCCACGCCTCATCCCACTTCCGCTCGGCGGCGGCGGCGTCGGCGAGGTTGACGTGAGGCACGGGCGAGTTGGGCGACGACTGGCGCGCCGCCTCGAAGTCGGCGCGCGCCGCCGGCAACTGCGCGGGCGCCTGCGCGGCGAGCCTGAGCGCGGCCTTACCCCTGAGCAGGTGCGCGTTCGTCTTCACGTCGGCGAGAAGCTGCGGCGTCATGTCGCCGCTCGGCGCCGCGTCCTGGAGCTTCTTCAGCAGCTCGTCGGCCCCGCGCTTCGCCCCCTCGGCGTCGCCCGAGTCCAGCTCGATCTGAATCTGGATGAGTTTGGTCGGCAGGAAGTCCTGGTAGTAGCGTTCGAGGTCGCCCGCGCGCGCCCGCGCCTGCTCCATCTGCCCGTCGCGGTAGAGCGCGTCGGCCATGAAGAAGAGGCCCAGCTTCGAGCGCGGCTCGGCGTCGAGCACAATCTTCAGGTCGGCGATGGCGTCCTTGAGCTTGCCCGTGGCCATGCGCGTGCGCGCGCGCAGGAAGAGCGCGTCGGCGTCCTGCGCGTTGCTCTTCAAAAGCTCTTCGGCGTGCAGCGCGGCGGCCGGCGCGTCGCCGCGCTGGAGGCTGATTTCGCCGAGGCGGTAGCGGCCGCGCGCGTAGTCGGGCGAAGCCTTGACGATCTCCTGGTAGAGGTTCGCCGCCTCGTCGTAGCGGCCGACCGTCGCGTAGTAGTCGGCGAGCCGCGCCTTGCCCTCGGGCTTGTCCCAGTCGAGCTGCGCCCAAGCCTTGAAAGCCTCCTCCGCGCGGTCGAACTTCCTGTTGACGAGGTAGTAGCTGGCGAGAACCCAGCGCACGTCGCGGTTCTCGGGGTCGACCTCGACGGCCTTGCGGAACTGCGCCTCGGCGTCTTCGACGCGCCCCGACTGCGTCAGGAACCTCGCGTACTCCACGTGGGCGAGCGAGGAGCGGTCGTTAACCGAGATGGCCTCGCGGTAGACGCGCTCGGCGTCGGCGGGGCGGTTCGTCTGGAGGTAGAAGCGCGCGAGCCCCATGTGCGACTCGATGCGGCGCGGGTCGAGCGCGACGGCCTCCTTGATCATCTGCTCGGCCTTCGCAACGTCGCCCTTGAAGAAGAGGACGTTGGCCTGGAGGATGCGGCCGTCAGGGTTGTTCGGCTCGCGCGCGACGATCTCGTTGGCGAGGCGCTCGGCCTCGGCGAGGTAGTCGGACTGCTTCTGCCGCCCGAAGGCGGCCAGGAAGCCGTTCGCCAGCCGCAGACGCGCCTGCACGTTCGCGGGGTCGAGCTTGACGGTGTTCTGTAGCTCCTCGATGTACTCGGCGCCGCGGCCGAGCTGTTCGTAGGCTTGCGCCAGACCCCAGTGGGCTGGGGCCAGGTTCGGGTCGATCTGGATGGCGTTGCGGAACTCGATGGAGGCTTCCTGCCAGCGGCGCTCCTTGAGGAAGGTTTCGCCGCGCGCGACGTGTTCGGCCTTCGCTTTCTCGGGGTTGGAGCAGCCTGCGGCGAGCAGGACGAGGCAGGCGAGCAGGACGGCGAGCGGCGCCCGGAGACCCCGGGCGCGCGGGCACTCTTGAAGGTTCATCTGACTGGCACTCCTTAACTGGCTTGACGGCGACGCCCGACGCGACTCGCAGACCGGGGCTAATCGATCTACGGGGCACGAACTCTACGCGCGACTCCGTCGCTTCTACCTGAACCGAACCGGCCTTTTCCTCTGTCGGCGGCGGGCAAGGCCGCTCGGCGGAGTCTTCGAACCGTCCGTTTTCGTTCGCTCCCTCCCGGCGGGCACGCCGTGCGGGAACGACCTTTGAAGGAAACGTCTAAAGACGCCCCACTTCCTCTAAAATGCCCCACCCCGGGGCGAAAATCAAGAATATTTCTCGTCTAATCCGGCACGTAGGCCGGGAGGTTCGGGGCCACGTGGGCGGCGAACTGCGCGGCCGCCTGTTCGGCCTCCTGCTCGGAGCCGCGGAAGGGGACGAGCACGCGCACCATCGCGCCGTCGGAGCGGCGCAGGCGGATGCTGTCGAAGACCGTGTAGACCTTGTCCGCGTACTCGCTCGCCACGGCGCGGCCGCGCCCCTGATACCAGTAGAGCATCAGCATCCGCTCGGGACCATGCTCGATGACGAAGCTGTTGGCGCGGAAGGGCGCGCGGCCGTCGGCCGGCTTGACCTCGACGGTCTTGGGGTCGTTCAGCGTCCAGCCCGAGCCGGGCAGGCAGTTGAGCGGGCTGTGGTAGGTGGCGCCCGTGCGCTGCGTCGAGTAGTAGCCGACGTAGAGCGAGGCGAAGCCCCCGCCCGCGCCCGCGTAGTCGCGCGAGACGTAGTCGTCGGCGCGCAGCACGGCCTCGGTCGCCGCGTCGAAACGGACGTCGCGCCCCGCCTGCCGCCAGCCGCCGAACTCCGCCGGGAACTCGGCCAGGGCCTTCCGCGGCGTGCGCGCCTCGCCAGCCAGAGCCCAGAAGTTGACGACCGCGCCGCCCAGCACGAGCAGCGCCGCCATCGCCCAGAACTGTGTAGTCTTATTCCTCATCTCTGTAAACCCGCCGTCCCTTCCCCGCCGACCGGAACCCCCGTTGCCGTCACGGAAGTCTCGACCGTCTCGGACTTAACCGCCGCCGCCGCAGCCCCGCCGCCCCGCCCGCCGCGCCGCGTCGGGTCGAAGCGGTCGAGCACCCAGCCGAAGGCGAAGAGCATCAGGAAGGCGACGACGTAGATGACCCAGCCGGAGAACTCGTGGAAGAAGCCGTCGGCGACCTCCGTCCCGTAGTAGCGCGCCAGCACGCCCGTGCCGCTCACGCGCCCCGCGTTGGTGATGATGGCGATGGGCACCGCCGCCAGCACGATCAGCACCGCGCGCAGCGTCCGGAAGCGCTCGAAACGCCGCCCGCCCCGCCCCCCGTCGTCCGAAGGGCTCGTGAAATAGGCGAAGACGACGGCCAGCGTGACCAGCGTCATCAGGCTCCTGATGCCGCTGCACGCCTCGACGACCTCCAGCTTCTTCGTCGTCGTCGAGCCCAGCGGGTACAGCTCGATGATGTTCCCCTCGCGCAGGACGGGGATGTCGAACATGCGCATGGTCCACACGGCGCAGCGCGACGCGAAGAGTTGCAGCGGGAAGGCGACCTTATTGAAGACGATGGTCGGGATCGGGATGGCCAGGGCCAGCAGGAGCAGCGGGACGACGAGCGCGCGCAGCAGCCGCCACCCGTGGAAGTAGACGGCGAGCCCCGAGAGCAGCAGGATGAGCGACGTGCGCTGCGTGAACAGCTCGGCCCCGGCCGTCCCCACCCACAGCATGAGCAGCGCCAAGACGACCGCCGCGGCGCCAAGGAAGACCCGCGGCCGAGGCACGAGCGAGGCCAGGCGCCCGCGCTCCGTCCAGAGTATGTAGCCGATAACGAAAGGAATGAGGAGCCCGTGTGAGTAGTTCTCGTCCTCCCACCAGAAGTGCCCCAGCCGAGCTAGGACGCCCCAGTAGACAAACGCGACAGCGGCGGCAATTAAGACCGGCATCCAGAGATGGCGGGTGGGGACTGAACTCATTAAGGCGTACCAGTCTGGTGACGATGCCTGTGCTCGCCACCGGACATTTATGAATAAGTAGTGTGAAGGCAGGGAGAGCACTGCACACCGCTCCCCGAAGTATAGAGCAATTACCTTTGGGCGGGCAAATGATAAATGCGCGGGGGCGGGAAGCGGGCGGGTTAACAGTGTAGGAGGGCGGGAAGGGAGACATGTGCCTCCCTTCCCGCCCTTCGCCTAGTAAACCTAGTTCCGGTGCAGCCACACGTAGGGGCTCTGCCCGCGCCGCAGCCGTCACCTGTCCTCGAAGCGCCGGTTGTACTCTGTAGACTCAAGGAAGGCCTTTACCATCTCGGCGCGGATGTAGTCGCCGCCGAACTCGTTAAGCTTATTAAGCCAGAAGCCGTAGCCGGACGCGTCCGGGTCGCGACGCAGGTAACCCATGTACTGCATCATGACGAAGGCCGGCGCGAACTCGGCCTGCACGAACTCTTTGCGCTCGACCAGCTGGCGCAGGACGTAGTAGCGCTCCGACCCGGCGCCGAGGGCTGCCACCCATGCGTCACGCTCCGCGGGGCTCACCGCCACGCCCGAGCCCGCGATGAGAGCGTCCACGAACTGCTCGTTCGACAGGCCGCCGAACCTCTCGGTGAAGCCGGGCCGCCGCACCCACTCGCGGTAGAAGGCCGCCTTGTTGCCTTCGAGCTTCTGGCTCCACCCGGGCCCGCCGACGATGAGCCCGCGGCCGATCTCCTCGCCGTCGCGCATGAGTTCCGCCTGCGAAGGCATGCGGCTGTAAGTCGCCCGGTAGAGGCGGTGGGCGAGGAAGCCCGTCTCCTGGAACTCGATGGAGAGGAAGAAGGCCGCCGAGACGCTGACCCGTTTGACCTGGACGCACTGCGCGTCACCGCCGCACCTGGTGATCTCGCCCGACCAGAACCTCAGGCCGTCCTCGTCCGGCTCGCGGTTGAGGAAGTCCACGTAATGCTGACGGACGAAGAACTCCGCGAACGCCGCCGGGTTGGGCACGTCGCCGTAGCGCATGTGAACGTTGGCCAATTCCAGGTAATCGATGGCCGTCCGCAGGGCATCCCTCACTTCCCTCACCACGTCCTTCAGTTGCCCGCGGCCGGCCAGCGCCTCGGCGCTCCTCGCGTAGTTGACGGCGTTCTGTAGCTCGGCGTCGATCTTAGAGGCCGCGGCGTAGCTGTCGCGCTCGGCGGCGAAGTCGTTGTACGCCTGCTGAGTGTCGGCAGTCACGTCGGCGAGTTGAGACCCGGCCGAAATTCCCGTGCTTTCCGACACCGGGGTGTTGGAGCCCTCGGGGCTGCTGCTCGACGACAATTCGGCGAGCGAATTGCTGACCGTCTGGGCATTCTTCTTCGCCTTGCCGACCGCCGCGCCGGCCCTCTTGATGGTCACCTTGACTTCGCTGGAGACCGCGCTCCGGCCGACGTTATTTATCGCCTTGGCGGTCAGGATGTAGCTGCCGGCCGCGACGTCATTCCAGGCGCAGTTGTAGGGCGCGGTCGTGTCCGTGCCGAGCAACTGCGTCCCCGAGTAGAACTCCACCTTGGTGCCGACCGCGTCCGTGCCACTGGCCGTGGCCGTGATCGTGATGTTGGCCGCGGTCTCGAACTGCGCGCCGCTGACCGGACTCGTGATGCTCGCCGTCAAAGTGCTTGCAACAGGCGTCGGCGTCGCAGTCGGCGTCGGCGTCGCAGTCGGGGTCGGCATAGGTGTCGGCGTCGGAGTCGGGGACCCGGAAACAAAGTCCAGATCATTGCGACTGGATGAGGCGGTGAACGAGTACTGAGTCGGGGAGAACGCTTCCCCGCTGCTCGCCTCGGGGCGAATCAGGCCCTGCTGGCCGCTGTTGACCTCGAAGTTGTAGCGGCCCTCGGCGTTAGTGACGGCTGACCCGATGGGGTCGCCGCTCACGCTGTAGATGACAACGCGCTTGCTTGTGACCGGGGTCGATCCCGACAGCAGTTTCCCGCCGTAGCTCAGCACCGTAGACAGGGGCGGGGTAGGCGTCGGGACCGGCGTCGGGGTTGAGGTCGGGGTCGGGGTTGAGGTCGGGGTCGGGGTCGGGGTCGGGGTGGGCAGCGGGGTGCCGTCGTTCAGCCGCCAGGCGAGATACCTGCCCGCCGAGCGGTAACACTCGTCGTACTCCTTCGCACGCCCCCAGGCGAGGCCGCGGTAGCCGTCCGCGCCGCTGAAGGTGGCGTCGAAAATCTCGTCGCCCCACTGTTTGAAGCGGGCGTCACCGGAGATGGCGAAGGCGTAGCCGAAGACGTGAACGGCCGTTCCGTTGAGCTGCCGCGCTTCGGCGACCTGGGTTGCGTCCACCGGGGGGAAGGGGGTCGCGGCCGCCCCGCACCCGTTCGCGCACGAGGGGCCGTCGGTGAAAGCGCCGCCGACGAAGTAGTAGTACCCGCGCCACCCCTTCGGGTTGTAGGCGCGGCCATAAAGGTGCTCGGAGAGTTTGATGATTGCCGCCTTGACGGTCGCGTCACCCGTCAACTGGTGAACCGCGATGAGCGCCTCCGCGAGTAGACCCTCCTGAAAGGGCTGCGTCGTGAGTCCGGTCAGGCCGAAGTCGGTCAGCTCGAAATAGAACCCGCCGTCCGCAGGCGGCACCACCCTCTGGAAGCGGGCGTAGTAATTCACCGCCACGTCAAGGACTTTAGCTTTGAACTCCTCACGGACGGCGGCGTCCGGGTGGACGCGCGCGAGAAAGGTGGCGTAGAGAAGCGAGTAGCCGGGGTCGCGCACGCCGAAGTAGAGGCCGTGGGGGAAAATCTTGCCGTTGGGCTCGGCTTCGGTGCCGGCGAGCATCCCGTCCGTCAGCGGCCGGTACCATGCCAGAGGCCGCTCGCACCAGTTGAAGAATTGCTCGCGCGTGTACTGCGTGATCCATGGCCACATCTCGGGGCGGCCGTCGAGCGCGCGCAGCATCAGCCCCGCCAGGCTGGAGCCGCGCGGCGCGAAACTGGCTCCGGGGCTGACCCCGCCCTCGGCGATCGACGGCGACTTCCACCAAGAGTCGGCAATCTTGCGCGCGTGGGCGAGGAAGCGTGCATCATTCGTCCGGTAGTAGTTGATGTACTGGACTAGCCCCTGGTCGTAGTAGTTGAGGTTGCTGTAGGCGTCGGATTCCGCCGCCGAGACTTTGGAGAAGGCACGCCCCGACGCGGAAGGCTGCTGCCACGCGACAGAGACCGTCAGGTGAGTGTCGTCGGTGACGGCCGCCAAGATGTAGTCGCGCGTCACCCCCGCGCCGTCGCGGATCAAAACGTGATAGCCCGTGGCGGCCCCGCCGGCGAAGTCGGTGAGAAAGCGCGTGCCGGTGCCGACGACCGTTCTACTGCCGTTCGTCACGCTGACCGTACCCGCCGAGAGCGTGGTGCCCGGAGGTTGAGCGGGGAACTCCTCGCCGAGTTCCAGGCCGCGGTTGAACGCGTTCTGGTCGAACCACGGCGCGGGGTTGAGCGCGCTACCGCTCTTGAGCTGGGGCCCGATGATGAACTCCACCTCGGGCGAGGGGAAGGAGACGAAGTCGGCGCTGGTGGCCAAGGCTTCGGGCGCCGGCCCGGCCAGAGCCGCGGGCGAGATGCCGGACAGCGGCGCGAGTAGCAAGAGAGCGGTGAGAATCTGGCGCAGGAATTGGGAGTATGCGGTAGGCTTGAACGTGACCCCGCCCCGGCTGTGCTTTGACATCTTTTAGGAGCCCTTCTTCTGGACTGGAGAGCGCGCCCCCGTCGGGGGCACAGAGCGGGAAGGAGACGCGGGCACGGCAAGAGGCGCCCGCCGCGGCGCGGGGTCGGCGGAGACGGACTCCGCCGACCCCGCCTGCGCGCGGCCGACACACCACTTGACGGAGACTAATAGGTAAGAACCGAGAGGAAGGAACGACGGAGGTTTGGGAACCGGGACGACACGGGAGGCAAATAGGGCTGTTGGTTCCGGTCGGGCGCCAGCGTCAGCGCGGCGGATGTCCGCCGCCCGCGGGGTCTGGACCCGACGAGCTCCGATCGCCTTCGGCAACCAGACCATCTTCCCCCCTGGCGCCGCTCTGAAAAGGGCGTGGGCGGAAGACTCTTGGCTTTGCGTCCCTGCCTCGCGACAGGTTTGCCTTTATCGTGTGCAATCGTCTCATTCCCAAAGAACATTGCGGCGAAAGGGTTTTCAGCCGCAGACACAATAATAAAACAATTGTACGAACTGTTTGTCAAGAAAATTCTTTGTATGTCCATGTTTAACCCAAAAAGAAGACACGCAGGCGCGGTATCAGTCGATTAAAAGGGTACCTGCGCGTGTCCTTAGCTCACAATGTATTGCCGAATTGAGCTATGAGGGGCGGGCGCGTCCCGGCCGGCGCCGATGACCCTGGCTACTTCCTATCCCAGGCTCGCGGCGCCCTGAATGCCGGCGGAACTAGCTGGAATCAGCCGCGCTCGCCGGGTGCCCGGAACCCTTCAAATCTGATTGTTCCGGGTCAGGCCGGTGTTCAGCAGGTGTGCCGGGGGTTTGTCCCGCCGGGGCGTGGTCGACGTGCCGACGACCAGTTACAAGCAGATGATTTGCTGGTAGGACGTGGGAAGATATCAGCGCAAGTTATGTATGAAGCCAATAGGGGAAGCGTTCACGGCGGGCGGTATTAACCTTGGGAGTCAAGTTTTCAGGGGATTCTGGTTGGGACCGCCGACTCAATAAGAGCCGCCGTGACTGGTAAGTGAGTTCAGGTTTAAAACCAAAAGCCTCCCGATTAAACCCGTGCATACTCTCTGACGTGGTTGCGGGTAGGTTGCGACTCTATGCCAAAAGAAGGACAACACCCGTCCGGAGCGGGGCGTTTAAAGAGTGCCCCACGTCACAACACAAGTCTCCACCGTGGGATGTCGGGTAGACGTGCGCGGCAGTCCGTTTTATCCCACGCGGAGTCCGGCCGCTTCGCAGCGGCGGCTGGCTGGCAGGGCGAGAATGTTCGCGTGGTCGAAATCAAAGCCTTCCAGGGACGAAACCTCCCCTTCGCGCCCGACGACGTAGAAAGAGAAGTTGGGGCGGGCGAGGGAGGCGAGATATTCGGTAGCGGCCTCGACGCCGTGGCCGAAGGCTTCCGCGTTCTTGCGGCTGGCCTCGTAGAGAATCGCCGGCGCCTCCTCCTTGTCGAGCATGGCGCGCGCGCCTTCAAAGGCGGATAGTTCCGCCCCCTCGATGTCAACTTTGACGAAGTCGGGCGCGGGGAGGGTCAGGTCGTCGAGCCGGCGCGCTTCGCAGATGACGCGCTCCGTCGCCAGGGCCGTCCAATCCTTCAAGCTTGCCATCGTGTGATCCAACGGCACGAAGAGGTCGAGTACGCCGGCCTCTTCGGCAAGGGCGAAGGGCACGAGTTCGCTGTTGCCGAGACCGCGGCAGGTGGCTCTGAGCGTCAGGTGGAGTCGCGGGTTGGCCTCGAAGGTGTACACCTTGCCCTGCGGCCCGGCGAGCCGTGAGAGGTACGCGGTGTGCAGTCCCAGGTTCGCCCCGATGTCGAAAATGACGGCGCCGGTTCGGACAAGGTCGCGCATCACCCTGCGCTCCCCGCACTCCCACGCTTCGAACACCCCGTCCCGCAGCCACTGCTGTGCGGTGGGCTCCCTCAAGTCCAAATAGGTTGGCGGCAAGTCACCGACGACGACGGGACAGCATTGCAGAGCCTTTAACCTATGGGCAAGGAAGGTCGTGACACGCGTCGAGCCGCGCAGGTTCGACCTCACATACGCGCGCAGGATGGAAGCGATCATGGTAACTCCACAGAGTCTGCCCGGGTAAGGTGTAATGGGCTTAATTAACGAGCGAAGAGTACGAAACTTATATCCCGGGGGCCGAGCTTTTTCAAGCGCAGCGTTTTATTCGCCGGCCATGGCCGACCGGCGAAAGGCGAGGGCCGTAGCCTGCTGAAGTGACTTTCTTCAATGGGAGTGAATTAGAGAGCAATCGCAACGAAGTTGCAATACCCGCCCTCGGGGGGTTAGTTAAATTAATCCCGCTTTTCAAATCCCGCCGCGGTAGGCCGGGAAGAATGTACACCTTCTTCCGGAGCCGATAATGCTAGAGAGATAGAGTCAGCCGCGAAGTCTGGCCACAGACTTTGACCGTTGCCTCCTAGCATGGCTCGACGGCCGTCCCACAGGGTCAATCCAGAAATAACATCGAGGTGAATTAGTGACTGTTTCCCCTAAGCCCGCCGTGCGGCGGGTGTCTGTACGTGTGTCCAATCCCCCGCTCCGTCTCTTAGCTCTCGCCGCGCTCGCGTTCCTGCTAGCGGCCGGCGCGGAGCGCAAGGCGGCGGCGGCCACACTCACCGTCGCGGCCGGGGGCGATCTGCAGGCCGCCATTAACGCGGCCCAACCCGGCGACACGATCAACGTCGAGGCGGGCGCAACCTTCGTCGGCTCATTCCTCCTCCCGCAGAAGGTCGGCGACGCGTACGTGACCATCCAGTCTTCGCGCGCGGGTGAGTTGCCGGCCGCGGGGCAGCGCGTCGGACCGCAGCACGCGCCGCTGATGGCGAAGCTCGCCAGCCCGGGCTACAACCAACCCGCGCTGTGGACGGCCCCCGGCGCGCACCACTACCGCGTCGTCGGGCTCGAAATAACGCTTCGCGACCATAACGCCTTCGTCAGCGACCTCGTGACCCTCGCCCAGGGTGACAATCTGCAGGGCACGCTCGCGGCCGTGCCGCACCACCTGACGCTCGACCGCTGCTACATCCACGGCCTGCCGGGCTACCACCTGAAGCGCGGCATCGCGCTCAACAGCGCGCACACGGAGATCCTCGGCTGCTACATCTCGGAGATTCATGCCGCGTACTTCGAGTCGCAGGCCATCTGCGGTTGGGACGGCCCCGGGCCTTTCCGCATTATCAACAACTACGTCGAGGGCGCCACGGAGAATCTCATGTTTGGCGGCGCCGACCCGACCATCTCCGGACTGGTGCCCTCCGATATCGAAATCCGGCGCAACCACTTCTTCAAGCCGCCCTCGTGGCGCGGCGTCTGGCTCGTCAAAAACCTGTTCGAACTCAAGAACGCGCAGCGCGTCACCATCGACGGCAACATCTTCGAGAACAACTGGGCGGGCGGGCAGAGCGGCTACGCCATCGTCCTCACCCCGCGCAACGAGAGCGGGCGCGGGCCGCAGAGCACGGTGCGCGATGTCCGCTTCACCAACAACATCGTCCGCAACACGACCCAGTTCATCAACATCCTCGGCTCGGACTACAACTACCCATCCCAGCTCGCCGAACGCATCACCATCGAGAACAACCTCCTCGACGGGGGCACGGAAGGCGGGGGCTGGTTCCTCATGCTCAGCCTGCGCGACGGCGGGCCGCGCGACCTCCACGTCGAACACAACACGGTCATCCAGAACGGGGACGTTCTCTACACGACCTCCGACGGGAGCACCGAGACGGCCTCGGGCTTCGTCTTCCGCAACAACCTGACCACCGGCTCGCTGGTCTACGGTGATAACAATGAGGGGCGGGGGGTCCATACGCTGGCCCAGCGCTTCCCCGGCTATGTTTTCCAGCGGAACGTGCTGGCCAACCCCGACGGCTGGGCCTCTTCACTCTACCCGCCCGACACGGCCCTGCCGCCCGGCGTAGAGCAGATCGGCTTCACCGACACCTCCGCCGGCAACTACCGCCTGCTCACGACCAGCCCGTACAAAAACGCGGCCACCGACGGCAAGGACATCGGGTGCGATTTCGACCAGCTCGCGGCTGCCCTCGGCGGCTCCTCGACCCCGCTGCCCACCCCGACGCCCACGCCCACGCCTTTGCCGGCCGCGGCGGGGACGGCCGGCGGCCTCATCACCGCGGGGGGCGTGCCGGTCGCCGGACAGCGCGTCGTCATCTACGACGGTGCCGGCGTCGATGCTATCGGCGCGGTCAGTTCCGACGCCTCGGGGCGCTACCGGTTCGAGGTCAACCAGGGGCAGCGCGTCGTCATCCGCCCGGAAGGAGCCCACGCCTACACGCCCGCCCAATACGCCTTCACGGCGGCCGACGGGCTGGGCGACTTCAACTTCGCCGCGGCCGGCGCTTCCCCGACGCCCACGCCCGCCCCTACTCCTTCGCCGGCGCCCGTGCCGACCCCCTACCCCGTGCAGGAGGGTTTCGTGGGCGGGCGGGTGCTCTCCGGCTCGACTCCGCTGGCCGGACACCGCGTGGTCATTTACGACCGCTGGGGCGACGCCGTCGGCGCACGCACGACCGACGCGCAAGGCCGCTACAGCTTCGAGGTCAACTCCGGACAGTCGGTCATCATCCGGCCCGACGCGGGCGCCGGTGGCACCTTCTCGCCGGCCCAGTACGCGTTCACGGTCGCGGGCGGCCGCACCGACCTGGACTTCGTGACCGGCACGGCCTCGCCGACGCCGACGCCGACGCCGACGCCGACGACACAGCAGGTCTACGTTATGGGAGGGCGGGTGCTCTCCGGCTCGACTCCGCTGGCCGGACACCGCGTGGTCATTTACGACCGCTGGGGCGACGCCGTCGGCGCACGCACGACCGACGCGCAAGGCCGCTACAGCTTCGAGGTCAACTCCGGACAGTCGGTCATCGTTCGCCCGGCGCCCGCCGCACAGGTCACCTTCTCCCCGGCGCAGTACTCCTTTACGGCCTCCGCCGGCCGCGACGACTTGAACTTCTCGGCCTCGGGCACGGTCGCCGTGCGGCCCGCCGGGCGGGTCGGCGGCGAGCACGAAGCGTGGAGTTGGGACACGCCGACCCGTGCCGCCGTCTTCGGCCGGCTCTTCGGCGATGGCCTTTCTGGAGCCCTGCCCGACATCGCGGAGGCTTGGGAAGGCGGCGATGTCCGACAGAGCGCGGGAGCCGCACGAGCCGCTTCGGGAGCCGCGGCCGGACTTGTTGAAGACCATTCGCCGGCGCGGAGGCGGGCGGGCGCGCACTTTACTTAGGCGCGCCTACGCCTGCCCCACACGGACGAAGGGGGCCGCGCCTGATGAGCGCGGCCCCCTTCACTTTTCGCTTGAGCCCAGCCCGGCGCTCCGCTTTTCCACCGGCGGCCCGCGGCCTCATTCCTCCCTGTTGAAGACGAACTCGTTGCAGCCGAGCCGCCCTCGACCATCCGGGCCGCGTCGTCGGGGGAAGTAGCGGCGCCTCAGCTCCGCCGTGCAAACGACCGCGCGGGGGTCATAATCGAAGGAATGGAGGCGCGCCCCGAGCCGCCGCGCCGCGAGGCTGAGGGGACCGCTGCCGGAGCCGATGTCGAGAAAGCTTTTGCCGGCCGGGTCTTCACATTCGAGCATCTGCCGGAGTGAAGCCTCGGCCCCGCCGATGCGCTCGTCGTTCAACGGCTCCGGAAACTTCGCCCGGTTCTGACCGAACTCGAAGCACTCGCCCCGCGCCACCTCCCGCGCGTGCTCCCCCAACGCCCGCCGCCTCGCGCTCAGCCGTCACTGTGCCGTCGCTCTCCTCGGTTAAGCCTCTCACGCGTCGAAAATCCCCGCCTCAGCCGTAGTGTTGCCAGTAGTAGATTAACTTCAAATATTCGCCCGCCACCACACGCCAGCCGCCGGCCGACATCCACCAGATGGCGGGCCGGGGCGTCGCCGCCCCGGGCGGGGCCGCGCTCAAACCGACCTCCACGCCGCCCGCCCCGAAGACGCGGCGCAGCGTCCAGAGGGCGCGGCGCGAATGGTAGCCCGAGGTCACGACCAGCAGCGAGCGCAGACCCTTCGCCGCGGCGTATTCGCGCAACCGCACGGATTCCTCGTACGTGCCGCCGACGGTTCCCGGCAGCACCTCGATCCGCTCCGCCGGCACGCCGGCGCGCCGCAGTTCCTCGGCCGCGCGCTCCACGAAGTAAGGGTTCCGCTGCTCGGCGGTTGACCACCCGCTGCGCGCCGCGTCGTTCGTCAGCAGGACGCGCGGGGCGCGCCCTTCGCGGAACAGTTGGGCCGCCCAGAGGGCGCGCTCGACGTAACTGGTCGAGCCGCTCAAGACCACCAGCGCGTCGGCCTTCGGCACCTCCGCGGTCGCCACCAGCGCCAGAGCGGCGCCCCACGCGAGCAGCTCCCAGCCGGCCAGCAGTAGCATGCCGGTGCGCGCCCACCGCCACCACCGTCTTTTCCGCGCTTCGAGCGACAAACCCTCGGGCACTCGTTAAACCCCGCTCCGGCCCGTGCACCGGCGTGCGTCCGCCGCGGGCGGTTATTTGCCCGCGCGTGGCTTGATCCGCTCGCCCGCTCGTTTTAAGCGTGCGGCGGCCCAGCCGACCCGCACCTTCGCCTCCTCGCCCGGGCCGCCCGAGGACTTGACTATCAACAGCGCGTTCCGCGCGTGCTCGGCGGCACCCTTCAGTTCGGCGATTACTTCGGCAGGCGCCGTGAACCGCTCCTGCTCGTCGGCGAACGCCTTGCGCGCGCCCTCGATCTGTCCCAGCAAAGCCTGAAGCTGCGCCTCCGAAGGCGCGCCGGACGACAGCCTCAGGGCCTCCGCCAGCGCTGACGCGATGAGGTCTGCCGGGGCGCTGCCCCCGGCGGCCTCGGCGCGGGCGGGGGCCGGGGGCGCGGGCGCGGGCGAGCTGTTCACCGCCCCCCCGTGCGCCAGCCGCCACGCAAGGTACCTGCCCGCGGAGCGGTATGCCTCATCGTATTCTTTCGCCCGGAAGGCGGCCAAGCCCCTGCGGCCGTCCTTGCCGGAGTAAGTGGCATCGAAAATCTCATCCCCCCAGGTCTTAAACTTCGCGTCCCCGGTGAGCAAGTAGGCGTAACCGAAGGTGTGAACCATCGTGCCGGCGAGTTGCCGCGCCTCGGCGATCTGCGAATTGTCCGCGGGGGGGAACGGCTGGGAGGCCATGCCGCAGCCCGCCGCGCAGTCTATGGCCCCCAGCTTGCCGCCGACGAAGTAGTAGAGTGCGCGCCAGCCCCGCGGGTTGTAGGTCTTCAGGTAAAGATGCTCGGCCAGGCGGGTGATGACGGGCTTGAGCCTTTCGTCCCCAGTGAGCCGGTGGACGGCGATCAGCCCCTCGCCCAGCAGCCCCTCCTGAAACGGCTGCGTGGTCAGCCCCGTAAGGTCAGGCAACTCGAAGTAGAAGCCGCCGTCGGCCGGGGGCACGACGCGCTGGAACCTCGCGTAGTAGTTGACGGCAGCGTCGAGCGCCTTAGCTTTAAACTCCTCGCGTATGCCCGGGTCCGGGTGGACGCGGGCGAGGTTGGCCGCGTAGAGCAGCATGTAGCCGGGGTCGCGTACGCCGCTGTAGAGGCCGTGCGGGAAGGTCTTGCCGTTCGGCTCGGGCTCCCGGCCGGCGATCATCTCATCCTTCATGGGGCGATACCACCCCAGTGGGGTGCCGACCCACGTCTGGAACTGCGCGCGGACGTACGCCGTAATCCACGGCCACATCTCGGGCCGCCCGTCGAGGGCGCGAAGCATCAGTCCCGCCAGCGAAGAGTTGCGGGGAGCGAAGGAGTCTTCTGCCGGAGTCTTCCCCTCATTAATTTGAGGCGCCTTCCACCAAGAGTCGGAGATTTTCCGGGCGTAGCCCTGAAAGGCGGCGTCCCCCGTCCGGTAGTAGTTGACGTACTGCACCAGTGCCTGGTCGTAGTAGTTGAGGTTGACGTAGGCGTCGAGGTCGGCGGCGGTGACAGCCCCGTAGGTCCGCGCAGACCCCGAACCGTTACGGTAGGGGGCGGTAAGCTGTAGGTGCGTGTCGTCCAAGATGGCCGCGACGTAATAGAAGCGCGGGACGCCCGCTTCGTCGGCGATGAGAAAGTTGTACTCGCTGGGGGGCGCCGTGAGGTCGGCCTTGAACCGCGTCCCTAAGCCGAGGACGGCCGCGCTCCCCCGCGTAACCGTGAGCGTGCCCGCCCAGGGCGTCACGCCCGGAGGCGCCGCGGGGAAGGCCGCGCCGTGCTCCCTGCCCTTGGCTACTCCATTCTGGTCGAACCAGGGTGCGGGGTTCGAGGGGTGGCCCACTTCGAGCTGCGGCCCCGCGATAAAGGCCACCTCCGGCGAGGGGAAGCGCACCAGCCCGCCGACTTCTGCGCCCCAAGACGCAGCCCCGGTCGCGCCGTCGGCCGGGGGCGTCGCGGTCGCCGTGTGCGGGCGCCGCTGGTAGCCGCAGGCCGGGGTCAAATGGACGACGAAGAGTTGAAGGCAGACGAGCGCGAGCGGCAGCGCCCGCCCACGCCCCCGCCGCCTACGGTGCGTCTGGTTCGCTCTCAAGCTCAAACGCGGTCTTTCTCCCGCCCGCCGCCGAAACGAAACTCCGGCGCCACCGGGGGCGCGGAGGCCGGGACGTTTCATGCCGGCCGGACTTGCCACCTAACTTAAGACGGCGTCGAGGTCGATGGTCTGCGGCGTCAAACTTCTGGCCGATTCGAGCATCCGCAGGCAGGCGACGGTGGCGCGCGCGCCGTCGCGCACCGTCACGGCGGGCTGGCGGCCGGAGCGCAAGCCCTCGAAGAACGCTTCGAGCTGGGCCGCGTAGCCCTTCTCCCCCCACAGGCGCCGGCTGGTGCGCCGAAGCGCCGTCTTGACCGTGAGCCGCTTGAAGTCTTCGGCCGACACGCCGACGCCCTGTGCGAACACCTCTACGTGCTCGCCCCCGGAAGTCTTGCTGCCGACGGTGCAATACGTCAAATTGCCGATCGACCCGTCGGCGAACCGGAAGCTGGCGACCACGTTGTTCTCGCCGATGGGGTCGCGCTCGCCCGTCGGCAGGCAGTAGGCCGAGACGCCGACCGGCTCGGACTCCAGCAGCCAGTACATGAGGTCAACGAAGTGACAGCCCTCGCCGAGGACGGCCCCGCCGAAGGTCGGGTCGGCGGCCCAGAACGAGCCGACGAGCCCCGGCGAATTCATCCGGCAGTTGACGACCGCCGGGGTGGTGCGCCGGGCCAGCAGCCTCTTCTGCTCCGCGTAGAAGGGCGCGAAGCGGCGGTTGAAGCCCACCGTCAACTGCCGGCCGGTCTCGCGGACCGCGTGGTAGAGCTGGCGGCACTCGTCGTCCGTCAGCGCCATCGGCTTCTCGATGAAGACGTGTTTGCCGGCCCGCAGCGCGGCCAGGGCCTGCGCGAAGTGGTGCTCGTGGCGGGTGACGATCAGCACCACGTCCACCTCCGGGTCGCGCAGGACTTCTTCATAGTCCGAACAACTGTAGGCGGCGCCGAAGCGCTCCGCGTAGCTCTTGCCGCGCGCGCCGCTCGCCGAATGCACGGCCCGCAGCGAGGCGCCGGGAATCTTCCGCAGGTTCGGCAGGTGAACCCAGCGGGCGAGGTTCCCCGCCCCGGTGAGCGCCACGCGCAGCCCCGCCCCCGCGACCGGAGCCGGCCCCGCCGGCACGGCCACCTTCCGCCGCGGCTCGAAGGCCGGCGACTCGGGCTCGTCTGTCGCCGGGTAGCGCAACAGCACGGCCAGGCTGTTCGCGGCCGGGTTCATGATCGTCCGGTAAGCCTCGGCCGCGTCTTCGAGCGCGAACTGGTGCGAGATGAGCGGCTGCAACTCGACCCGCCCGAGCGCCACCTGCCGCAGGAACTCCTCCATGTTGCGGTTCTCGGTCCAGCGCACGTAGGCATAAGGGTAGTCCTGCCCCTGCTTTTCGTAGGCCGGGTCGTAGCTGCCGGGGCCGTAGGCGCGCGACATCAAAAGTTGCAGCTCCTTGATGTACATCTCGTCGCGCGGCAGGTCGAGCGGCATCGCGCCGACGACCACGACGCGCCCGCGGTCGCGGCAGAGGGCGATGGCCTGCTGCACCGGGGCCGGCGACTTCGAGGCGGCGGCCACGATGACGCAGTCTACGCCGCGCCCCCCCGTCAGGGCGTTGACCTCCTGCGGCGTCCCCGAACCGCCGAGCAGGGCGTGGTCGGCGCCGAGCCGGCGCGCCAGCTCGATCCGTTCGGGCTTGATGTCGATGGCGAAGACTCGGCCTCCCTGGGCGCGAGCCAGTTGCGCCACCAGTTGTCCGACCAGCCCCAGCCCGATCACCGCGACCGTGTCGCCCAGGCCGACCTCGGCGATGCGCACCGAGTTCATCGCGATGCTCCCGAGCGTCGTGAAGCAGGCGTGTTCGAACGCCACCCCCTCGGGCACCCGCACCACGAGGTTGCGCCCGGCGACGATGGTCTCGCCGTGCCCCGTGCCCTCGCCGCCGTAGGCGACGCGGTCGCCGACCTCCAGGTCGGCCACGGTCGGGTGCTTGGCGACGACGAGCCCCGCGCCCGAGTAGCCGAGCGCCGCGTACTCGCTGAACTTGGCGCGCACCTCGGCCGCCGTGCGCAGCGGCCCCTGCTGCTTCATCACCTCCCACACCTTGCGCAGGTGCGAGGGGTTCTCGGCGACCTCCTTGACGACGCCGTCCTGGTGGATGTCGGCCGTCTCGGTGCCGCTGCTGATGAGCGAGTAGAAGGGCCGGATTAAGACGTGGTGCGAACCCGCCACCGGGTCCGGCACCTCGCCGACGACGATGTCTTTCAGACCTTTGCGTAGGACCTGTTTCATACGTTAAAAGAATCGAACGACCCCTGCCCGGCCTTCGGATGTTTGAGGCGCGCAAGTCGGAATGTCGGCGGGCGATCATGAACTTTCCCCGGCCCCGCCGCAGAGGGGAGATTTAGTCTAACACGGCGCGCCGGGTCGCCGTCAGACGCCGGGACTCCCGGATTCCCGACCCCGCGCGCCCCACTTTTTGCTGGAACCGGCCGCGGATTACTGTTATCTTCTCTGGGCTGCCGACGAGGCGGTCTCAAGATTTTCCCCTTCCGCAGTACAAGCCGGAGAGTCCGAAAAACGCCGCCTCGACACTCCGCCGCGAACCAGAACGGAAGATATACCTTCGACTACCTTTATGCTTAAACAAATCGCCCTGTTCCCCGCGCTCGCCCTCTTCGCCCTCTGTCTGCTCGCGCACGACGCCCGCGCCGACACCGTGGTGCTGACCGGCGGCAGCGTCACCACTCTCTCCGGTGTCGCTACGGTCAACCTCTCCGCCCCGAACTTCGCCCTCAACTACACCGGAGACATCCCGCCGGGGTCGCCCTCGGCCTTCACCCTCAACAGCGTCACGCAAAGCATCGGCTTCCCCTTCGTGACTTACAACGGGACGACTTCGAGTTTCTTCTCGGGCTCCCTCAGCTTTAACGACACGCTTCTGACCGGCGGCGTCACGGCCTACGCGACGATGGACGACATGTTCTTCAACACCAACCCGCTCTTCACCGTCAACTTCAGCGGCCCGGGCTTCATGACGGTGAGTAACGTGGGCGGCCTCACCCAGCGCCAGTTCACGGTCGCCACGCCCGAGCCCGTCACGCTGCTCCTGTTCGGCACGGGCCTGGCCGGGGCGGCGGCGACGCGGCTGAGGCGGCGGCGCCGTGGCGAACAGAGTTCGTAGCCCGCCGCGCGGCTGACGTCGTCCGCGGCCGACGGTAAGTCCTGAACATGACCATCCTGGCCTTCCTGCTCGTCGGCGGCTGCATGGCCGTCGCCATGTTCCTCAACTCCGCGCTCGACAAGCGCGCGGAGAAGCGACTCCACGCGAAAGAGCGGCGCCGCCGCCACTGACCCGTCGGCGCCCGTCTTAACCCCTACGCCTCCGCGCCCAACTGCTCCGCCATGTGGCGGCGAATTTCGTCCACGCGTGCGGCCCAGCTCTCGCCGCGGACGGCCTCACTGCGCTGCGCGCTCGGCCCCGGGTCTTCGAGCGCGGCCTCCACCTCCCGCACGAAAGACTCCCGGTCGCGCCCGATTCGGCACAGGCCCAACCCCTCCACCTCGGGGATCGCCGTCGAGACGACCGGCAGCCCCGCGGCCAGGTACTCGCGCACCTTCAGCGGGTTGGCGTTGAGCGTCAGTTCGTTGATGCGGAACGGCATCAGCGCCACGTCGAACCCCTTGCAGTAGGCCGGCAGGCTCTCGTAGGTCTTGCGCCCGAGCAGGTGGACGTTGGGGATGCGTTCGAGGACGGAGGTGTCGGTCGTGGCCTTGCCGAGCAGGACGAGCGAGCCGCCGGGGTAGCGCTCGGCTACGTGCGCCATCAGCTCCAGATCGACCCAGTCCGCGATGAGCCCGAAGAAACCGATCACGGGGCGCGGCAGGGAGGCGACCTCCGCGGGCACGACCGTCGCGGGGTCGAGCGCCTTCCGGAAGTGCTCGAAGTCAACGCCGTGCCTGACGATGACGGTGCGCGGGTTGAACGGCGACTTCGACTCGTAGAGCAGGTCGGCCGAGACGATGACCAGGTCGGCGCGGCGCAGCAACTGCCGTTCGAGGTCGGCCAGCGCCGTCGAGGAGACGCCGGAGAAGGCCGTGTACTCGTCCACGCAGTAGTAGATTACCTTCTCCTCCCCGAGCGTGCCGGCGATGACGGCCGCCGCCGGGTTGAAGACCCAGTTGAGCGGACGGCGGAAGCCGAGCTTGCGCATCGCCCGGCGCACCTGGAAGCGCAGGAGGTGGCGGTTGAGTTCGCGGACGCGCGGGTTGCCGTAGGCCGGGATGGCCAGCGGGTTGAGGACGAAAATGTTCGGCTCGGGCTCTCGGAGCGGCGTGGCGACGGCCGCCAGCTTCTTGAAGGCGCGCGTGATGTCGGCCTTCGAAGCCGTCGGCGTGCGGTAGCCGATGGAGTTGACCCACAGCACGCGGTTGTCGCGCGCGAGCAGCCGCATCACGTGCGTCTTCGAGAGCGGGTCGCCGCTCCAGTCGTGGCTGAAGCAGAGGATGTCGCGCCCGCGCAGCAGCGCGGACGGGTCGGCGGCGGCGTGGGCCGCAGTCGTCGTCGAGGGTCTGTCTGTCATCATCCCGTCCGCCCTACGCGACGCCCACGGCCTCGGCCCTGACGGCGCGCGGCGGCGCCTCCGGGGCCTCGCCGTCGATGAACTGCCGCTGCCACATCTCGAAGTTGAGGAGCATCCACAGCCGCTCGGCGTGATCCTCCGCGCCCGACTGGTGGCGCGCGGCGAGGCCGCGCACGAAGTCGGGGGCGAAGAGGCCGCGCCCGAGCGCCCGCTCGCCCAACACGTACTCGTCCACGAGCGGCCGGAACTGGCCGCGCAACCACGCGCCGAGCGGGACGGGGAAGCCCATCTTGCTGCGCTTCAGAATCGGCTCGGGCAGGACGCCGCGCATGGCCTCGCGCAGCACGTGCTTGGTGGTCATGCCGCGCAGCTTCATCCGCTCGGGCAGCCGCGCCGTCAACTCCACGAGCTTGTGGTCGAGGAACGGGACGCGGCTCTCGACCGAGGCCGCCATGCTCATCTGGTCCTGCTTCATCAGCAGCTCGTGCAGGTAGGTCTTCGTGTCGGCGTAGAGCAGGCGGTTGAGCAGCGTGTCGGCGTCGGTCTCGGCGAGCAGGTCGCGGACGCCGGCGTAGGGGTCGGGCCGGCCCACGCGTTCGAGCGCCGCGGGCGTCAGCAGCCCCGCCTGGAGCCGCCGGCCGAAGACGGAGAAGTTGTCGAAGTAGAGGCTCTCGATGTCCGGCGGCAGGCAGAGGAAGGTGCGCGACAGCTTGCGCCTGACGGGCGAGGCGGCGGGGAGGCTTTCGAGGCGGCGCCGCACCAGCCCGCGCAAGGATGCCGGCAGCAGGCGGTGGTAGCGCTCGCCCAGCGCGAGGTTGTAGACCGTCTTGCGGTAGCGGTAGTAGCCGGCCAGCATCTCGTCGCTGCCCTCGCCCGTCAGCACCACCTTGACGTGCTCGGCGGCGAGGCGCGAGACGAAGTAGAGCGGCACGCTGGCCGGGTGCGCCAGCGGCTCGTCCTCGTGCCAGATGAGCCCGGGCAGGGCCGCGAAGAACTCTTCGGGGCTGACGACGACCTCGTGGTGGTCGGTCTTGAACTTCTCGGCCACCATCCGCGCGTAGTGCAGCTCGTTGGCCCCGCGCTCGGCGAACGCGACCGAGAAGGTCTTGATCGGCTCGGCGACCATGCCGCTCATCACGGCGGCGATGGCCGAGGAGTCGATGCCGCCCGAGAGGAACATGCCGAGCGGCACGTCGGCCATCAGCCGCAGCCGCACCGAGGTGCGGAACATCTCGGCCCACTCGGCGACGTAGTCCGCCTCGCGGCCGCCGTGGTCGCCCCCCGCGAACTGCAGGTCCCAGTACTTCCGGATGCTCACGGCGCCGTCGCGCCACGTCAGGGTGTGTCCGGGCAGCAGGCGCTTGACGCCGCGGAAGAGAGTCTCCTCGCCGGAGGTGGCGTGGTTCGCGAGGTAGTCGGGCAGCGCCGGGTGGTTGACCTCCGGCGCGACGGCGCCCGCGGCCAGCAGCGCCTTGATCTCCGAGGCGAAGTAGAGCGAGCCGTCCCCGGCGTGTACGTAGTAGAGCGGCTTGACGCCGAGCCGGTCGCGCGCGATGAAGAGTTCCCGCGCGCGCTCGTCCCAGATGGCGAAGGCGAACATCCCGCGCAGGCGCTCGACGCAGGCCGCGCCGTGCTCCTCGTAGAGGTGCAGGATGGTCTCGGTGTCGCAGTGCGTGCGGTAGCGGTGGCCGCTCGCTTCGAGCCCGGCGCGGAAGTCGGCGTGGTTGTAGATTTCGCCGTTGTAGATGATGTGGAGCGTGTCGTCCTCGTTCGTCATCGGCTGGTGGCCGCCGCCCACGTCCACGATGCTCAGCCGCCGGTGACCGAGGCCCACCCGCCCGTCCGTGTAGAGGCCGGAGTCGTCCGGCCCCCGGTGCGTCAGGCAGTCGCGCATGCGCTCGAGCACCTCCCGCTCGACGCGCCGCCCCGACCGACTCGAAAATGCGATGCCGTTAATGCCACACATAAACTTACTTCACGCCCTCCGGTTCCGGGCGCGGGTCGCGCCCGCCGCCCGGCACAGGGGCGCGCGCCTGCGCGCCCGCGTCCGCCTCGACCTGCCACACGCCATCTGAGTGCCGGGCGACCGCATACCCGACGCCGCCCCGGCCGTCTATTATCGCACGCCCGCCCACCGACAGGCGCCGCCCGCCGACCAGCACCAGCTCCCGTGGCTCCTCCGCGGACGCGGGGCGCCGCAGCCACAGCCAGTCGCAATCGGCCTCGACGGAGAAGTCCGCCGCGGAGAAGCCTCCTGCGGCGGCCGCCGCCGCGTCGCCCAGAAACAGCAGGTCGCGCGCGCCGTCGCCCGAGAGTACCTCGAAGGCGCGGCCGCCCGCCACCCCCCGCTCCCGCACACGCACCTCGGCGTCCGACCCGGCGGCGCGCGGGACGAGGAAGGTGACGAACTCCCGCCCCCCGCGGCCCTCGGCCTCGAAGCTCACGACGGGCGCCCGCTCGCGCCCGGCGTAGCAGGACGAGACCCACCCGGCCTCCTCGCGCCACGCGCCCCCGCCCGTGCCGAAGGTGAAGAGCGAGAGGCCGGGGCCGCTGCCGCGCTCGCGCACGGCCGGCGGCCCGTCCGCCGCACGCTCGACGGCCGGGGCCGCGCCGGGCGCGAAGTGGAAGTGCAGGGCGTAGCGGTGCGCGCCGTCGGTCTCGACGCGGTCGCGCACGACCCAGTAGTCGCCCTTGAGGAAGAGCACGCTGCGCTCGTGCCGTGCGGGCTCGGGCAGGCGCAGGTAGCCGTCGTGCTCGCCGGCGAAGTAGTCGAAGCGCGCGTGCGCGATCCAGTCGCGCGCCGCGGCGCGGGCGACGTGCCGCCACGTGAAAGGCCCGGCGGGAACGGACGACGACTCGCCGTCCACGGTCAGTGTGTTGTGCGACCCGGTGGCGCGGAAGTAGTCGCGCAGCTCGCGCGAGGCCGTGTAGACGTAGGTGCCGGGATCGACGAGGAGGGTGCGGCCGTGCGCGGCCAGGTCGAAGGCGAGCGCGTCGGCGTGCGCGTGCCCGCAGTTCATCGTGCCGTGCGGGCCGCAATCGAGCAGCAGGTAGTTCGCGCCGGCGCCCCAGCCGTCGCGCATCACGTAGTAGCCGCCGTCGGTGAAGGCGCGCGAGAGGCCGGCCGGCTCGCGCGCCTCCACGGCGTCGAAGGCCGCGAGCCCGGCCGGCCCGAGCAGCCACAGCGTCTCTTCGGCCGCCCCGCCCGCCACGTATTTGTAGTCGGGCCGCGCGAAGAGCGCCGCCCCGTTGGCGAGCGCGGCGCGGAAGTCGTTCGGGCGCCGCTCCTCGAACTTCAGGAGCTTGCCCCCGTCGTCGTCGCCGAAGAGCGGCGTCGTCCCGTCGGGACGCGTGATGTGCATGAGGTGGTCGAGAAGGAGTTGGAGCTTGGCGGCGAGCGCGCCGCCCGGCTCGGCGCCGTTCGCCCGCGCGAGGACGTAGAGGTGCGTGTAGAAGTCGGTCGTGTAGCGGTGGTAGTAGCTCGACTGTTCGAAGTAGACCCCGTCGGCGCGGACGTGGCGCCGGAGTTCGCCGAGCAGGATGGCTTCGGCGGCGGCGCGCCAGCGCCGGGCCGCGCGGAACTCCGGCAGTTGCAGGCCGAGGTAGTAGAGCCCGAGCGCCTCGCCGGTCAGGTGCGTGTTCGGGCTCGAATAGGTCGAGAGGTACGTCTCCAGGTGGCGCGCGTGCAGATAGAGGTGCTTGAGCAGGCGCAGGAAGAGGTCGGGCGTGAGGCGCGCCGAGTCGCGGAAGAAGTGAAGTGCCCACACCCACGAGATGGCGCGGAAGGCGACTTCGAGCGAGCTGAGCCAGTTGAGGCCGAGCTTCGGCGGGTTCTGCTCCATCCAGGAGGTGACGTGCGTGGCGAACGTCTCGGCGTAGCGCTCGTCGCCCGTCACCCAGTAGGCGCGCCCGAGCGTGACGAAGTGCTGGTGCCGGTTCAACTCCCAGACGATCTTCTTGTCGCCCGTGCCGCCCGGGTCGAGTTCTCCGATGTGGCTCCAGTGGACGAGCGGCGAGCGCTTGCCGGAGAGCGGCTCAAGGTGCCAGTCCACGGGTGAGCCGAAGGAGAGCCCGCGCAGCCCCAACAGGTCGAAGCGGCCCGCCCCGACGCGGTCGGCCCGCTCGACCAGGGCGCCGGCGGCCCCGGGCCAGCGGCGCTTGAGCGTTTCGACCGTGCCTTCGCGGTCCGAGAAGGAGGCGAAGAAGCTCGGCGCGCTCCGCGCGCGGAAGTGCGCCAGCAGGTCGGCGGCCGTCGCGGCCGCTGCGCCCTCCAGCAGTTGAAAGAAGGCGCGGTCGTCGGGCAGCCGGGACTGCTCCGACCAGCCGCGCCGCTCCGCGCCGGCGGCGAGCCGCTGCGCCCCGCGCACGCGCAACTCGTCGAGGCTGCGACCCCTTAATTTCTTCAGCTTGTCGAGGAGCGGGCTCATTCGGCGCGCACCGCGCTTTGCGCGTCGCCCTCCGCGTACTTCCGCCGCGGCTCCGGAGCCGCGGCGGAGAGTTCGTGGTACAGCTTCAGCCACTCACGCCGCACGGCGGGCCAACTGAATTTGCGGCAGTGTTCGCGGGCGTTGCGCGCGATCCGGGCGGCCAGCTCCCCGTCGGCCAACAGGCGCAGCGCCCCGGCCGCCATCGCCTCGTGGTCGTCGCGCGCGATCATCAGGCACGTCTCCTCGTGCTTGACGATGTAGGGGATGCCGCCGGCGTCCGTCGTGACGACCGGCAACCCCGCGGCGAGGCACTCGACGATGGAGCTGGGCATGTTGTCGAGGTCGGTCGCGGTCAGGTAGATGTCCGCGCCGTCGTACATGTCGGGCATCCCCTCGAACGGCACGCCGCCGATGAACTCCGTGTGGCGCAGGCCGAGGTCGCGCGCGAGTCCTTCGAGCTCGGCGCGCATCCAGCCCTCCCCCGCCACGGTCAGGCTCGCCTCCGGCACCTCCTTTTGGACGAGGGCGAAGGCGCGCAGGACACAGCCGACGTTGTAGAGCGGCTCCAGCAGCCGGCTCGTCAGGAAGACGGGCCGCAGCGGCCGCCGCTCGCGGAAGCGGAACCGGTCCAGCTCGACGATGTTGTGGATGGCGCGCGCCCGAAGCCCGAAGCGCTCGAAGACATCGACGAGGTAGCCCGAGGGGACGACGACCACGTCGGCCAGCCGGATCGTCGGGACGGCCGTGCGCCAGTTGCGCAGGTGGTCTTCGGCCTCGCCGCTCCGGTAGTTGAGGATCACCCTCTTGCCGTAGAGCCGGCCCAGGAGGACGGCCGGCATCGCGGACAGCATGTAGGAGTAGTAGGAGGCGGAGAAGACGTGCAGGATGTCACAGCGCCAGGCGCGCGCGGCGAGTTGCGCCCAGTAGGCGAGCGTGGTCACGACCGTGCGGACGTACTTCAGGGATTGGAGCCGGCGGAGCGGCCCGGGCAGTCGCGGGTTGACGGGCTGGAAGGAGACTTCGAGCGACGGCTCCTCCTGCAACTGCCCGCGCAGGCGCGCGCACTGGCGCGACTGCCCGCCGAGCATGTCGAGCGACGGCGCGACCATCAGCACGCGCAGGCGCCGGCCGCCCTCCGGCCACCCCGACCCCACACCCTCTTCAACCGACTCGCTTCGCTGCGTCATAACTCTCTTCCCGTCCCCCGGCCTTCAAGCGCCCTCACGCCTCACGCTCTCAACCAGCCGGGCCGAGCCGGGCTGCGCTTTCGTCAGCAGACGCTCGTACAGGCCGAGCGTGCGCTCCAGTTGCGCCCCGCTGGAAAATTTCTCCCCGACGACCTTCCGCCCGCGCTCGCCCATCGCGCGCGCGCGCCCCGGGTCGCGCAGCAGCGAGATGACGCGTGCCGCCAGCGCCCCGTCGTCGCCGGGCCGCACGAGGTGACCCGTCTCGCCCTCGACGACGGCCTCGCGCGCGCCCCCCACGTCGGTCGCCACGACGGGCCGCGCGGCCGCCATGTATTCGAGTATCGAGTTCGAGAAGCCCTCGGCCTTCGAACTCAGGACGCACACGTCGGAGACCGCGAGGAGTTCGCCGACGCTCCCGCAGCGGCCGATGAAAAAGGTCTCGCGCGAGATGCCGAGTTCGGCCGCGAGCGCGCGCATCGGCCCCGTCAGCTCGCCCTCGCCCGCGAGCACGAAGGCCGCCTCGGGGACGGCCGCGTGGATCTGCCGCGCGGCTCGCAGGAATGTTGAATGGTCTTTTACGGGATGGTGCAGGTTGGCGACGATGGTGACGAAGCGCCGCCCCGCGTCCGGGGGCAGGCCGAGGGCGGCCAGCGCCTCGGCGCGCGGCACCTCAGCGCCCGCCGCGACGCGCCCCAGGTTGAGCCCGTTGTAAACGGTCGTCACCTTTCCCGCCGGCACGCCCTCGCTCACCAGTTGGGCCTTGACCGCCTCGGCGTTGGCCACGATGGCGTGCGCCAGCCTGTACGCCCGGCGCTCGACGCGGAGCTGTGCCGGGGAGCGGAAGCCCCCCGTCTCGCGCCGGGCGGCGATGCGCACCGGCACGCGGGCCAGGGCGGCGCCGGCCATGCCGAAGACGTTGGTGTAAAAGTCGTGCGTCTGCACGATGGCGACCTCGCTGGCACGCAGGTAAGCGGCGAAGCGGACGACCTGTTTGAAAGCCCCCGGGCTGATAAAGCTGGTCATCGGGTAGTGCTGGATGCTGCCCCGCGTCCCCTCCCCGATAGTATCGAGCAGCGCCCCGCTACGGTCGAAGCAAGCCAAGTGAACACGGTAGCGCCCGTCCTCCTGTAGCCACCGTGCCAACTGGACGGCCTGCAACTCGGAGCCGCCCTGGTGGAAGCTGCCGATCAGGTGCAGGACGTTTCTTTTGTGCCGCTTGCCACTTCCCATCGTAGCTCCAACCGCGCCGCTCCCTACTGGCGCTGTAGCACCATCGCAACGCGATCCAGCAAAAGGTCGTCGAAGATGCGGACGGCCAGGGCGGTCTGCAGGACGGGCTTGATGACCAGTTTGCGCACGACGCTGAACCGCCGGCCGGTCACGCCGACCGGCGTCCGCGTCTCATGGAGTATACCGACCGGCAGTCTCGCGAGGAGCCTGCGGAAGGCCCTCGCGGTGGTGCCGTTCAGCGTCGGCAGTTTCTCCCACGCGGCGCGCCCGTGCGGCGCGTACCAGGCGGCCTCGGCCCCCCGGTCTGCGAGAATCTCCCTGTACGCTTGGGAGAGCGCCTTCGGCGAGAAGAACCACTGGAGGGCGGGCATGCGCGTCACCAAATCCAGGTGCGATTCCAGCGGGTTATAGAACGAGGGGAAGACAACGAACATCACGCCATTCGGCTTGAGGACCCTCAGACACTCGCGCATCGAGCGCTCCAGGTCATCGACGTGTTCGAGCACGTCGAAAGTGACGATGGTATCGACCTCGCCGTCCGGGAAAGGGATGCGGCCGTCGGGCCCGAGCAGTTTGTAATCATGCGGCACGCCGTGCGCGTCGGCGAATTCGTTCGCCGCCTGGATGTAGACCGGGTTGATGTCGGTGCCGTAGATTTTTTCGAGGCCATATTCTTTGGCCCATCTGACGCCGCGCCCGCCCGTGAAACAGCCGAAGTCGAGCACCCGCCTGCCCGCCAGGAAGCGCCGGTAATCGAAATCGGGGAAGTAGAGGTCGAAGAAAGGCGTCTCGGTGTCGTACCTGTAGCGCCACTCCGAAGAGCTGCGCCGGAGCGCCCGCTGCTCCTCCGGCGTCCCTTCCAGATACCTTGCTTGGCGGAAGATTTCGTTCAAACTGCCGTCATCGGCGCGCGGCTGATTCCGCCACAGGTTCATGAGTCGTTTGGCGAGGTAAGATTGCATTTGTAGCTCCGAGCTATCCAGGGGTTCGGGGGGTGACTTTCGGTTGTCGGGTCTTGGTTTAGTCTGTCAAATAATGGACGGGGCCGTGCGGCGTGACAACGCAGGAGGACAGCCAGAGGGCCCCGGCCCGCCGGCATCGCGCTCGTGCCTGAGCCACGACTCCAGCACGTAGATGTACCAGAGCTGCTTGGGAGCCCAGCCGGCCTTCGCCGCCTCGCCGAGCCTGGCCAGGGTCGGGCCGGCCTTGATCCACCCCTCCCGCTCGACGAGCGAGTCGCTCAGCGCGTCCTCGAAGGCCGCGCGCCAACGCCCGACGAGCCAGCGCTGGACGGGGACGCCGAAACCGCGCTTGCGCCCGGAGGCCACCCTCTCGCCGATCTTCCGACGAGCCAGCTCGCGCAGGACGGCCTTGAGTTGCCCGCCCTTCAGCCGCACGTCGAAGGGCAGCGCGGCGGCGTACTCCCACAGCTCCTGGTCGAGGAACGGCGCGCGCGCCTCGACCGCGTAGCGCATGGTCGCGCCGTCCACTTTGGTCATGTACTCGCCGACGAAGCGCGTCCGCCGGTCGTATTCGAGGAACTCCGAGAGCAGCCGCCGGCCCGACTCGATGGACTTCGGGATGGCGCGCTGCTCAAGGTGGACGCCCGCCATGCGCTCGCCGAGCATGCCGTGCCGCCAGTAGACCGGCAGGCCGTCGTGAACGGCGGCGACCGCGCCAAGGCCGCCCGTGGTGTAGTCGAGAAAGGAGGAGGCGCGGCGCAGCGCGCCCGACCTCGGGAACCCGGCGCGTAGGGCGGCCCAGCCGGAGGCTGCGGCGTCGGGCAGCGTGCGCGCCACCCTCTCGGCCAGGCGGAAGTGGCGGTGCTCGGGGTAGCCGAGGAACACGTCGTCGCCGCCGTCGCCGGTCAGCAGGACGGTGGCCGCGTCGGCGACGCGCTTCGAGACGCGCAGCATCCCGAGCGCGGAGGCGCAGGCGAACGGCTCCCCGTAGGCGGCGGCCAACTCGTCGGGGCCGGGGGCGTCGCCCGGCGAGAGCTCCAAGACCTCGTGCGCGACGCCGAGCCGGCGCGCGGTGTCGCGCGCGTCGGCCGTCTCGTCCCAGGGGTCGCCCGGGGTGCCGATGGTGAAGGACTTGATGTCGCCGCCGAGTTCGGCGATGGCCCAGCAGATGAGGCTCGAATCGACGCCGCCGCTCAGGAGCGCCCCGACCGGCACGTCCGCGTACAGCCGCCGCTCGACGGCGCGGAGGAAGAGCCGCTCGGTTTCGGCCACGGCCTCCTCGAAAGAAGGGGCCGGCGCCGCCGGGGCCGCGGGCGGCGCGGGCGGCGCCCAGTACTGGCGCGTGCGCGCCGTCCCGTCGAACCACTCGACGATGGAGGCGGCCGGCACCTTCGCGGCCTCGCGGTAGATGGTGCGCGCGTCCGTCACGAAGCCGAACTCCAGATACTCGGCCACCGCCTGCTCGTCGAGTTCGCCGGCGAAGCCGCCCGCCTTGAGCGCCCGCACGGTCGAGGCGAACGCGAGCTGGCCGCCGCGCGCGGCGTAAACCAGCGGCTTCACGCCCAGGCGGTCGCGCACGAGGAAGAGCTTGCCGGCGGCGTCATCCCACAGCGCGAAGGCGAACATGCCGCGCAGGCGTTCGACGAGCCCGTCGATCCCCCAGGCGCGGTAGCCGTGGATGAGCACCTCCGTGTCCGTCTGGCTGCGGAACTCGTAGCCGCGCGCCTCCAGCTCGGGGCGCAGCTCGCGGAAGTTGTAGATGGCGCCGTTGAAGACGACGCCGACGGCGCGGTCGGGCGAGAGCATCGGCTGGCGGCCCGCCTCGCTGAGGTCGAAGATCGACAGCCGCCGGTGCCCGAGCACCGCGCACGGCCAGGGCTCGACGCCCGCGCCGTCCGGCCCGCGGTGCGCCAGCGCCTGCACCATCTCCGCCACGAGCGGCCCGGCGCCGTCCGCCCTCTCCTTCGATACGAAACCTGCAACGCCACACATAATGGAATCAATCCTACTCGCTTATCCGCCTAGACGCCCGCCACGCTCAGCTCGACCGGCGGGCCGACCCGGGGCCGGGCCGGGGCGCCGTCCATGAACGTGCGGTGCCAGAGTTCGAGCATGAAGAGCGACCACAACTGCGCCGAGTGGTCGCGCCGCCCGCGCTCGTGCTCGTCGAGCAGCAGGCCGAGGTAGTGCGGCTCGAAGTAGCCGCGCTGCCGCGCGCGCGCCTCCGTCAGGGTTTCGCGGATGCGCCCGCGCAGCTCCGCGTTGATCCACTGCGAGATGGGCACGCCGAAGCCCTGCTTCGGGCGGTCGAGTATCTCGTCGGGCACCAGCCCCCGCACCGCGCGCTTGAAGATGTGCTTGGTCGTCAGCCCCTTCAGCTTGAGGTCGGCCGGGATGCGCGTCACAAACTCGATGAGCTTGTGGTCTAAGAGCGGCACGCGGGCTTCGAGCGAGACGGCCATGCTCATCCGGTCCACCTTCGTCAGGATGTCGCCCGGCAGGTAGGTTTTGCTGTCGAGGTAGAGCAGCGGGTCAACGCCGTTGCCGGTCGCCACCCGCGCGGCGTACTCGCGGAAGCGGGACGCGGCGCCGCCGGCGCCGAGCTGGCTCGCGAAGTCGTCGCGGTAGAGCGCGGGCCGGGTCAGCGAGGTGAAGGTCGAGACGCTGTCGATGTAGCGGTCGAGCGGGTCGAGCGCGACGTTGTAAAGGTAGTTGCGGCCCCGCGCGCCGTGCGGGAGGCGGCGGCTGAGGGGCTGCATCAGGCCGCTGCGCACGAGCCGCGGCAGGCGGGCGAAGCCCCCCCGGCGGCGGTCCACCACGTAGCGCGTGTAGCCGGCGAACAGCTCGTCGCCGCCGTCGCCCGAGAGCGCGACCGTGACGTGCTCGCGCGCCAGCTTCGAGACCATGTAGGTCGGGATCGCGGACGAGTCCGCGAACGGCTCGTCGAAGTGCCACGCCAGCTCGTCAACGACGTGGCAGATGTCCGGCGTGACGACGAACTCGTGGTGCTCGGTCGCGAAGCGCTCGGCCGTCACGCGCGCGTACTTCAGCTCGCTGTAGCTGTCTTCGTTGAAGCCGATGGAGAAGGTCTTGACGGGCCGCCCGGAGGCCCGCGCCATGAGGCCGACGACCGCCGAAGAGTCCACCCCGCCCGAGAGGAACGCGCCGAGCGGCACGTCGGCGACGAGCCGGATGCGCACGGCCTCGTCGAGCAGGGCGCGCAGCTCCTCCAGGTAATCCTCCTCGCGCCGCCGCCCTTCGGCGGGCGCGAAGTCGAAATCCCAGTACTGCCTGACCGCGAGGCGGCCGCCCGCGTACGTCAGGTGGTGGCCGGGCGGGAGCTTCTCGACCCCGCGGAAGATGCACAGCGGGTCGGGCACGTAGCCGAAGGTGAGGTAGGCGTCGAGCGCCTCGAAGTCGAGTACGCGCCCGACCTCGGGGTGTTCGAGCAGCGACTTCAGCTCCGAGCCGAAGACGAGCGTGCCGCCGGGCGTGAGCGTGTAGTAGAGCGGCTTCTTCCCGACCCGGTCGCGCGCGACGAAGAGGGTTCTCTCCCCCTCGTCCCAGATGGCGAAGGCGAACATCCCGCGCAGGCGCTCGACGCAGGCCGCGCCCCACTCCTCGTAGGCGTGGACGATGGTCTCGGTGTCCGAGTGGGTGTGGAAGTGGTGGCCGCGCGCCTCCAGCTCGGGCCGCAACTCTTGAAAGTTGTAGATTTCGCCGTTGAAGACGACCGAGACGCGGCCGCCGCAGCCGGAGATGGGCTGGTGACCGCCCGCGAGGTCGATGATCGAGAGCCGGCGCATCCCGAGCGCCACGCCCCCCGCGGCCACCGCGCCCTGGTCGTCGGGGCCGCGGTGCGCGATGACTCGGCACATCCGGTCGAGCACTTCGGCGTGCCCCGCAGTGTCCGCCCCGGGCGGCGCGATGAAGCCGGCGATCCCGCACATGGTCTTAACTCACTTCCCCGGGCGAGCGCCGCCCGCCCCGCGCGCCCGCCCGCATGAAGCCCGCCAGCTCGCGCCCCGCCCCGCGCGCGCCCTCGGCCATGAAGTCGGCGCGCCGCTGGCGGAAGAACCCGGCGAAGAACCTCAGATGGGTCTCGTGCCAGAAAGCCTCGTCGGCGCGGCCCGTGACCCGGCACTTGAGCCAGCGCAGGGCGTCGCCCGCAGCCGCGCGGTACATGTGCGCCGGCACGTCGAAGAGGCGGGTCGAGGCCGCCTCGGTCTCCTCGGCGCGCATCACGGCGTAGGAGCGCCCGTGGTCGCGGTGCCAGCGCCGGTGGTACGCCTTCGTGAGGCGGTCGGCGGTGGCCTTGTGGTAGAAGGCCACGTGGGGCAGGTAGAGCCCCGTGCGCCCGGACTTCCAGAGCCGCTTCAGGAGGTCGAGGTCTTCGGTCGCGCCGGTGCGCCCCTCGCGCGGCCCGAGGTCGCCGTGGTAGCCGCCCACGGCCTGCACGTCGGCCAGCCGGAAGGCGCAGGCCAGCAGGCACACCTGATGCGCCTCGTCGGTGACGAACGACCCCTCGCCGTAGTCCGCCATCGCGAGGGCCGACCAGTGGCGCGCCGTCAGCCACGCGGGCGGCTCCGACTGCCAGAGCGGCAAAACCTTGCCGCTGACGAACGAGACCTCCGGGTGCGCGCGGAACCCCTCGTAGATGCCCCTCACCCAATCCGCGGGGAGGACGAAGTCGTCGTCGGCGATGACGTAAGCCCACCCGCGCACCGCCCGCAGCCCGGTGTTGAGCGCGTGCGACTTGCCCTGCCGGCCCTCGAACAGGTAGCGCAGGTTCCTGTGGCCGGCGGCGATGAAGCCCTCCACCACCTCGCGCGTGGCGTCGGTCGAGTTGTTGTCCACGACCAGGATTTCGTAGGCGAACGCGTCGCCCGTCTCCTGCGCGAGCCCCGTCTCCAACAGCTCGCGCAGGTCTTCGCACCGGTTGTAGGTGCAGACGAGCAGCGTGATGTCTACCGCCGGCGATGCTTGTTCACCCATAAGAGTAACCTTCAACCGCTAGGCCGAAACGCCGAGGTGTGCGCGCAGGCAGCGCGACAACTCGGCCGCCACCGCGGCGCGGCTCTGATGCCTCTCGTAAAAGTCGTGCCCGCTGCGGGAGAAACGGGCGAGCGTTTCGGGCGAGTCTAGCAGGCGCGACAGGTGCTCGGCGAACTGCGCCGCGTCGTCGGCGATCATCAAATGCTCCCCGGCCTCCAGCCGCGCGATGCCGCGCGCGCCGACCGAGGTGCTCAGCACCGGCAGCCCGTAGGCGAACGACTCGATGGTGCGCGTCCGCAACCCGGAAGCGTCGGTGGACCCGACCACCTGCAAATCGCTCTGCCGGTAGTAAGGGAGTACGTCGTCCACGAACCCGCGGAACGAGACGTTCGGGTACGTCTCGGCGAGGGCGAGGATTCTCCGGGCGCGCCCGTGCCCCCGGTCGAGCCGGCCCACCACGTCCAACGTGATGCGTTCGAGCGCCCGCGGGGGCAGCAGCGGAAACACCCGCTCGAAGAGGAACTCCAGCGAACGGTAGCTCGGGAGGTGGCTGACGCTGCCGAGGTGCAGCAGCCGCAGGCGCCCCCCGGCCAGCCAGCCGTTCACCCGGCGCACGCCCCCGTCGTCGGGAATGCTCATGGGCAAGTATTCCACAGGGCCGCAGCCCCACTCGGTTCGCAACCGCTCACAGTCGTGCTGCGCGATGCAGAGGATGAGCGGGGAGCGCCGCGCCATGAAGCGCTCGACCCGGCTCGCGAACCGCAGTTCGCGCCGCTCGGCGACCGTCGGGGGGCGTTGCTCCGCGTCGCAGGCGATTTTGGTCGTGGCCGCCGAGACGGTCGAGGGCAGATCATGCAAACTCCAGACGGCGCGCGCCTGCTTCGGCAGCCATGGCACGACGTTGGCGATAGACTCGCCCTCGAAATGGAAGACGGCCGCGGGACTTTGCCGGCGCCGGGCCTCCGCCTCCCGGCTGACCAGCCCGTGCTTCTGAAAGTAGTAGCTGACGGCCGCGCGCGTGGGGACGCCGGCCCGGAACATGAGTCGGCCGAGGAGCGAGGGCGGCGGCGCCGGCTCGACCACCCGGCTCCAAGCGACGGGGCTCAAGTCCGGGCTCGGCTCCGACCCGTCCGGCTCGGTCGCGACCTGAATCACCTCGACCGTGAAACCCAGGTCCAGGTACGCGCGGACGTTAGAGTAATAGCGCAGGCTCGCGCCACTGCCCTGCCGCTGGGGCATCGTGTCCAGAAAGATATACACACGCTTTTCTTCAGAACTGCTCAGCATCGAGTTCCCTCGGCGGGGCGCCAACGCTCCAATAACATATATGGCGAATACCGTCAGGCTCTAGCTTTCTACGTCGTTTGGGAAAGCTGAGAGCCGAGTCCCGTGCGGCCAAGTTTTTTTCGTGTTGTAAACGATTCGGAGTTGATGGTATAAGTGCGGGTTATCACTGGCGATGCACCGCTCGTCTCGTTCACACTAAATAATATCTACAACATGAACCCTTTCTCCACTTTGTTAACCCTCCCCCGCCGTGCCCGCTGGCGGTACCGAATTCATAGCTGGGATGTCGGCTACCCCGATCCGGAAATGCGGTACCTTCCAAAACTTTGCAGCCCGGCTAAAATATCCGTCGATGTAGGCGCGTCGCAAGGTTTGTATACGGCGCACCTGCTGACCTGTTCGCGAGCGGTATGGGCGTTCGAGCCCCGCCAAGAGGCGGCGACCGAGCTGCAACGCTTATATTCGAATGAGGCCGTGCGGGTGGACTCTTCTGCGCTGTCCGACTTCGACGGAGAGGCGTCCATGGTCATCTGCCAGTCCGACCTCGGGCGCAGCACCCTGGAGCAATCCAACCCCGTAGCAGGAGATACGAAGTACGTTAACACTCGACGACTTGATTCGTTCGACCTCCGGCCCGTAGGTTTTATAAAAATTGATGTGGAGGGGTATGAAGATGCCGTCCTGCGCGGGGGCAGGGTGACTCTTATGAGGGAGCGCCCTAATCTCTTGATCGAGATTGAGGAGCGCCATAAAGTCGGAGCTACTAAGGGCATCCCCAAAATGCTGGAAGACTTAGGGTATGCGGGTTGGTTTCTGTTCGAGGGCGAATGGCGACCTTTCTCAACATTCGAAGTCTCAAAGCACCAGCGCATCAACGAACTCCCATACATTAACAATTTCGTATTTTTACCCTCCGAACGCAAGAACCCCTTGCTCTGAGGCGAAATCTGTTAGTCGTTCTACAAACCTAACCCTACAGGCCTCGTCGGCGTTTCCCTCACGGCTCATGCACCGCTGCTGCGGCATCGTGTCCAGAAAAGTGTAGACGTGCTTTTCTTAAGACAGGGCTCTGAACGTCCTTCCCTTCCCGCGCGCGAACGCCCCTGCGAATATACTACGAATGCGGCGAGCGCTTCAGGGACGGCGCGGCCGGCCCCGTTTTCGCCGTACCTGAGCGGCGAGGCGGGACTCTCTCCGCTCGGGGCAGGGTGCCCCTCAGCCGCGCACCTACTTGCCGCTAAAACTGACGACACTGGCTTCACCCGCCCCTTCGATCTGCCTTAGGCACCACTGGTGCGGCAGGTAGAAATTCCCGCGGACGACTTTACCAATGTCAACCCGCAGCGTCGTGGATTGGGACTGGACGTGGATGGCCTCCACCCCGCCGCGCTCCTTCACGGCCACGTCCGTGTAGTAGATCCCGGGGAGCAGCCCCAACTCGGGGCAGAAAAACTCGACTAGGCCGCGGCCCGGCTTAAGCGAGAGCCGCTCGCCGCCGGCCTGCGTCGTGAGCTCGCAATGCGTCGCGCCGTCGGGCGCGTAGAAGATGATGTCGAAGACTGCGTCGGCGACCACCGCACGCGACTCGAACTCGACGCGTGCCAGCAGGGGTTCGCCTGTCTTGAAGGCCGGGCGGGGCTGACCGTCCGCGCCGTGGAACGTGAGCGCGCGGATCTCGGCCGCGTGGCTCCCGTCCGGGGCGTGGCTCGCCTTAAACCCGCCCGACAGCTCGGCGGCGCTCTGGTACGTGTCGATTACCTGGCGGGCCGATCCGCTGGCCGCGAGCTGGCCGCCCTTCATCAACAGCACGCGGTCGCAGAGGCGCTCCACCGCCCCGAGGTCGTGCGAGATGAAGACGATAGTGGTGCCCTCGCGCTTCAGCTCGCCGATGCGCTGCAGGCACTTCGCCTGGAAGGTGGCGTCGCCGACGGCCAGCACCTCGTCGAGCAGCAGGATGTCCGGGTCGAGGTGCGCGGCGATGGAGAAGCCGAGGCGCACGTACATCCCCGAGGAGAACCGCTTGACGGGCGTGTCGGCGAACTGGCTGATGCCGGCGAACTCGATGATGCTCTCCATCTTCGCGCTGATCTCGCGCCGGCCCATGCCGAGGATCGAGCCGTTGAGGTAGACGTTCTCGCGGCCCGTCAGCTCGGGGTGGAAGCCCGAGCCGACCTCGATCAGCGCCGAGAGCCGGCCGTTGATCGTGATCTCGCCGGAGGAGGGGGCGGTGATGCTGGAGAGCAGCTTGAGGACCGTGCTCTTGCCCGCCCCGTTGTGCCCGATGATGCCGAGGGCCTCGCCCCGCTCGACCTCGAAACTCACGTCGCGCACGGCCCAGAAGTCGCTCGTCCGCGGCCGCAGCGCGCGCAGCTTGCGCACGACCGGGTGCCCCGCCGCCTCGCCGCCCGACTCCTGCCGGATGCGGTACCTTTTCGAAACCTGATCGAATTTGAGGTCAACCATAAGCGGATGCGGACCGGCCTTCAGATGATGTCGGCCACGGTCGCCTCGACGCGCTTGAAGTAGGCGTAGGCGGCCGGCAGCAGGACGAGCGAGATGAGTGCCGAGAGCCCGAGCGTGTAGAAGTCGGGCGCGGCCCCCTCCAGGATGACGTGCCGGAAGTTCTCCACCACGCCGACCATCGGGTTGAGCGAGTACAGGCCGCGGAAGCGTTCCGGCACCACGCTGAGCGGGTAGACGACCGGCGTCGCGAACATCCAGAGTTGCAGCAGCAGCGGCATCGCCACCCCCACGTCGCGGAAGCGCACCTGGAGGGACGAGAAGACGAGCGAGACGGCCGCGACGAAGCAGACCAGGATCAGGACGATGGGCACGGCGTAGAGGGCGTTAACCGTCACCGGCAGGTGGTAGTAGGCCATCAGCCCGACCAGCAGCGTGGAGGCCACCGCGAAGTCGAAGAGCGCCGCGATGACGTACGTGAGCGGCAGGATTTCGCGCGGGAAGTAGACCCTCGTCACGAGGTTGGCGTGGCTGACGAGCCCGCTCGTCGAGTTGATGAGAGCCGTGGAGAAGAGCGTCCACAGCAGCAGCCCCGTGTAGGCCGTCACGGGGTAGGGCGTCCCGCCGGTCGGTATCTTCGCGATGAGCGAGAAGACCATCGTGTAGATGAGCATCAGCGAGAGCGGTTGCAGGAGCGCCCACGCGACGCCGAGCAGCGACTGCTTGTAGCGCACCTTGATGCGGTGCACGCTGAGCGTGTAGAGCAGGTCGCGGTAGCGCCAGAGTTCGCGCAGGCCGTCGAGCAGGCCGCGCGGCGAGAACGCCGGGGCGCGGATGACCTTCACGCGGCGCGGCCTCTCGGCCCGGCCGCGCGCGCCGCCCAGCGTCTCGGTCGTGATGTTCGGGGCAGACATGTTCAGTTAGTTTCTCCCGACCTGTTCGAGCGCGCCGGGGTGGCGCGCGCTCGCCGCGCGGCGCCCCCCGACCCCGAGCACGTCCCTGTACAAACAGGACATCTCGGCGGCGAACCGCTCCGGCGTAAACTCCGTCTCGACGCGCCGCCTGCCGGCCGCGCCCAGACGCGCCGCCAGCGCCTCGTCCCCGAGCAATGATAGCAGGTGCGCCGCCTGCCGCGCGTCGTCGCCCGGCGGGTGCAGGAGCCCGTTCTCGCCGTCGGCCACCGCCTCCGGCACGCCGCCGACCTCCGTGGCCACGACGGGCCGGCCCTGGGCCATGGCCTCCAGGATGACGAGCGGCAGCCCCTCGGTGTGCGTGCTCAACACGAAGACGTCCATCGCGCCGACGAGCCGCGCCACGTCCTCGCGGTGGCCGGTGAAGATGAAGTAGTCGCCGACGCCCTCGGCGTCGAGCGCCCGCCGCACGCGCGCGTAGTGTTCGCGGTAGTTCTCCACCCGCGAGTGGTCGCCGACGATGAGGAAGCGCACGGCGGGCCGCGCGGCGACGACCCGCGCGGCCGCCCGGGCGAGCGTCTCGAAGTCTTTGGCGGGCGCCACGCGCGCCACCATCCCGACGACCTTCACGCCCTCGGGGATGCCCAACTCCTGCCTGACGCCGCGCGCCTCCGCCGCCCCGCCGCCGGCGCGGGAGGCGACGCCGTCGTAGACGACCCGGCCCCTGCGCTCCGGCACCGGATACCCGAAGTTGCGCCACGCGTCGCGCGACACGAAGGCGAATCTGTCGACGGCGCGCAGGAAGCGCCGGTGCCGCCGCGCGACCTCCGGGTGGCTGCACCGGATGTGGCACAGGACGCGCGCCCCGGCCAGCCTCCCCGCGACCGCGGCGTAGTAGGCGCCGAGCAGGTCGGCGCAGTGGACGAGGGCGATCCGCCGCCGCCTGAACTCCCGCGCGAGCCGGAAGGTGGAGCGCAGGAACTCCGAGGGGTGGCGGTAGCTCGGCTCGACGGCGTCGTAGACGGCCGTCTCGAAACCGCCCGCGCCGAACAGCGCGCGCACGGGGCTCGCGGCCCCGGGGCAGAAGGCGACGCTCCGGAACTGCTCGCCCTCCAGCGCCTGCGCGATTCGCAGGGTGGCGTGCTCCGTCCCGCCGACGGCGGGCCAGGGCAGGACGTGCGCGATGTGGTACGGCGGCGTCGGCATAACTCGGCTAACTCGCCCGCGTGGCGGCCTTACGCGCGGAGAACTTCTGGCGCGCGCGGTCGATAGCCCTCAGGCCGCGCGGGGCGGCGCGCAGGGCCCAGAGCACGAGCCGCAGCTTGCGGGTCCGGTAGAAGTCGTTGGCCCGCCGCAGCGCCTGCGCCGCCTGCTCGTATTCGCCGGCCGCGAAGTGGCGCTTGCCCCGCTCCAGGTCGATGACGGCCGCGCAGCTCACCAACTGCCGTTCGACCAGCTCCCGCTGGGCCGCGGTGAGTGAGAGGAGGCGCAGGGTCTTCTCCAGGACCTTGATCTGGGCCTCGAACATGAGGAGGTCGTCCGCGGCCAGGCTCGCGGCGTGCGCGCGGTGGCGCGCGAGCACCTGCGTCTGGTAGGCAATTCGGCCGCCGCGGTGGGCGAGTCGCAGCCAGAGGTCAAAGTCCTCGCAGCGGATGAACGCCTCGTCGAATAACCCCGCGTCGATGAGCGCCTGCTTACGTGCGACCGTGCACGAGGTGATGACCTGAGACTCGTAGCGCAGCAGGCTCTCGAAGGTGACGGGGCCGCGCGAGGGCGCGCCCTCCATGAACGTCTTGCCGGCCAGCGCCGTGGCTCCGAACAGCTCGGCGTCCGTATAGACGAGGTCGAGGGACGTGTCCGCCTCCAGCATGTTCACCTGCTCGGCGAGATACGGGGGCAGCCACGTGTCGTCGCTGTCGAGCAGCGCCACGTACCGGCCGCGCGCCGCGCGGATCGCCGTATTGCGCGCCCCGCTCGGGCCGCGGTTCTCCTGCCGGACGTAGACGACGCGCCCCTCGTAGGGGGCCAGCGCCCGTTCGAGTTCGCCCGTGTCGGGCGAGCCGTCGTTGACGACGATCACCTCGTAGTCCGTGAACGTCTGCGCGAAGACGGACTCCAGCGCCCCGCCGATGTATGCCGCGGCGTTGTAGGCGGGGATGATGACGCTCACCAGCGGGTGGCCGCCGGCCGGCGCCGTCTCGGGAGTTGTCGCGTCTGCCTGCATCAGTTCCCGTGCGGAGGTCGGTCTAAAGTCATGGGCGCCGGCTCGCGGGTCGGCTCCCAGAGCGCGTACCGCTCGCCGCGCAGGAACTGGTAGAACGCGAACAGCGCGGCGAGGTTGGCGAGCGTGAAGTAGAGCGGAAAGGCCAGAGGTCCCGCCTTCCGCCCCCCGCGTTCGAGCAGCCAGCCGGCGGCCGCCGCGGCGTAGCCGGCGAGTTGGGCCGCCAGCGCGAAGAGGTAGAAGGGGGAGCGCGCCGCCAGCACCGCCGACGCCGCCAGCATCCCGCAGAGGAAGACGGGCACGAGGTACCGCATGACCTTGTGCGAGAAGAGTTGCACGGCGTAGAACCCGCTGCGCAGCGGGTTCAACATGGCGCGGTGCCGCCAGAGGTCGGTGTAAGTCTGCGTGATGACGCGCACGCGCATCCGCATCTCCTTGTGCGCGCGGCTGTTGGTCTCCTCCGTGCACACGGCCGCCGGCTCGTAGACGGTGCGCAGCCCCTGCTCGACCATCTTGGTCGCGATCAGGAAGTCACTGCACGCCTCGTTGTAGAGCGGGACGTAGGCCGCGCGGCGCACCGCGTAGAGGCAGCCGGAGACGCCGATCAGGGAGCAGACGCGGCTCTCGCGCTCCTTGAGGAACACCTCGTAGTCCCAGTACGAGCGCGCGCCGCGCCCGACACTCGACCGCTCCGGATCGACGTAGATGAGCCGGCCGGCGGCGCAGCCGACGGTCGGGTCGGCGAAGTTGCGGACGATGACCCGCAGCACGTCCGGCCGGTAGAGCGTGGTGGCGTCGGAGAAGAGGAGGATTTCGCCGCGCGCGCGCTCGACGGCGGCGTTCTGCGCGGCCGTCTTGCCCAGGCGCTCCGGCTGGCGGTGGAGGAGTACGCCGCGCGGACCGAACGAGCGCGCGATCTCGTCGGTCCGGTCGTCGGAACAGTCCGAGGCGACCATGACCTCCAGCTTCTCCCGCGGGTAGTCGAGCGCCAGCGTGTTCTCCAGCTTGGCCGCCAGGTCGC
>DAIRFV010000116.1:0-17052 GCA_036794905.1 Pyrinomonadaceae bacterium | reverse complement strand
CGTCCCGTACGGGACTCGAACCCGTGTTACCGCCGTGAAAGGGCGGTGTCCTAGGCCACTAGACGAACGGGACTGAAAGAATTGCACCGGGGGTTAACAGCGACGTTTAAGTTACCGTAGAGCAGTAGGCGTGTCAAACGAGGGGGGCGCCCGAAAATCGCGCCCGGGCCGCGCATCCTTACCGCGCCCGCGCGGCATCGGAGTTTGCAAGCAAGACCGCGCCGCCCTCCGCGTTCAGAGGGCGTGCTCGCGGGAAGTTTGTCAGACGAGAATCCCCCCAGACGTTTTCCATCAAGACCCGCGCGGAGGCCCGCCATGAAGACAGGTTTGTCGTTCCTCTTGTTCGCACTGCTCCTTCACACGCACGCGCCCGGGTCGGGCGCGCAGACCCCGGCGGCGGCGGACGCGGCCGAGGCGGAGCGCGTGCGCGCGGGGCTTGAGCGCAAGGCGCTCCGCCTCGTCGAGGAGGCGCTGGCCGAGGCGCAGTCCTTGAAGCTGGCGGAGAACCGCCTCCGCGCGCAGGCGACGGCCGCGAGGCTGCTCTGGCCCCACGACGCGAAGGCGGCGCGCGCGGCCTTCAGGGCGGCGGCCGACGGCGTCGCCGAGCTGAGCGCGGCCGTAGACCCCGAAGACCCGCAGTTCTACAACGCCGCGCAGTTGGTCGTGCAGCTCCGCGGCGAGCTCGTCCACGCCGCCGCCCCGTTCGACGCGACCCTCGCGCTCGAATTCCTGCGCGCGACGAGGCCGCCTTACGCGGAGGCGCTGACGGCCGCGGGCTACGGCCAGCCCTCACAGGAGCAGGCGCTTGAGATGAGCATCGCCGGCCACCTCGCGGCGCAGGAGCCGCAGAGGGCGTTGGAGATCGTCGAGGAGAGTTTGAAGAAGGGCGTGTCCACGTCGCTGCTGAACGTGATGCAGCAGTTGAGGGCGAAGGAGCCGGCCGCGGCGTCGAAGCTGGCCGCCGACATCGTGCGCAGGCTCCGCGTCGAAGACCTGCGGAGCCAGGGCGAGGCGGCCTCCGTCGCGCAGCAACTGCTGGCGATGACGCGCCCGGCCGTGAATTCTTCGGCGAGCCCGGTCGTGAGCACGACGGGGACGGTGGTTGTATCCGCCGGCAGGGTCACGCCCGACGCGGGCGGCCCCGCGCTTTTGGACGAGCAGATGCGCCGCGAGCTGGTCGAAAAGGTGCTGGCCGCGGTGGCGGGCGGCGCGCCGAACCAGGGCGGGGCCTACAGTCTGCTCCAGGCCTTCCAGATGCTGCTGCCCGAGCTGGAGAGGACGGCGCCCGCGCGCGTCGCGGCGCTGCGCCGCAGGGTCGAAGAGATGGAGCGCAGCTTCAACCCGCACCTGGGGCAGCTGATGCCCTACCAGGAGTTGATGCAGCAGGGCACGGCCGAGGCCGTGCAGGAGGCCGCGCGGAAGGCGCCCGCGGAGGTGCGCGACCAGCTCTACATGCACGCGGCGTGGAAGGTCTTCAACGAGGGCGACGCCGAGCGCGCGCGGCAGATACTTGAGAACATCTCGAACCCGCAGCAACGCGCGCAGGCGCGCAGGGAGATGGAGCAGCGCGCGCACTGGCGCGCCGTGCAGCAGGGCGACTACAAGGAGGCGCGCCTGACGGTGTCGCGTCTGAAGACGCCGGAGGAGCGCGTGCAGGCGCTGTTGCAGATCGCGGGGCGGGCCGTAGGGGCGGGCGACGCCGAGACGGCGCGGCAGGTGCTGGACGAGGCGCGCGGGCTCGTCGAGTCGCAGACGCGCGGCCACCAGCAGTTCGGCTTCCGCCTGCAAGTGGCCAACGCCTACGCGCGGTTCGACGCCGGCGCCTCGTTCGAGGTGGTCGAGGCGGCCGTCGGCCGCCTCGACGCGCTGATGGACGCGGCCGAGGTACTCGACGGCTTCGGGCAGGACTCTTTCAGGGAGGGCGAGCTGAAGCCGCAGGGCGGCTACATCTGGAGCGAGATGATTAACCAGTGCGCGCAGGCGCTGGCGCTGCTCGCGAAGGAGGACTTCGACCGCGCGGGCGCCGCCGCCAAGAAGTTCCGCCGCCCGGAGGCGCGCACCAGCGCGCAGCTCACGCTCGCGCAGAATCTGCTCGGCGCGCTCGCGCCCGGGCAGGAGCTCCGGCACCGGAGGCGCGGCGTCGTCCATTTGAGTAAGGAATAGTCTCAGCTCACCCTGATGAGGTGCGCGCCGCGCTCGGCGACGCGGCCGATGAGGGCGGCGTCGCGGTAGTGCTCGCGGAGTGAGGCGAGGAGGCTGTCGGCGCGCGCGTGCTCTACGGAGATGAGCAGGCCGCCCGCCGTCTGCGGGTCGAAGAGCAGCGAGGCGAGCTCGCGGCTCACCCCTTCGCCGAGCGTGACGTCCTCGCCGACGTAGCGTCGGTTGGACTTGTCGCCGCTCGTCAGCAGCCCGGCCGCGGCCAGCTCGCGCGCGCCGGGGATGAGCGGGACGCTCGACGAATCAATCTCCAGCGTCACGCCGCTCGCGCCCGCCAGCTCCCACGCGTGGCCGAGCAGCGCGAAGCCCGTCACGTCGGTCGCCGCCGAGACGCGCGCCTCCACCATCAGCCGCGCCGCCTCGCGCCCCGCGAGCAGCATCGTCTCCAAAGACGCGCGCGTCACCTCCTCCGAAGCCTTGCCGAACTTGATGCCGGTGGAGACGACGCCCGTCCCGATGGGCTTCGTCAGGAGCAGTGCGTCGCCGGGGCGCGCGCCGCGGTTGGTGACGACGCGCGCGGGGTCTATGACGCCGGTCACGGCGTAGCCGAACATGATCTGCTGGTTGTCGACGCTGTGGCCGCCGACGAGCGCGACGCCGTGCTCGGTCAAGACCTGGAGGCCGCCGCGCATGATCTCGCCGAGGATGGAGAAGTCAACGCCCTTCTTCGGGAAGCAGGTGACGGCGAGCGCGGTGACGGGCCGGCCGCCCATCGCCCACACGTCGTTGATGGAGTTGAGCGCGCTGATGCGGCCGTAGTCGAACGGGTCGTCAACGATGGGCGTGAAGAAGTCCACGGTCTGGACGAGCGCGAGGTCTTTCGAGAGACGGTAAACCCCCGCGTCGTCGGCCGTCTCGATGCCGACAATCAAGTTCGGGTCGCGGGGAATGTCCAGACCGCCCAGAACCTGGGCGAGTTCGCTCGGCGCGAGCTTAGACGCTCAACCGGCGCACGAGACCATCTCGGTGAGACGCATCACGACCTCCTGAAAGAAGTAGTCAGTAGCCAGTAGTCGGTAGCCAGTAGAAGAACATGCATCGCTCGAACCGTGCGGTTGTCATCGACAACCTCCGCTTAGAGGAGTCTACTGACTACCGGCTACTGACTACTGGCTACTGCTTTTTCATCGTACCACGAACCTCGTGGGCGGGACGACGGTGCGCGCCTCGGGGTTGTAGTAGTCGTAGAGCTGCGAGGGCGCGGTCAGCGCGTTGAGGCCGTAGCGCGGGCGGAACTTGAACTGGAAGCGCGTGCCGCCGCCGCGCGGCCAGAGGTAGACGACCAGACGGTCGGGCAGCACGTCGTAGCCGCTGAGTTCCCAGCCCGACTCGCTCATCGCGCGCTCTAAAGAGGCGCGGTCAACGTCCGCGCCCGGCGGGAGCCCCACCTCCGCCAGCATCATGCCGCCGCCCTCGTGCCCGACGCGCTCGGCCGACACCCTGCACGTCACCTCCTGACTTATCTCCACCTCGGGCTGGTTGTAGACGACGGACAGCCTGAGAGACGAAGCGCTGCCGCGCTGCGGCGCGTCGCCGCCCTCGGCCGCGGACTCGCCCGCCGCGGCGGGGCGCGTGCCCCAGGGCACGTAGAAGTTCGTGACGAGCTGCGCCTGTGCCGGCGCCGCGGGCGAGCGGCGCCGCAGCTCGACGCGGTTGCCGCCCGCGCCGAGGAGGGGCGTCAGGTCGAGCAGGAGCGGGCCGGAGAGTCTGTCCGGCGGCGGCAGTGTGAGCTCGCCCGCGCGACGCCCGTTGACGAAGACCTCGGCCACGTCGTCGGCCCGCGCCGCGGCGGCGCCTCCGCGCGCGACGACCGCGGAGAGGAGCGCGTCGAAGACGTTGACGGTGGCCTGCGTCGAATACCAGACGCCGTAGCGGTCTTTCTTCCGCAGCAGGAAGACGAGCCCGCGCTCGATCAATTTATTCTCCGCCCCGCAGTCGGCGCTCGGCGTCCCGCAGAACTTGTTGAGCGCCTGGACGGCGAGCGCGGTCGTCTCGACGCGGCCGGCGAGACCCCAGCCGTAGAAGGGCGTGTTGGTTTCGAGCGCCCAGAAGGAGCCCGCGCCCTCTTCGAGCGCGAGCGCGCGCAGACGCGCGGCGGCGCGCGCCACGAGCGCGGACTCGCCCGTGTCGGCCGCGGCCAGCGCGAGCGAGGCGATGAGGTAAGGCTCGTCCCCCTCGTCGGCGCGCGCCGCGACGTACGCGAGCGCTCGCCTGAGCGGCGCGGCCGGCTCCTTCTCCGCGCCGCCCTGCGCCGCCGCGTCCGCCGTCGAGGCGGACGCGGGAGTAATTTGCACAGAATGGTTCCGGGCGGGCGACGCTTGCGCGACGGGGCCGCGTCTGTCGCGCTCGAACTTCTGCGTGGCGGCGAGGACGCGCGCGACGAAGACGGTGGTGAGCGCCGTCCGCCGCTTATCCTCTGGCCCCTCCCCTGTGTGCTCGGGCCAGCTCCCGTCCGGGCGCTGCTGCTTGAGCAGCCATTCGCGCGTCTCGGTGATGACCTCCTCGTCAACCCCGACGACGCCGCTCGCGTCCGTCAGGAAGCGGAGGGCGTAGGCCGACAGCGCGAGGTCGGCCGGGCCGCGCCCCCAGTAGGTGAAGCCGCCGCCCGGCGCGCGGTAGCCGAGCAGACGCTCGTAGCCGAGCCGCGCGTACTTGCGCGCGCGCTCGACGACCGCCGGATCGACCGCGCCGCCCTTGAGCGTCCGGTTGAAGTTGAGCACGAGCACGCTCGGGTAGGTGGACGAGATGGTCTGTTCGCCGCAGCCGTAGGGGCGCGACATGATGGCCTCGACGCCTTCGAGCACGTGCGCCGCCAGGTTCGGGTAGACCTTCAGCACGCCGCGCAAAGAGCCGCGGATGACCTCGGCGGGGACGTTCGCCGTGAGCGCGGCCGAGTCCGAGACGAGCGCGCCGTCCGTCGCCGAGCGCTCCTCGCCGTCGGGGTGGACGGTGACCACTTTCTCTATCGCGTCGGAGGCTTCGCGGCCGAGCGCCGTCACGCGCTGCTTCCCGTCCGTGACGGAGGCGACGGCGCGGAAGTCGAACGTGGGGCGCGCCGCGTCGCCCGCCGGCACCGACGCGCGCTGGCGCGCCGCGCCGCCGAGCGTGAACCAGCTCTCGGGCTTCATCTCCACCTCGACGCCCTGCGCGCGCTCAAGGTAGTTGCGCAGCACGACGGGCAGCGAGATTTCGTCGCCCTCGGTCAGCACGCGCGGCGGGTCGTGCTCGACGAAGAAGGGCTGGAAGGAGAGGAACTCGTGCTCGGCCGTGCCGAGCCGGCCGTCCTCGGTCGAGGCGATGACCGACATCTTCCACGTCGTGATGTTGTCGGCGAGCTTGAAGTCGAGCCGCGCGGTGCCGTCCTGCGCGGTCTCAAGCTCGGGGCTCCAGACGAGAGTCTCGGGGAAGAACTCGCGCAGCCGCGGCGTCGAGAGCGGGGCCTGCACCGCCCGCCGCACCTCCTTCACCGAACTGGAGACGGACGCCTGCGTCACGTTCATCTGGTCGCCCGAGCTGGCCGCCACCATCACGAACTCGGTCGTGCCGCCGACGTTGAGCGTGGTGTCCACCCTCGTCAGGTTGGCCGAGATGACGCGAACGCTCTCGATCTCCATGTTCAGGAATCCGGGCGAGACGAACGTCAGCGTATAGACGCCCGAAGGGAGGTTGCGCAGGAGGTAGACGCCCTCGTCGTCGGTCGCGGCGCTGGCCTCGAAGTCTGCGAAGAGGTGTTGGGCCTTGACGGCGGCGTTGGCGATGACCGCGCCGTTCGGGTCTGTGACCGTCCCCGTGATCGCGCCCGTGCCCCCCGAGAAGGTGACCATCGAGGGGGCCGGCGCGGGCGCCGCGTCGCGCCCCGTCCGCTCTTCGCCGAGGCTCGTGTAGTAGGCGAGCGTGATGTCGTCGGGCGTGCCCTCTCGTCCGTCCGGGCCGGCGCTGCGCAGCGCGAGCGTGTGAACCGACTGCGTGACGGGGCGCGTCGTCAGCCTCGTCCCGTTGGCGCCGCGCACCTCGACGGCGACGCGGCCGCCGAACCTCGGCACGGTCGAGAAACTCGCGTAGACGGGGCGGCCCCAGCCGTCGCGCAGCGCGTCGAGGCCGAGCGGCGACTTCGACAGCACGGCGGCCAGCTCAGCGCGCGTGAGCGGGAACGAACCACCCTCGCGCGCGTTCCGGTGGAGCGTTTCGTCCACGGCCCTGCGCGAGTCCTCGAAGTAGTCGGCCAACTGCACCCAGATGTCGAAGTCGTCGGAGGTGTAGCCGCGCCGCGGCGCGAAGGCGCGGTCGGGGCCGCCGCTCTCGACGGCGATACGGTGGTGCGCGCCGCTCGTCTCGAAGCGGAAGCGGTAGGGCTGGCCCCAGCGGTCGCGCAGCGCCGACTCGTCGAGTCCCGCGCGGCGCAGTTCGCCGAGCAGCGTGGCGAGGTCGCGGACGTAGCCGCCGGTGCGCGTGTGGTAGTCGGCGGCGGCGCGGTTGACCGTCTCGCCGGTCTTGCGGAAGTAGGGCCAACTGAAGCTCGCGGTGACGAAGTCGTCGTCGGTGTCGGGGCGCTCGTCGGCGCCGCTGCTGTAGATGCTGAGCCGGTCGTTCTCGCGTTCGAAGGAGAAGCGCGTCCGGAAGGGCTGACCCCACGGGTCGCGCAGCGCCGCGAAGTCCACGCCCGCCTGCGCGAGCACGCGGACGAGCGCCGCCTCGTCGGCCGGGTACTCGGCCGCCTCCGCGTAGCGCTGGTTGACGGCGTCCGTGAGCGGCTTGAGCAGTACCGCGTTGAGGGTGGCGAAGACGCGCGACTGTTCGCGTCGGAAGTCCGTCCCCGTCGTCACGCGTTGCAGGTCGTCCGGCCGCGAGTTGTTGTAGAGCATCTCGGCGACCGTGTCGAAGCCCACGGGGAGCGCGCGCGCGGGGTCGAGCCGCTCCACGTCGCGGCGCGTCACGCCCGCGATGTTCCAGTAGCCGTACCAGTAGTCGAGGAAGCCGCCCGCGAAGCCGAAGCCGCCCGCCGTCTCGCCGTCGGTGCGCGCGCGCTCCTCGACGGCCTTGTCGAAGACGACGACGCCGAGCGCGCCCGCCGCGCGCCGCCCGTCGGCCGTGCGCAGCGAGAACTGCGCGCCCGCCTCGTCGCCCGGGCGGAAGCTCTTCTGCGAGAGCTTCACGTCGAGCTTCAGCTCGCGGTCGCGCGGGAAGACGACCGTGCGCGCGCCGACGCTGAACGACTCGTCGCGGCCAACGCCGTGCGTCGGGGCGAGGCTCGTCGCGGTGACGGAGACGGCGCCCGCGAAGTCGGGGCCCGTCGGGATGACCAGCGCCGCGCGCCCGCCCGGCAGGCGCACCGAGCGCGAGTAGAGCACGCGCCCCTCCGAGACGGCGTCGAGCGCCACGCTCATGCGCTCGTCGTCGGAGGCCAGCTCGACCCTGACGGGCTCGCCCGGGGCGTAGACCGCCTTGTCCGTCTCGACGCGAATCTCGGGCGTCGTCGTCCGGTGGTAGTTGAGCCAGAAGTCTTCGTAGTGGATGCCCGCGCGCCCCGCGCGGTCGCGCGCGACGAAGCGGAGGGGGAGGTTCTGGCGCGGCTCGTCGCGGCGCACGGCCGGCCCCGACACCTTCGCCACGCCGTAGCGGTTCGTGCGCACGGTGACGAGCGCGCGGTCGGCGTCCTGCACCTCGTGGACGCGCCCGTCGGCGCCGAGGCTCCGCCTCGCCTGTCCCTCCACGTAAACGGTCACGTCGCACTCGGCCGGCGTGCCGTCGGCGTAGAAGGTCGCGAGGTAGAAGGCCAGCGGGAGCCCCTTCGCCTGCCGGAAGCGCCCCTCGCTGACGTAGAGGTGGACGGGCTCCTTCGTCAGCCGCACGACGAAACGGCGCTGCTCGGTGCGGTTGGTCGTCGGGTCGGTGACGTAGGCGACGAAGGTGAGGTCGCGGAAGCGGTCGTAGCTGGCCTCGCCCATCTTGTCGTACTCGTCCTTGAGGTCGAGGCGCGCGAGGTACAGCCCCTCGCTCAGGTCGCCTTCGACGGCCGGGTGCTCCTCGGCCTCGTACTTCTGCTCCCTGTAGTTCCAGCGCCGCACGGTCTGGCGCACGACGCGCACGCGGCCGCGGCGGACGGGCTGGCCGAAGAGGTAGTCGGCGCGCACCTCGACGGAGGGCTGCTGCCCCCCGAGGTAGTAAGGGCGGTCGGCCTTCGCCGTCACGGAGAAGTTAGGCAGGTCGTAGCGGCTGACTTTGAAGACCGCGACCGCGCCGTAATCGACCTCGTACTTGTCGTCGTCCAGCGCGAGCTTGAGCAGGTAGTCGCCGAGCCGCGTGCTCTCGGGCATGCGCCAGTCGGCCGAGGCGACCCCGAAGCGCGAGGTCCTGAGCGTCGCGGTGAAGGCCGTGGCGTCCTCCTCGTCCCCCACCTTGAAGCTGACCTCCTCGTCGGCGAGCGCTTGGCCGCCCTGGTCGAAGACGAGCGCGCGCATGTGGACGGTCTGGCCGGGCTGGTAGAGCGGCTTGTCGGTCGTGAGGAGGACGCGCGGCGCCTGCTGAACCTCGACGCGTGTGTCGGCCTCCTCGACGAGGACGCCGCGCCGCGCCGTGACCTCAAGCTCCGCGTCGTCGTCGGACGTCTCGATTGTCCGCGGCAGCTCGAAGTCGAGCGTGGCGAAGCCGTCGCCGTCGGTCGCGCCCTTCGCCTTGAGGACAGTATCGCGGTCGCCGCTGCCGTCGAACGTGAGCGTGGCCTCGACGGCGACGCCCTTGAGGGGGCGCTGCGTCACGGGGTTGGCCGTGCGCACGCGCGCCGCGTAATGCGTGCCGGGGCGCGCGGCGGGGGCCGAGATGACGCTGAGGCCGAAGAGGTCGGGCGTCACCTCGGAGACGGAGACGACGCCCGCGAGCGCGCCCGGCGAGTTCGGCCCCGCGTCGGGCGTGACGCTGTAGCGCAGGCGATACCAGGGGAACTCTTCGCGCTCGGCTTCGAGCAGTTGCGCGTAGGGGAGTTCGAGCGCCGCGTCGAGCGCGTTCGAGCCGAGGCGGAGGCGCACGTCCCTCGCGGCCTCGGCGCGCACGTGCTCGCGCGGGTCGATCAGCTCGACGCGGAGGCGCGCGCCCAGGTCGCGGCCGGTGGCGTTGTTGACTTCGAGGCGGACGCGCGCCGAGTCGGCGTCGAGCGAGAGCCTGATGCGTGACTCGTCCAGGTGAAAGGCAGGTGCCGCGCTCGAAAGGTGCGCGGCCAGCAGGCACACGAAGAGGCCCAGAAGGGCGGGGGCAGACCTCCGTACCATGACGTTTCCCTCCTCAAGTTGTGGCCGTGTGATGCCGGGGAGTTGCCCGACGGTTGGAGAGGGGGCGGGGAAAATTTTGGGTGTTGGGTGTTGGGTGTTGGGTGTTGGGTGCTGGGTTCTGGGTGCTGGGTGCTGGGTTTCAGGTGTTGGTTAAAGACCGGCGCTTACCCAACACCTGAAACCCAGCACCCAACACCCCTAAAATGGGCGGGCCGCCTCTTGCAGCCGCTCGCGGTGTTCGAGGATGTATTCGATGAAGGCGCGCGTCGGCGAAGGCTGGAAGCGGCCGAGGGCGATGATGGCGACGGCGCGCGTGAGGCGGTGGCCCGAGACGCGCAGCCACGCGAGGCGGTCGGCCTCGACCTCCTCGCGCACGGCCCACGAGGGCATCACCGAAATGCCGAGGCCGTGCTCCACCATGAGCTTGATGAAGTACGTGTCGTTCGATTCGAGCGCGAGGTCGGGGCTCAAGTCCACGCGCTTGAAGAAGGCGTCGGTCGCGCGCCGGATGGACGCCCCCTGCTCGAAGAGGATGAAGCGCTCGCGGCGCATCTCGACGATGCTCGTCTCGCGCTCTTTGGCGAGCCGGTGGCGCGCGCCGACGACGACGCCCAGCTCGTCCTCGAACAGCTCCGTCACCTGGAGCGCGGGCGAGTAGACGGGCAGGGAGGCGAACCCCACGTCGGCCGCGCCGTTGAGGATGTCGGCCACGGTCTGTTCGGTGCTGACGGTCGTGCGGAAGGAGAGTTCGACGCGGTCGTGGTCGCGCATGAACGACTCGAAGAGGCGCGCGAAGAGGTGGACGAAGGCTTGCGTGGCGGCGGCGGCGCGGACGCGGCCGCGGGGCTCGTGGTCGTCGCCGCGGATGCGCTCGCGCAGGGCGTCGGCCTCTTCGAGGATGCGCTCGGCGTAGGAGAGCGCGAGCTGCCCGGCGTCGGAGAGGCGCACGCCGCGCTTGGCGCGGATGAAGAGCGGCTCACCCAGCTCGGTCTCCAGCGCCTTGATCTGGTGGCTGACGGCCGACTGCGTCATGTTAAGTTTCTGTGCCGCGCGTGTGAACGAGAGTGCCTCGGCGACCTCGCGGAAAGTTCTTAACTGCGACAGCTCCATGCTTTACGCCTTTCGGGAAATGTGGATGAATATAGTTAATCCGCCCGATGAACACAATGCGTTAGACGCTCGGGCAAAGGCGTGCCTACCATTTACGTCGAACCCACGCACACGAACAGAGGGTTCAGACAGGGGCGCGGCGCGGGTAGGCCGCTCTAATAAGAAGGAGAATTTAAGATGATTCCGTTCAGACTCGATTACGTGATTGAGCAGGCTCATAAAGAGGGTGCGAGTGAGGAGCAGAAGGCTCTGAAGGAGTTGGCCGGCGTGAAGCTCGAACCGGCCGAGGCGCGCGCCGAGTGGCCGCGCGTGCTTGAGCACAAGTGGTTCGTCAGCGAGCGCCTGGGCCGCGACGTGGGATTGCGCGTCGCCGCGCTCGACTACTTCGAGAACGTCCGCCTCCCGCGCCACACGCGCGTCGGCCACAGAGCACAGTCACACGTTCCGCCCCGCGCGGCGCAGAGGCTGTTGGCGTAAGTGGAACGATGAAGGGGAAAAGGGTGCTGGGTGCTGGGTGCTGGGTTTTAGGTTTTGGTTTTACTCAGCACCCAGCACCCCTTCTTCTACCCAGCACCCAGCACCCAAAACCCAACACCCTTTTCCCCTTCATCCTTCCTGCTTTAGTTGAAAGCGCTCGACGTAACTTCGGTAAGCCTCGACTTCACCCGAGGCGCGTGCCGTATCCCAGCCGAGGTGCTTCCGTGCGATGTGCGCGGCGCGCTCCGACGCGTCCAGCCCGACCTGCCCGTTGAGCCCGACCATCGTGCGCCTCATCAAACAGTCCGCGAGCGTCTCGGCCATCTCCTCGCGGAAGGCGTAGACGACCTCCGCGCCGATTGAGCCCGTCTCGTCGCTGATGACCTCAGAGAGTGCCGCGTCCGTCTGCGCGAGCCGCAGGACTTCCGACGCGCGCGCGCCGTAAACTTTCAGGAGCCTCGCCGTGCTCTTCGGCGGGAGCGTGCTCCGCGCGGCGAAGTCGCGCCGGAACGCTTCGAAGTCTTCGACGGCCGCGCCGGGCAGCGGAGCGTCGGCGGTCCGGCAGGGCGGGGAAGTCTGGCCGAGCGCGCGGAAGATTAAATCAACCGCGCCTTCCGCCAGCGCGCGGTAGGTCGTGAGCTTGCCGCCGACGATTGAGAAGAGGCCGCGCACGCCCGACGGTTTTATGAAGTGGCGGCGGGTGATGCCGCTCTCCCTGCCTTCGGCGACGCGCGGCAGCGGTCGCACGCCCGAGTACGTGTAGAGCACGTCGGCGCGCGCGAGCCGCGCCGCGGGCAGGACGCGGTTCGTCTCGCGCAGGAGGTATTCGATCTCCGACTCGTCCGCCTCGACGCGTTCGAGGTTCCCCGCGTAACGCTCGTCGGTCGTCCCTACCAGCAACTTGTCGTCCCACGGGATGACGAAGAAGGGGCGGCCGTCTGCGAACGCCTCAGCGTAGACGGCCGCGCGCGGCGCGCCTTCGAAGGCGCGGACGACGAGGTGGCTGCCCTTCGTCCCGCCGATCAGTTTTTCACTTTTCGCGGGCGAGCCTTCCAGCACCTCGTCAACCCAGGGGCCGGCGGCGTTGAGGACGACGCTCGCGCGCGCCTCGTGCGTCGCGCCGCCCGGCAGGTCTTTGAAGACGACGCCGCGCGCCGCGCCGTCTTCGACGAGCAGGCGCTCGACGCGCGCGTACGTCACGACGGCCGCGCCCAGCGCGCGCGCGTCGAGCGCGTTCTCGAACGCGAGCCGCTCGGCGTACTCGACCTGCGCGTCGTAGAAGAGCGCCGCGCCGCGCAAGCCCTCGGGTTCGAGGCCGGGCGCGTGTCGGAGCGCTTCCGTCGCGTCGAGCATCCGGTGGGGCGGGAGCGACTTTGAAGACGAGAGCAGGTCGTAGGCGAGCATCCCGGCGCGCAGGCGCACGCGGCCGCGGCGCCGCCCCGCGTAGACGGGGACGAGCATCGGGAGCGGGCGGACGAGGTGCGGGGCGATCCTGCGCAGCAGCGTCTCGCGCTCGCGCAGAGACTCGCGCACGAGCCCGACCTCGCCGTGTTCGAGGTAGCGCAGCCCGCCGTGAATCAGGCGCGTCGAGGCCGCGGTCGTCCCCGCCGCGATGTCGCCCTTGTCGAGCAAAAGCACGCGCAAGCCCCGCAGCGCCGCGTCGCGCGCCACCCCGCACCCGTTCACCCCCGCGCCGACGACGACGAGGTCGAAATTTCTACTGGAGATGTCTTGAGGAATCTGTCTCGACATCACAGGAAAGCAGTGGGCAGGAGGCAGACGGCAGTAGGCAGCCGCCCCGCGCTATGTGTGTTGAAGGGTTAACATAACCTTTCGTCACCTGGATTTTAACTGCCTACTGCCTACTGCCACTGCCACTGCCTACTGCTCTTCATCCCTTTCCCACCCTCGCGTGCGTTCGACGGCGCGGAGCCAGCGGCGGTGGAGGCGTTCGCGTTCGTCCTCGTCCATCCGCGGCTCGTAGCGGCGCGCGATGCTGAGGCGCGCGGCGATCTCGCGGCGGTCTTGCCAGAAGCCGACGGCGAGGCCGGCGAGGTAGGCCGCGCCCGCGGCCGTCGTCTCGGTGACTTCGGGCACTTCGACCGCGACGCCGAGGATGTCCGACTGAAACTGCATCAGGAAAGAGTTGCAGACCGCGCCGCCGTCAACGCGCAGGTCTTTCAGGCGCACGCCCGAGTCGCGCTCCATCGCCGCGGCCACGTCGCGCGTCTGGTAGCACATGGCCTCCAACGCCGCGCGCGCGAGGTGCGCGCGGGTCGTGCCGCGGGTCAGGCCGACCACGGCGCCGCGCGCGTACGCGTCCCAGTGCGGCGCGCCGAGGCCCGCCAGCGCCGGGACGAAGTAGACGCCCTCGTTCGAGTCGAGCGAGCGCGCGAGCGCTTCCGTCTCGTCCGCGCTCCCGATGATGCCGAGCCCGTCGCGCAGCCACTGCACGGCCGCGCCCGTCACGAAGATCGAGCCTTCGAGGGCGTACTCCGGCGCCTCACCCTCCAACTGCCACGCGACCGTCGTCAGCAGACCCGCGCGGCTCGCGACGGGCTCGGCGCCTGTGTTCATCAGGAGGAAGGAGCCCGTGCCGTATGTGTTCTTCGCCGCGCCCGGCTCGTAACAGCCCTGCCCGAAGAGCGCGGCCTGCTGGTCGCCCGCCACACCAGCGACCGGCACGCGCGCGCCGAAGAAGGCCGACGGCTCCGTGTGGCCGTAGACGAAGGACGAAGGGAGGACTTCGGGGAGCGCGGAGCGCGGCACGTCGAAGAGCGCGAGCAGGTTGTCGTCCCAAGCGAGCCGTCGGATGTCGAAGAGGAGCGTGCGCGAGGCGTTCGAGGGGTCCGTGACGTGCGCGCGCCCGCCCGTCAGCTTCCAGACGAGCCACGAGTCAATCGTGCCGAAGGCGACTTCGCCGCCCGCGGCGCGGCGGCGTAAGCCTTCCGTGTGTTCGAGCAGCCAGCGCAGCTTCGTGCCGGAAAAATAAGGGTCGAGCACGAGGCCCGTCTTCGCGCGGATCGAGTCTTCCAGCCCGCGCGCCTTCAACTCGTCGCACATGGCGGCCGTGCGCCTGTCCTGCCAGACGACGGCGCGCGCGACGGGGGCGGAGGTGGCGCGCTCCCACGCGACGACCGTCTCGCGCTGGTTCGTGATGCCGACGGCGCTAAGGCTCCGCGCCTCGACGCCGGCCGCTTTCAGCGCGTCGGCCACGGCGCCCAGGCTCACGCGCCAGACCTCTTCCGCGTCGTGCTCGACCCAGCCGGGGCGCGGGTAATGCTGCGTGAACTCCGAGTAGCCGCGGCCGCGCACGCGGCAGTCGCGGTCGAAGACGAGGGCGGTCGTCCCCGTCGTCCCCTGGTCTATCGAGAGCACAAATCCGTCCATCTTTCTCCTCCGCCAGACCTTTGTCTGCCGTCCCGCGAGAGTGTAATATACGCGCACGCGTTTTCGGACAAGGGCTGCACAAGTAACCTCATCCGTCACGGGAAATACAGTATCGGAGAAATGAGATTCAGAGATGAAAGACCACAACGATTTTTTTGACGAGATGATCGACGTTGACGACGAAGAACAGGGCGAGGGCGAGGGCGTCGAATTCCTCGAAGAGGAGGAAGACTACGATTTGGACGAAGACGACGACGACGGCGAGGACGACGGCGCGACGGTCGTCCGCACGGCGGTGCTCCAGAAGAACGACATGCTGGCGCTGCTCTCTTTGAAGGCCGCGCCCGACGGCGGCCAGCTCGTCCGCTACGACCCGCGCCAGAGCCTCCCCTCCCTGCGCCGCTACGAGTCGGAGGAGGAGGCGCGCAGGTGGTACGCGCGCAGCCTCGCCACCAGCCGCAAGAACGGCTGGTCGGTCGTCTACGACGGCGCGCCGCTGATTGGTTAGGGGCCAGTGTCTAAACGGCCAGGGGCTAGTTAGGAAGCACACTCCTGACTAGCCCCTAACTGTTTCTAAGAGCAGTAGACAGTAGTCAGTCGTCAGTCGTCAGTAGAAAACCCTTCGTCGCTCGAACCGTGCGGCTGTCATCATTAACCTTCGTCGAGCTGAGACTACTGACTACTGACTACTAGCTCCGAAGGAGCGATATGAAAGCGATAAGGGTTCACGAGTTCGGCGGGCCGGAGGTCTTGCGTCTGGAGGAGACGCCGGAGCCGAAGCCTTCGGCGGGGCAGGTGCTGGTGCGCGTGCGCGCCGCGGGCGTCAACCCCGTGGACACGTACATCAGGAGCGGCGTGCACGCCGTCAAGCCCGCGCTGCCTTACACGCCGGGGCTCGACGCGGCGGGCGAGGTCGAGGCCGTGGGCGAGGGCGTCACGCGCCTCGCCGCGGGGCAGAGGGTCTACACGGCGGGGAGCCTGACCGGCGCCTACGCCGAGCTCGTGCTCTGCGAAGAGTCGCAGTGCCACCCGCTGCCAGAGCGCGTCTCGTTCGCGCAGGGCGCCGGCATCTTCACGCCCTACACGACCGCCTACCGCGCGCTCTTCCAGCGCGCAAAGGCACAGCCTGCCGAGACCGTCCTCGTGCACGGGGCGAGCGGCGGCGTGGGGACGGCGGCCGTGCAGCTCGCGCGCGCCGCGGGGCTGCGCGTCGTGGGCACGGCGGGGACGGAGGAGGGGCGGCGGCTCGTGTCGGAGCAGGGCGCGCACGACGTTCTCGACCACCGAGCGCCGGACTACCTCGAACAGTTGAACGGGCTGACGGGCGGGCGCGGCGTGGACGTGATTCTGGAGATGCTGGCGAACGTGAACTTGGACCGTGACCTCGGCGCGCTGGCGAAGGGCGGGCGCGTGGTCGTCGTCGGCTCGCGCGGCACGGTCGAGATCAACCCGCGCCAGGCGATGACGCGCGACGCCTCCATCCTCGGCATGACGCTCTTCAACATTTCGCCGCAGGAGTTTGCGAGCATTCACGCGGCACTCGGCGCGGGGCTCGAAGCGGGGACGCTCAGCCCCGTGGTCGGGCGCGAGCTGCCGCTCGCGGAGGCCGCGCGCGCGCACGAAGAGGTCTTGAAGCCCGGCGCTTACGGCAAGATAGTTCTGATCCCTTGAACACTCGGGCGTACGCCCGCCCTCGCATTCGGGCTTACGTCTTCCAACAACCCGCGCCACGACGGTGGCGAAGCCCTCCCTCACAGACGGGCTTCCGGCCACGCACCTAAACGTGTGGAGTTTATGAAACTGACCTGCCCGCACTGCGGAGAGAAAGACCTAGACGAGACTGCGGCCGCGTGTCCCTCGTGCGGCGGGCGTGTCGTCGGCGGCAAGCCCGCGCGGCGCGCGCGGGAGTATGACGGCTACGCGGTCGGGAGGCGTGTGCTCAGTCTCGCGCCCGCGTGGCTGCTTATGCTCGCCGCGGCCTTCGTGCTCGCGCTGCTCCTCTTCAGTTGGATGAGCCGGCGCGGCGGCGCCCGGGAGGAAGGGGCCTTCAGGAACGAGGCGACGAACCAGCAGTCTGCGACGCCGGAGGCCGCGCGCGCAGTCACCTCGCCTCCGAAGCCGACGCCGGAGGCCGCCGTCGCCGAAGGCCGCGCCGCGGCGGATGCGACCCCCGGCGCGACGGGCGGGGCGGGCGACGCGGCGTTTGAGGCCGGTTCGTACTCGGTGCAGGTCGGCGCGTTCGCGGAACTCTCGCAGGCGAACGAGCAGGTGTCGCGTCTGAGGGCGGCGGGCTTCGACGCGCGCGTGGTCGAATCGGGCGGGGCGACGCGCTTCCGCTTCCAGGTGCGCAGCGGGCGTTACGCCGCGCGTGAGGAGGCCGCGCGGCTCGCCTCCGACCTGCGCGCGCGCGGCGTCGCGGGCGAGACCGTCATCGTCGATCCGGAGGCGAAGTGAGCCCGCGCGAATAAAACTCGCTGCTTGAGAGTGTCGGGACAGAAGTTAACCGCGGAGACACAGAGGCGCGGCTTTGAAGTCTTATATCTTCAAAGCCGCGCCTCTGTGTCTCCGCGGTTAGAGGTTCTCAGTAACAGCCGCT
>DAIRFV010000115.1:10669-17139 GCA_036794905.1 Pyrinomonadaceae bacterium | reverse complement strand
CCGCGCGGCGGCGTCCGCCCCGAGGGCGCGGGCGCGCAGCGCGAGGCCATCCTCGCCGACTGGACGCGCGCCCTGCGCGAGACGGGCGTGACGGTCAACGAGCAGGAGAGCTGCAAGTCCGTGAAGCGGGCGGAGGACGGCGACTTCTTCGTCGTCCAGACCGAGCAGGGGGTCGAGAAGCGGCGCGTGACGTACAACGCGCGCCGCGTCGTCCTCGCGCTCGGCAACCGCGGGACGCCGATGAAGCTGCGCGTGCCGGGCGAGGAGATGAAGGTGACGCGCGAGGGGCGGACGGAGGACAAGGTCAAGTACAAGCTGACCGACCCCGAAGCCTACCGCCGGAGGCGCGTCGTCGTCGTCGGCGCGGGCAACTCCGCCATCGAGGCCGCGGTGGATTTGGTGGCGACGCGGCAGGGCGACCAGATCACCTTCCGCCCCGACTCCGAGATCAACGACGTGACGCTCGTCATCCGCTCCGACATGAAGAACGACCTCAAGTTCGGCAACAAGCTCCAGGTCTACGACTGCATCGACGAGGGCAAGATCAAGGTCTTCTTCGGGACTTCGATTAAAGAGATACGCGACGACGAGGTGGTGCTCCAGAACGCCCGCACGGAGGAGGTCAAGGCCACCGTCCCGAACGACTTCATCTTCGCCATGATCGGCGGCGACCGCCCCACCAAGTTCCTCGAAGCCATCGGCATTAAGATCGGCTGAAGCTAACCACACCAAGGCGGAAACCCTCAACCCTCTGGAGGAATGACAGGGCATGATCGAGACAATTCTTATCTTCGTGGGCAAGGCGGCGGCGAGCGCCATCTTCGACGCCATCAAGGACAAGGTGCTCGGCATCGAGTATCAGGAGGTGTCAGTCAAGGATTGGGGCAAGACCGCCGCGCTCGCCATCTTCGCGGGGCAGAGCCTCCGGCCGGAACTCTCCTTCGAGAAGAAGGCCGAAATCCGCTTCAACGACCTCCAGCGCCAGATCAACGAGGTGAAGCAGGACATTGACGATTTGAAGAAGGACATGACGGCCTTCCAGTGGAAGGTGGAGACCCTGTTCTACAAGGCGCGCGAGGAGACGCTCTGGCAGGAGATGCTGAACCTCGACAGCACGCTCGACGGCTTCTACTCTCAGGCGACGCGCCTCGGCAAGTCGAGCGCGTCGCTCGAAGAGAAGCGCCGGCGCGCCCGCGAACTCTCCGACAACATCATCACCGCCGTGCAGCCGCACGTCGTCAACACGCGGACGCGGCTCCTCGGCGAAGACGTGGGCGCGGGCGACGAGCGCGTGCGCGGCTTCATCGAGATCTGGCGCGAGCAGGCGCTGCGCGACGCCGACATGGGCTGGGACGGCGACCGGCTGGCGAAGATTTACGACCTGCTCCAAGCGAAGTTCACGCGCGCCCTGCTCATCCAGCTCAAGGCCGTCCGGCTGCTGATGGAGGCGTACGAGACGCTGCACACCGAAGAGCCTTCGGAGCCGGACGCGCTCGACTACTACTCGAAAGACTTCCACCCGATCCTCAAACGCGAGGTCGAGACCTTCCGCGACATGATCGAGGCGCTGGCCGTCAACCTCATCCCCCTGCCCACGGGCACGATGCTCCCCCTGAGCGTCCCGGCCGAGATCGCGGGGATGCTGGCCGGCCTCGACCTGTTCACGGGGCAGGCGCTCGGCGGCAAGCTGCCCGGCGCGACGGAGCAAGGGGGCCGTCTGCCCGAGGCGCCCGCGGTGGCGGGCACGTGGGGGCGGATCGTCGTGCCCTCGACGCGCTGGATACGTCGCGCGCCCGGCTCGAAGGAGGCGGCGCGCGCCACCGTCACCGCGCCCGGCGGGGAGAAGGTTTCGCTGGCGGGCACGCTCGAAGTGCGCTCGGTCAAGTACACGCCCTACGAGGGGAAGGACGGGCGCAAGCTCCACCAGGGCTACCAGCTTCAGGTCGGCAACGAGCCGCGCGATATGAACGCGATGCTCGTCGCGCAGTTCACGCCGACCGACGTGCTGCCACAGGCGTTCGCCTCGTCGCAGCAGCCGTGGACGATTGACCTCGCGCTGGAAGACGCGAACAGGGACGTGCTGGCGCAGACCAGGGCGAGCGTCTTCCCCGTCGCGGTCGTCGAGGGAGAGCCGGCGGTGCCCTACGGCACTTTCACGATGAGCTTCACGGGCGGCGCCGCGGTGCGCGGCAAATAGGAGGCGTGCGAGATGAAACTACGTGCGAGCACAGACAACCGCGGCGGCTCCGTGTCGGTGAAGTCGGGCAAGGCCGACGCGCGTGACGACAACTACAACCTCGACCCCTCGCGCCGCTACAGCAAGGTGACGCGGACGCTCTCCGAGAGCGCAGGCTCCGGCATCGGGCAGATGACGGTGACGCTTGAGACCTCCTCCGAGTTCGTCGGTTTCCAGAAGGAGAGTTACGAGTGCGACTCGCTCGCCTTCAAGAGCGTGGGCACCATCAAACTCCCGCAGGACGCCGCGGCGGCCGCGACCGGCGTCGTGCACGACTCGATCTCGTTGGGCTTCCGCGTGGAGAAGGCTTGCCGGGTGCGCCTGACGGCGGCCGTCACGAGCGACATGGACGTGGCGGAGGTGAGGGTGGACGGCCCTTCGTTCGCGGCGAACCCGGTGCGCGTCTTCGACGACTTCGACGACACGCTCTCGATAGACAAGCCGGGCGAGTACTACCTGAGGGGCGCGTACCAGTTGAACGTGCGGACGCCGAACGCCGGCCTCGGCGGTCGCCCCATCGTCGTCGAGATGCAGGCGACCCTGACGCCGGCCGACTGACGCGGCCCGCCCCTTATTGCTCGTTGCCGAGGTCGGGGACGGGGCGGCCCATGGACTGGTAGATCTGGACGATCTCGTCCATCTTCGCGCGCGCCTCCCTGGCGGTCGAGTCGTAGCGCAGGCCGATGCGGTAGTCGCGCAGGGCGAAGCGGTAGAGCTTGGGGTCGCCCTGTTCGCGGAAGAAGTCGGCGCGCTCGAAGTAGGCGGCGGCCGCGGCCTTCTTGTCGGCCTCGCCCGCGCCCGCGGCCTTGGCCCGGGCCTCCGCCTTCTGAATCTTCGCGTCCAGCTCGGGCGTCTGGACGGGCGCCGCGCCTTGGGACGCGGGGGCGGAGGCGTTCGCTCCGCTGCCGTGCGAAGAGGCGATGCCGGGGTTGGGCGCGCTCGGGCCGTGCGCGATGCTGGTCTGGGCGTTGCCGTTGGCCGGCGCGTTCGAGTTGCGCGCGGCGCTGGGCGCCGGCGCGTCGCCGCCGCACGAGGCCAGGAGCGTCGCGGACAGGAGGGCCGACGCGACGAAAAGCTTTTGCATCAGTTAAGACTCCGTTTTTGAAGTTGAGTGCCGGACGATGATACACAGAAACGCCCGCCGAAGTCATGTGACTCGGGCGGGCGTTTTCGTACGTGCGTCAGGCGGCGCTCACTTGCCCGTGTGGCACTTGTTGCACTCGTTGGTGGTGGGCGCCGTTTTGATCTTGCGCTTCTCGACGGCGGCGTCGTGGCACGAGTTGCAGTTGCGGTGGAACGCCTCCTCGTTGGTCAGCACCGTCGGGTCGGTGTCGCCCTCGTAGGTGACCTCGGGGATGGCGTCGAGGTTCTTCGGCTTGTCGCCCTCCTGCGCGTGGCAGGAGCGGCAGGTCTCGACCTTCGGCGTCTTCGCGTCCTTGACGGTCTCGGCCGTCAGCGTCACCGTGCGGTCGGCCGGGTAGGCCGACTTGAGCGGCGGGTGCTTGGCGGCCTCGGCGGCGGGCTGGTCGGTGTGGTGGCACTCGGCGCAGCCGATGGGCTTGGTGCCGTCGATGCTGTAGTTCTTGGTCGCGTGGTTGACGTGGCTGAAGGCGACGGCGATGCTCTTCGCCTTGTCCTTCTTGGAGTCGGTCGAGAGCTTGTACTCGTCCTTCGGCGCCTGCCCGCCCTGCGCCGCGAGCGAGGCCGAGCCCGAGCTGAGCGTGTTGGAGTTGCAGGCCATCACGCACAGGAGGCAGGCGAGCGCGGCCGACGCGATGAGAAGTTTCATGACTGGATGTCCTCTGGGTTTACCCTGTATGCCCTGTAGTTAAAAGAGCTTCGCGGCGGGAGAGATGCACCCTGCTGGTCACGTTCGAACGCCGGATTCTCAAACTGCTCTGGGGTTGCAGAATGATAGACGCGGCTCCCGACCTTGTCAATTTTTTCTTTCAGAAGCGGAAGGTCTGCCCCTTGTGGCAGCGCTTGCAGTCGGCGAAGTCGTCGCCGCCGAAGGCGCGCCGGTTGTTGTGGCAGGTCATGCAGGTCTGCGCGCGCCCCGAGCCGAAGTGCTGCGTGGGGCGCGGCGCGGTGACCTGGCGGCCCTGCCCCATCCCGGCGCGCACCTGGTGGCAGTCGTCGCAGCGCATCCCCTGGCGCGCGCCGTGCGTGGCGTGGCTGAAGCTGACCGAGTAGGCTGGCGAGCCCGCCGGCGTGCGGCGGTAGCCGCCCTGCGCGTGGCAGGTGGAGCAGGTCGAGATGTCGCCGCCGCCCGCCGAGCGCGCCTGCGGCGTGTGACAACTGTAGCAGTTGCCGTGCGCCGAAGGCCCCGCCGGGATGGTCAGCGCGACGCCGCGCCGCGCCGGGCGGTGGCACGAGGCGCAGCCCTGCTCGGGGCGCGCGCCGCCCGCCATGTGCCGCGCGTGGTCGAAGCGCATGTTGAAGCCGGAGAGCCCGGGGAAGGCTTTGAGCGGCGGGTTGTTCCCCTCGACGTTCGCGTGGCAGTTGAGGCAGAGCTGCCCGCCCTGCGTGACGAACTGCTGGACGTGACATTCGGTGCACGCCTTGTGCCCCGGCCAGCGCGGCGTCGAGGCGTTGTCGGCGCGCTCGTGGCACGAGGCGCACGCGAGCGACGCGTGCCGCTCGATGGAGTGCGAGAAGCGCGGGCCCTCGCCGCCCTGCGGCTCGACTGCGGCCGCGGGGGCAGTGAAGACCGAGGCGGGCGTCTGGTGGTACGAGGCGAGGGCGAGCAGCAGTAGCGACGCACAGACTCCCGCCGTCAACACGCGCGCGTGCCGGCCGCGCGGTTTCGCATGTTCCGCGCCGGTCTCTTCCCTGCTCTCGGCTTCTGCTTCTCTCAACACGTCTCCGTCTCCACCGACACTACTTGCCGACCGCGTCGAGGTGCGACTTGGGCGGCTTCTCGCGGCCGAGGTTGAAGTGGCACTTGGCGCACTGGAAGTTGGCGTCGGCCAGCTTCTTGTCCACCTCATCGTTGAGAATCTTCTTCGGCTTCGCGCTGATGTGGCACGACGAGCCGCCGCCGCACGAGAGGATCGGGACTTTCAAAGTCGTCTCGTCGAGCGTGCTGATGGCCGGGATGCGCGTGTGGCAGGTCGCGCAGTCGATGTTGCGATGGTTCTCCTCGTCGTGCGGGAAGGTGACGGACTCGCGGCGCAAAAGCTTCCTGACGGCCTCGGGGTCGGTGAAGCCGGCGCGGGCGGCGAACTGCGCGTCGGCGTCCTTGCCCGCGGGCGCGGGTCGCACCGTGCCCTTCGGCAGAAGCGTGTGGCAGCCCGCGCAGTCGGTCGAGACGGGCTTCTCGCCGCCGTCCTGCCAGTGACAGTTGAAGCAGGACGCGTGCCCCGTCGGCGTCGTCTTCAGGAGGCCGCTGTGGAGCGCGGGGCCGCCCGCGCCCGCCGACGCGTCGGCGGGCGCCGCGGGCGTCGCCGCCGCGCCGCGCCCGGGCTGTGCGTAGGTCACGTGGCAGACCGAGCAACTGTTCGGCTTCTGCGGCTTCGGCGGCTCCTGCGCGAAGGCCGCGCGGACGAAGCGCACGCCGTCCGCGCCGGCCGCGGGAGGGGGCGCGCTCGCCATCACGTCCTGATGTATGTCGTGCGGGAAGTTGAGCGCGAACTCCGAGACCCGCGCCTTCCCCTTCGCCGAGCGCGCGAAGGGCTCGGGCGGGTTGGCGAAGGCGTGGCGCGCGCCGGCGCGCGGCGAGACGACCGTGTGGCAGACGGAGCAGATGGCCGGGCGCGCGCCCCTGAAGAACTGCTGGCGGTGGCAGCCCAGGCAGGAGTCGTGCTCGGGGAAGTCGGTGATGTCCGGGAAGGCCGCGTCTCGACCGCGCACCTGCGCCCAGTTGTCGCTCGGGCTCTTGTGGCAGGAGTCGCAGGAGTCTTTGCGGTGCGCGGGGGTCGCGTGCGTGAACTTCGTGTAGTCAACCCGGGGCCGCTGCGGGCGGGCGGGCGCGCGGCGCCGGGCCGCCGGACGCCTCCGCTGCGGCTCGGCCGCCGCGGAGGAGGAGACGCGCACGCAGACGACGCCGGCGAGGGTCGCCAGGAGCAGCAGGGCGTACGTTAGGGTTCTTCGCTTCATCCGTCAGCCGTAGGGCCTGGCCTTGGTCAGCCGCCCGGGGTTCGCGGCCAAGTGTCCACCCCGAGCGTGTGAGGTTTGGGACTGCCGAATGTAATGAGAAGTGTTAGAGCCTGCTGCGGTTTGTAGCACAGACTGT
>DAIRFV010000115.1:0-10569 GCA_036794905.1 Pyrinomonadaceae bacterium | reverse complement strand
GCCGGCGGCGCGAGGACGTAGGTGACGGCCCACATCTGCCGAGGGTTGGGCGGGAGCGTCGTCACCTTGCAGTCCCAGACGGGGCCGCCCTCCTCGAACGGGAGGAGGTTGGAGATGTAGTAGTCGCCCGTCTTGAAGCCCGTGAAGATGGCGCGCCCCTTCTCGTCCGTCATGAAGGAGACGACCTCGCCCGCCTGCTGGCCCGCGCGGTCGAGCCAGGCCTTCTTGCGCCGGAAGTATTCGCTGCGCACGTTCTTGAGCGGGAAGTTGACCGGCAGCCACTTGAGCGCGAGCTGTTCGCTGCGGTACTTGCGCAGGCCGTCGTCGTAGGCGCGCTTGAACTCGGGGACGGTCTTGACCGCCTCGGGGAACTCGGACTCGAACTCGGGGCAGTAGAGCGAGTCGCAGTCGTGGCGCGCCAGCCACTCGCGCAACTGCGGGCTCGCGCCCTGGAGGAAGTCGGCGCGCTTCGGCATCGAGGCCCAGTCTATCCCCGCGCCGAAGGCGCTGCGGCGGACGAGGTAGAAGCGCTTGCGCGCGAACGGCTTCTTGTCCGCACCCAGGAAGAAGAGGCGGATGCCGCCCGCGTCCGAGTCGGCCGCGACGGCTGTTTCGGGCTTGACGGCGATGGGGGTCGGGCTCGGCTGGCAGGAGGCCGCGGGCGGCGCGGCCGTCTGCGCGTCAGCGGATACGGAACCGGTCAGAGAGAGGCACAGCAACGCGGCCGCCCTCAGCAGGAGTGTGCGCCTCGCAAGTGTCATCTTCTTCCCTCTCGCGGCGGACGGGTTGGGAAAGCTCGAACTTCAGTCGGCCGGCGCCTTCGACTGCGAGCCGGCGCGCGCCTTGCGCAGCTCTTCGCGCAGGCGCGGGAGCTGGTCGTAGGTCGGGTCGGCCTGCTCCAGGCGCGCGAGCGTGCTCTCGGACTCGGCGTACTGCTTCGTCTCGATGAGCATCATCGCGAGGTTGTGCAGGCTCGGGACGTGGTTCGGGTCGGTCTTGAGGCTGCGGCGCAGCTCGGCGATGGCCTGCTCGGGCTGGCGCGGCGTGCGCAGGTAGAAGGTGAGCGCCAGCTCCGAGCGCGTGTCGCTGTCGTCGGGGCGCTTGGCGAGCGCGGCCGTGTACCAGCGCGCGGCGTCCTCGAAGCGCCCGGCCGACGAGTAGATGTTGCCGAGCTTGACGACGGTGTCGTGGTCGTCGGGGCGCAGCTTGTTGGCGCGCGTCATGAAGTCGATGGCGTCCTCGAAGCTGCCCGCGCGGAAGTAGCCCTCGGCGGCTTTGAGCTGCGCGTCGAAGTCGTCCGGCTTCTCGCGCGCGGCGCGCGCCGACTCCTCGGCCGCGGCCAGAAGCCTCTGCCTGTCCGCCCCGCCCGCCGCGGACGGGTCATCCGCCGGCAGCCCCTCGGCCAACTCCCCCGCGGGCGCGGCGGCGGGCGCCGACTGCCCCTGGTTGACGTAGACGACGAGGTGGAACGCGACGACGTACCCGAGCAGCAGCCCGACGACCGCGAAGAGGACGTTCTCTCTGTTCATAAGAAACCGCGTAAACCGTAAACCGTGAACCGTGACATGAGGAAGCACGTGCCTTCTCTTGTCACGGTTTACGGTTTACGGCTCACGCCTCATGCGTACGAGTGCAGCCCCGGCAGCAGGTAGCTGACGCCGAGGTAGGTGAAGATGATGAGCAGGAAAGCGACGACGGCGAAGTAGGCCGCGGCGCGGCCACTCCACCCGCGCGAGATGCGCACGTGGAGGAAGCCGCCGTAGGTCAGCCACGCCACGAACGCGCCCGTCTCCTTCGAGTCCCACCCCCAGTAGCGCCCCCAGGACTCGTTCGCCCAGACGGCGCCCGTCATCAGCAGCAGCGCGAGCCCCGCGAAGGTCACGCCGGCCGTCTTGTACATCAGGCTGTCGATCTTCTCGCGGTCGGGCAGCGCCTCGCGCAACTTCTCGGTGCGGAAGCTGAAGATGATGACGAAGAGCGTGCACGCGAATGCGGTGATGAGCATGGCCAGCTCGACCGGGTTGGCGTTGAGGCTCAGGAAGAACTCGCTCTGGCGGCCGCGCACGAACTGCTCGCCGGCCTGCGCGAGTCGGCCGGGCGGCAGCGACACGATCTGCTCGGGGCGCAGCCCCTCCTGCTCGGCGAGGAACTGCCCCGCGCGCTGGAACTGCTCCGGGAGGATGCAGGCCGCGCCCGCCGGCCGCGCCGCGCCCTCGGCGCAGACGGCGACCGACTGGAGCGTCTTCACCTGGTAGACCAGGGTGCAGACGGCGAGCGCCTGCGCGATGAGCGCCGCCTTCAGGACGTGATGCCCGAGGCGGCGCGAGCTCTCGCTGTTCTCGAAGACGTAGCGGCAGAAGAGCACGATGACGAGCACGAGCAGCAGCGCCGAGGCCGCGAGCAGCCACCCGACTAAAGGAAGCTCCGCCCGCAGCGGGAGCGGGAAGCGCGGCGGCAGGAACACGGCCGTCCCGTACGACGCGAACGTCTTGCTGAAGCCCCAGAAGACGCTGCCGAGGGCGAGCACGCTCCCCTTGCTCACGGTCGTGATGACCGCCAGCCCGAAGATGCTCGACCAGATGGCCATCGCCTCCGTCTTCACCCCGTCCTTCAGGAGGTAGACGACCGCCGTCGCGAAGCAGACGAGCGCGATGCCGTACGAGAGCGCCGCGATGCCGACGTGAATCGGCCGCCAGTAGGAGTCGAGCACCGGCTGGAGCGTCAGGATGTCGTCGCCGATGAAGCGCGCCAGAATCAGGATGAGCGACGCCAGCGGCAAACTCACCGCGCCGAGGAAGCGGAAGTTCTGGCGGTGCGCGATGAGCAGCGTCGTGATGCCCGCGCCGAAGGCGAAGGCGAGGGACAGGTCGTAGAGGTTCGCGAACGGGATGTTGCGGAACACCCACGGCCACTCGGCCTCGGGCTTGCCCTGCTGGAGCCAGATGGCCACGTCGTGCTCGCGGGTGGCGATCCAGCGGACGAGCCAGCTCGCGAAGTTCAGCAGCACGCCGAGCGTCGCGCTGCCCAGGCCGATCTTCTCGAAGAGCGACGAGGGCGCGTAGAGGTTCGTCAGGTAGAAGACGGCCGCGATGAGGTAGCAGGCGAGCGCCATCATCATCAGCGCGCCGTCCGAGCTGAAGTGGTCGGGGCCGACCTTCAGCCTCAGCAGCGTCAGCGCGCCCGCCCCGAGCAGGGCGACCGCCGCGGGCAGATAGGACGACAGCCGCCCGCCCTTCAAGTTCACTTCCGGCGCGCCCAGCACGGCCGGCTGATTTAAGACTTCGCTCATCGCTTTTTACCTCGCGGGCTTGGCCGACTTCATCTCGGAGAGTTCGCCGCCGACGGCGTTGACGAGCTTCCAGAAGCGGTCTTCGAAGCCCAGTTGGTTGCGGTTCGTGTTGCCGCCCGTCACGATTTCGAAACGCCCGTCGCCCACCTCCGCGATTTGCGCCCACACGCGGTCGTGCGAGAAGAAGAAGACGGCGCAGAGCGTCAGCCCGAGCAGCAGGAAGCCGAGGTAGACGACGTTGGCCCCGGGGTCTTTCTGGATGGCGAGGACGTGCGCCTTCGGCGCCTTCTCGAAATCCACGAGGCGCCACGTGTAGCCCGCGACGGGCTGGCGGGCGAAGGGCGCGCGCTCGGCCATCTCGGGCGTGAAGGCGATGGCGCGGGCGGGGCTCGCGGCGCCGGGCGCGACGACGGCCAGCGTGGCCGCCGGGTTGTTGTAGACGCTCGCGTCCGCCTCCTGGCCGTCGCTGCCGACGGTGAAGTTCGACGAGAAGTCTCTGAACTCGACGCGGGTGCCGTCGGGCAGGGCCGCCGCGCCGCCGCGCGGGATGTCTACCTCCTGCGGCTGGCCGCCCGCCTGCGGCGTCACGCGCAACTTGATGCTGCGCGCCTTGCCGTCGGCGATGAAGCTCGCCTGGAAGAAGCGGTAGCCGCGGTAGTCGTAGGGCCGGTTGAGGTGGACGAGCGCCTCGGTCTCGCCGCGCTCGGGGTCTTTGATCCTGATGCGCGTCAGCCAGTCGAGCGTGTTGTCGCCGGTGATGGCGCCCTCCTTGCGGATGAGCTTCTGCTCGATGTCCGTGCACTCGACGTCGAACGGGAGCTGGCGCACGGAGCGCGAGAGCTGGTCGAGGTTGAAGACCGTCTCGGTCATCTCGTTCGACGTGAGCCCGGGCTCCAGGGGCATCTGGCCGTACTGCATGAACATCGAGGTGAGGAAGCCGCCGAGGAAGATCGTCAGCAGCGCGACGTGGACGGCGTACGCGCCCAGGCGGTTCCACGCGCCGCGCTCGCCGAAGACGTAGGTCTTCCCCTTCTTCTCCGTCACGACCGTCTTCAGGCGCGCCTCGCCGAACGCCCCGCTCACGCGGGAGACGGCCTCTTCGAGGCTCGCCGCGCGCAGGGAGACGGTCGCGCTCGGCTCCTGCCCGCGCAGCCAGTGCGCCGAGGCGTCGAGCTTCTTGCGCGAGATGAACGTCCACGCGCCCGGGATGCGGTCGATGGAGGCGAGCACGATGTTGAGCGAGAGGACGAGCAGGAGCGTGTTGAAGTACCAGGCGTGGTAGATGTCGAAAATGCCGAGCTTGCCGTAGAGGAACTTCTGCGCGGGGGTCAGGGCGGCGAAGTACTTGTCGAAGCCTTCCACGTTCTGCTGCATGACGAGCATGCCGATCATGCAGGCCCCGGCGAGCAGCATCAGCAGCGTGACGCCGAACTTCACCGAGCTCAGCAGGTCGAGCGTCCGCTTCGCCCCCATCACGCAGACGGCCCCCGTGACGAGGAGGACGACGACCGTAAAGATCGGGCTGTAAAAGTCCTCGCCGAAGGCGCCCCCCCCCGCGAGAGCGCTCCCGAGTCCCTTACTGAGGGCCAGGGGCAGGAAGGCGATGATCGCGCCGATGGCCGCGATGACGACGCGCTCCGTGGTCGAGGGGGAGTCTCCCGAAACGGTCGGGGCGCGTGGAGGTATTACGTTGGTCTCTTCGATGGCTGACATGTTGTTGAAAGGGGCGGCGAACCGATTCGGAACGAAAGTAAGGCCGCGGGGCACTTCCCGGACGATGACGCCAACAGGTTACGACCCGAATGATAACCAAATGCGCGTGCAACGGCAACCCGCTTCCGTCCGCGCCGACGGAGCCCCGCCAATCGTCTGCGGCGTTCGGCTCGACGCCGCGCCCGGCGGGCCGCGTCGCGGAAGATTACCCCCACTCTGGTCGCCGCGCGCGGCGCGGGCGAGGCCCCGCGCTTTACCCGCGCGGCGCGTGTGTTATCATCTCGCCCGAACGCGCGCCGCCCACGAATCTCGACCGCCGTATCCATTTGCTTCAGGTCGGAAAGCGGCGCGGCCCGCGACCGAATTCAACAGCACCATGTCGAAAAATATTATCCTCTGCGCGCTCGGGCTCGCCCTCGGCTTCATCATCGGATTTCTGGTCACCAACTCGATCACGAAGCCGGTCGCACAGGCCGTCGCGGCCCGGCCGGCCGCGGGCGGCGAAGGCTCGGCGCGCCCGCTCGGCCCCGGCCAGATGGGCGGCGAACTCCCGCCCGGGCACCCGGAAGTCCCCGGCGGCGGCGCGGGCGCGGGCGCGGCCGCCTCGACCTCGGCCGAGGCGCAGGGCGCGATGGACAAGGCCGACCGCGCGCCGAAGGACTTCCAGGCGCAGTTGGACGCCGCGCGCGTCTTCTACGAGCTGCACGACTACGACAAGACCGCGCTCTACCTCGACCGCGCGCTCAAGCTGAAGGCGAATGACTACGACGCGCTCGTCCTGATGGGCAACGCCAAGTACGACGCGCGCGACTTCGCCGCCGCCGCCGGCTTCTACGAGCGCGCGCTCGCCGTCAAGGCCGACTCGCCCGACGTGCGCACAGACCTCGGCAACACGTACTTCAACCGCGGCGACTACGACCGCGCCGTCGCCGAGTACCGCAAGTCGGTGGCCATCGACCCCGGCCACGTCAACAGTTGGCGCAACATCGCCGCCGCGTCCCTCCAGAAGGGCGACAAGGCGTCCGCGACCGAGGCCGTCGAACAGCTCACGCGCCTCGCCCCGCAGAGCCCCGAGACCGAAGCCTTCCGCCGCAAGCTCGCCGAGCTGCCCTGAAGTCGAAACTAAAAAACAGGCGCGCATCAACCACGGCCCACCCACACAGTTTCATGAAAGCTCGCACTTCCCTTTCGCGTCACGCGGTCGTCTCGCTGCTCGTCGTCCCGCTCCTGTGCGTCGCGGCCGGGGCGCAGGAACAACTGGGCGAGGCGGCCGCCAGGCAGTTGCAGACGCAGGCCGAGGTGTGCGGCCGCGCCTTCATCGAAGGCGACTTCGAGCGGCTGGCCGACTGCACCGTCCCGAAGCTGGTCGAGCTGATGGGCGGGCGCGAGAAGATGATCGAGGCCGTGCGCAAGGATGTCGAGGAGATGAAGGCTGAAGGGTTCGAGCCGCTCTCGTCCAAGCACTCCGCGCCGACGCAGGTGGTGCGGGTTGGAAGTCGGACTTACGCCGTCATCCCCTTAAAGTTCAGGATGCGCTCGTCCAAAGAGGTTCACGTCAGCGACTCTTTCTTGATCGGCGTCTCGGGCGACGGCGGGCAGAACTGGACGTTCCTCAGCGCCGACAGCACCGACGAGGCCCGGATGAAAGTTCTCCTGCCGGACGTCGTGGGTAAGCTCAAGCTCCCGCCCGCCCGGTATTCGACCGAGCCCCTGCCGGCCAGGCCCTAGCCGAACGACCTCATCCACTCCACGCAGCGCCCAAGCTCCGCGCGCATCTCCCCGGCCGGGGCGTGGTGTATGCGGCCGTGGCCGGGCAGCACCCACTCGAAGCGGTAGTCGAGGAGCCTCTGCATCGAGCGCGTCTGCGCCGCCCACGAATACCAGCAGGCCGAGCGGAACGCCGTCAGGGCTTTGCGCGCGGGCGACCAGGCGAGGTGGTCGCCCGTGAAGAGGTACTGGTCGCGGTAGAGCAGGACGGCGTGGCCGCGCGTGTGGCCGGGCGTGGGGATGACGAGGAGGTCACGGTCTAAACGCACGGCCTCCTGGCCCTCGACGACCTGCTCGACGCCGTAGCGCGCCGCGTTGTCGTCCCGGTGCATGACGCGCGCGGCCCCGAAGTGGCGCGCGAACTTCTCCTGGTCGGCCACGTCGTCGCGGTGCGTGAGGAAGAGGGTGCCGACGCCACCCAGCGCCTCGATCTTTCGCACCAGCGGCCGCGTGAAGCGCGGCGAATCCACGAGGACGTTGCCGCCCTCCGACGGGGGCCGGACGACGAGGTAGCTCCACGCGCCGAAGCTCGACTCGGCGGTGAAGCCGCAGAAGTAGACGTTTTCGTCAACGCGCTCGGGGAACGCCTCGACGCCGAGCCGCGCGTCGTGGTCGCGCGTCGTGCCTATCGAAGCGGTCGGGCAGGCGACGACGGCCTTCAGGGCGCCGAGCACCTCCTCCGCCGTCCGCGGCTGGCGGTAGACGCTCGACTGTGCGCCGTGGTCGCGGAAGACCGCGGGCGCGATCTGGCGGCACGCGTCGCAGTCGATGCACGACTCGTCCACGTAGAAGTCGCCCGGCGCGTTCTCCGGCAGACGTTTCGAGGGGTTCGCCACGCGTCGAGTTTAAGTCTTCGACGCCGGGTCCCCCAAGCGGTGCCGTTTGACCGAGCCCCGCGCCCCCGACTAAAGTTAAAACATTCCGCACGCCACCCCGAGAAGTATCGAATGTTGAAGGATGACTTTGCCGCAGACCTGGAAGCCGTCGCCAGGGTTAACGCCGTCCCGATGATTCTGGAGGTCGTGTGCCGCACGACGGGCATGGGCTTCGCCGCCGTCGCGCGCGTGACCGAGGAGCGCTGGATCGCCTGCGCCGTGCGCGACGAGATCGCGTTCGGGCTGACGCCGGGGGGCGAGCTGGAGATCGCCACGACCCTCTGCGACGAGATACGCGACAGCGGCCAGCCCATCGTCATCGACCACGTCTCGGAGGACACGAACTTCTGCCACCACCCGACGCCGAAGAGGTACGGCTTCCAGAGCTACATCTCGATGCCCATCGTCCGGCCCGACGGCCGCTTCTTCGGCACGCTCTGCGCCATCGACCCGAAGCCCGCGCGCCTGAGCACGCCCGAGACGGTCAACATGTTCAAGCTCTTCGCCGACCTCATCGCCTTCCACCTCGACGCGCAGGAGCGTCTGCGTCTGTCGGAATCGGCGCTCTTGGACGAGCGCGAGACGGCGCAGTTGCGCGAGCAGTTCTTCGCCGTCCTCGGCCACGACCTGCGCAACCCGCTGAGCGCCGTGCGCGGCGGCGCCGAGCTGCTCTCGATGATGCCGCTCCCCGAGAAGGCCGCGCCCGTCGTCGCCCTCATCAAGCGCAGCGCGGCGCGGATGACCGGCCTCATCGAAAACGTGCTCGACTTCGCGCGCGCGCGCCTCGGCGCGGGGCTCACCCTGAGCCGGAGCGAAGACTGCGACCTGGGCGCGGCGCTCGAACAGGTCATCGCCGAGGCGCGCGCGGTCTGGCCCAACCGCGAGGTGCGGAGCGAGATTGACTTGAGCGGCCCCGTCAACTGCGACGGCGCGCGCGTCGCGCAGATGTTCTCGAATCTGCTGGCCAACGCGCTCACGCACGGCAACCCGCGGGGCCCCGTCCGGGTGCGGGCGCGCGGCGGCGCAGACGGCTTCGAGCTCTCCGTCTCGAACCTCGGCGAGCCCATCCCGCCCGAGACCATCGGCCGCCTCTTCCAGCCCTACACGCGCGCCTCCGACCGCCCCGGCCGCCAGGGCCTCGGCCTCGGCCTCTACATCGCCTCCCAGATCGCGCGCGCACACGGAGGCACCCTCGAAGTCGAGTCCACGCCCGACGAGACGCGCTTCACCTTCCGCATGGGTGGGGGCACCTAACGTCTGAAAGCAAGGCGAGGTCATTTGACAGACGAGAAACGTGAGGTGTTGCGCCACGTCGTTGCCACGGTGGCCTATCGAGGCGGCGTAGCCGTCTCGGATGCGCCGGAGGGCTTCGACGCGTTTCGCATCAACGAAGAGACGCGTGCCCCGGGAGAAATCCTGGCTCACATCGGCGACTTGCTCGAAGGGTCGCTATACCTGGTCAAAGGCGAAATGGTTTATCTAACCTCCTCGCCCTTGCCGTGGGGCGAGGAGGTGTCGCGGTTCTTCTCCGCGGTGCAGGGTTTGGACTCATATCTGGCGTCGGACGCGCCGCTGGCGTGTCCGGTCGAGAAACTCATCCAGGGCCCCGTCGGCGACGCTTTGACGCACGTCGGGCAGATCGTGATGCTGCGGCGCATGGCGGGGAGTCCTGTTCGCGTCGAGAGCTATTTCACGGCCGAAATAGTACCGGGCGCGGTCGGCGTTGAATCCTTCAGGAGGGGCGGAGGGGACGATGGAGACCTACAGTGACGCGAGTCAACTCTACGAGGTCGAGCGCCGTGCGCTGCACGCCGAGCGCCCGGGGTTCCGCATCAGCGAGCTACAGATTTCGCCGGCGCAGAAGGTGCCCTGGCACTACCACACCCACATCCAGGACACGTTCTACGTGATCGAAGGTCAGATCAGAATCTTCCTCCGGGAGCCGAAGGAGGAGGTGCGTCTGGGGCCTTGTGAGACCTACACCGTCCGGCCGGGCCGCCCGCACCTCGTCGCCAACGGCGGCGACGGTTCGGCGACCTTCCTCATCCTTCAGGGCGTCGGCGAGTACGACTACGTCCCGCTCGGCAAGTAGGGCTTAGACTACTTCCCCAGCCCCTCGACGATCAGTTCCGACAGGCGCGACATGAGGCGGTAGGCGGGGTTGTCGGGCGTCCACTCGGGCTCGGGCATGTCGTCGCAGGTGACGGCGAGGACGATGCGGCCGCGCGGGTGGTAGATGACGCCGACGTTCGAGCGCAGCGCGTCGAGCGCGCCCGACTTGGTCGCCTTCGGCACGCGCCACAGGCCGCGCCAGATGCCGTTCGTCCCCTGCTCGCGCTTCATCAGCTCGATCATCTCCTTCGAGACTTCGGGGCTGACGACCTCGCCGCGCTCCAACTTCTCCAACAGCGTCGCCAACTCGCGCGGCGTCGTGCGCCCGAGCCCGAAGCGCTTGTTGGCCTCGACCTGCCCCTCCCTGCTCACCCCGCCGCCGCCCACGCGGCGCATGATGCGCGTCTGTCTGAAGCCCAGCGACTCCATCCGCGCGTTGACGGCGTCGGTCGTCAGGTAATCGAGCACCATGTTGGTGGCCGTGTTGTCGCTCAAAGTCATCATCAGCGTCACGGCGTCGCGCAGGCTCAGGCGCAGCCCGTCGGTCAGGTCGTTCAACACGCCGGAGCCCGCGTACCTCGCCGCCTTGCTCAGCACCAGCTCGTCCGACCACTTCGCCTTCCCCTCGGCGACGCGCGCGAACGCCTCGACCATGACGGCGACCTTGATGGTGCTCGCCGTCCGGACGGGCTCGTCGCCGCCGAAGTCGTACACGGCGCCCGTGTCGAGGTTCTTCGCGTAGAGGTAGACGTTGCCGTTGAAGCCCGCCGCCTCCGCGCGCACGCGGCGGTCGAGCCACGCCGGCACGGGCTT
>DAIRFV010000114.1:0-17154 GCA_036794905.1 Pyrinomonadaceae bacterium | reverse complement strand
GACTCAAAATCTGCCGTCCGCAAGGACTTGTCGGTTCGAGTCCGACCTTGGGCATTCCCATTCAATTAATCGAAGAGGCTGACTGCGGGCGGGGTCTGTTCAGAATTCGCTCGGGGCGGCGGTGCCGGCGAGGTTGGTGACGGCGTTGACGAGGTCGTCGGGCTCGACCGGTTTGGGGAGGTGCGCCTGGAAGCCGGAGCGGAGGGCGCGCGCGCGGTCGGCCTCGCCGGCGTAGGCCGTGAGCGCGACGGCCGGCGTCAGACCTCCGCGCTCCGCGCCGAGCGCGCGGACGCGGCGTAGCAGCTCGTAGCCGTCCACCTCGGGCATCCCGATGTCGGCCACGAGCACGTCCGGCCGGAAGCGCTCAAGGGCTTCGAGCGCCGCGGCGGCCGAAGGCGCGGCCGCGACCTCCGCCCCCGCGCGCCGCAGGAACAACAGGAGCATCTCCAGAGTGTCCGCGTCGTCGTCCACCGCGAGGACGCGCATGCCGACGAGCGGGGGCAGCTCCTCTTCCGAATCGCGGCCTTCGGCGCGCGGCGCGTGCGTGCCTTCGTGCGTCCCCGCCCTTGGCGCCTGCGCGCCGGGGGCTTCGGCGCGCGGCGCGGACGGCTCGGCCTCGACGGGCAGCGGCAGGTCTACGGTGAAGGTCGCGCCCGAGCCCTCGCCCGCGCTGTAGGCGTGCACGCTCCCGCCGTGCGCCTCGACGAGGTGGCGCACGATGGAGAGGCCCAGGCCCAGTCCGCCGTGCTGCCGGGTCGTGCCCATGTCGGCCTGCCGGAAGCGGTCGAAGGCGTAGGGCAGAAACTCGGGCAGGATGCCCTGCCCCGTGTCGCTCACCTGGACGCGGACGTGCGTCAGGAGACGTTCGACGCTGGCGCGCACCTCGCCGCCCGCGGGCGTGAACTTGACGGCGTTGGCGAGCAGGTTCCACACGACCTGCTGGAGCCGCGCCGCGTCGCCCGTGACCGCGGCCTCGGGGTCGAGCGAGGAGCGCAGCTTCAGCCCCTTCGCCTCGGCCGCGGGCGCGATGGTGTCGAGCGCCGCCTGCACGACGGGCGTCAGCTCCACCAGCTCCGACTCAAGCCTGAGCTTGCCCGTGATGACGCGCGACACGTCGAGGATGTCTTCGACGATCTGCTGCTGCTGGACGGCGTTGCGCCGGATGACGGCGACGGCGTGGCGCGTGGTCTTCTGGTCGAGGCCGTTGGCTTCGAGCATGTGCGCCCAGCCCAGTATCGCGGTCAAAGGCGTCCGCAGCTCGTGCGAGACCGTGGCGAGGAACTCGTCCTTCAGACGGTTGGCGCGCTCGGCCTCCGCGCGCAGAGACTTTTCGCGCTCCAACATCTGGTCGCGCTCGGCCTCGGCGCGCTTGCGCTCGGTCACGTCCTCGATGACCGTGAGCGCGCAGGGCTCGCCGCCGATCTCGATCTGCTCGGCCGAGAGCATGCCGATCAACTCCCTACCGTCCTTCATCCGGAAGCGGTACTCCACCTCGCGTATGCGGCCGTGCCGCGCGACGGTCGCCAGCTCGGCCTCGCGGTCGGCGGGCGCGGCCCAGAGCCCCAGCCCCAGCGTCGTGCGGCCGACCGCCTCCTCGCGCGCGTAGCCCGAGAGGCGCGAGAAGGTCTCGTTGACTTCGAGCAGGCGCCCCGTCTTCAAAGACGTGATGGTGAGGGCCAGCGGGCTCGCCTCGAAGGCTTTCGCGAAGCGCTCCTCCGATTCGCGCAGGCGCTGCTCGGCGCGCTTGCGCTCGGTGATGTCGAGGATGGCGCTGACGAAGCCCGTGACGCGCCCCTCGGCGTCGAACTCCGGCGCGTAGGCGACCCACATGTGGCGCGCGCCGAGCTTCGTGTAGGGAATCTCCGTCTCGAACTCCAAACGCTCGCCGCGCAGCACCGCCTCCACGTAGGGCTCGATGGCGGCGTAAGCCTCCTCCCCCACGCACTCCCTGATGGGCTTGCCGACCAGCTCCGAAGGGCGCAGCCGGAAGCGCTCGGCGTAGGGCTCGTTGACGAACTTGTAGCGCCGTTCGGCGTCGCAGTAGGTGATGAGGACGGGCGCGTGGTCGGTGACCAGTTGGAGGCGCGCCTCCGATTCGCGCAAATTCCGGAGGAGGTCTTCCTGCGCGCGGCGCGCCGCCTCGGCCTCCGCGCGCGCGGCGTCGGCGCGCGTCAGTTGCTCGTTGCGCTCCTGCTCGTGCTGCGAGAGCAGCGCGGCCGAGTGCTGGAGCGCGCGCCCCAACTGCGCCACCTCCTTGACGTTCGAGGTCACGTCGCGCGGCCTCTCGCCGCGCGACATCGTCTCGGCCGCCTCGGCCGCCGCGAGGAGCCCGCGCCGCACGTGGCGCGAGATGACGAAGGCGCCGAACGTGCTCAAGGAGAGCAGCGCGAGACCCAGGGCGAGGACGGCGAGCGTCGTCGAGCGCGAGGGCGACTCGACCACCTCGGCGGGCACGGCGACCGCCGCCGTCCAGCCCGACGAGGGCTCGCGGCTGTACGCGACGTAGACGTGCGACCCGTCCCGCGCCACGTTCGGGAAGAGCCCCTCGTCCGCCTCGCGCATGCGCCGGAGGAAATTCTCTGTCACCGGAGTGCCGACGAAGCGCTCCTGTTCGTGGCTGCGCGCGACAATCGTCCCCTGCGCGTCCACGACCAAACGCGCCCACTCCTCTTTGGGCTGGCCGCGCAGGCCCACCACGCTGGCGAGCGCGTCCGGGGTGATGACGGCGGTCAGTACGTAGCGCAGCTCCCCGCCGCGCATGACGGGGACGCGCACGGGGAAGCCCAGCGTCTGCCGGAGTTGCCCGCGCTTGAGGTTGCCGACGACGGGCCGCTTCTGCTCGGCCACGAGGCTCAGGCTGCCCGGCTCGATGGCCGCGGGCAGCGGCGTGCCCCAGTCCACGTTGGTGTTGACCAACTGTTGCCCGTCGGGCTTGAGCAGGATCAGCGTCAGCCACGGCTGGGTCGAGACGATGCGCTTCGACTCGGCGTGGAACGCGCCGAGGTCTTCGCGGCTCAGCTCCTCGGACTCGGCGACGGCGCTTAGGGTTCTGGTGGTGGACTGTAGTTCGAGGTTGAGCGCGTGGGACAAGTCCTGCGCCGACCTGAGCAGGCGGCGGTCGTTCGCGGCGCGCTCGCTCTCGGCCAGGCGGTAGACGACCACGGCGGCGAAGACGACCAGCGGCAGCAGCGCGCCGATGACGAGCAGGACGAGGTGCCACTTGAGCGCCAGCGCGCGGCGCGCCGTCGGTGCGGACGGCGCGGCGGCACCCTCGTCTTTGAAGTCGGCGGTCACGAATTCACTTTAACTGTGGGCGAGCCCTGCGCGCGCGAGGCCGCCGATTGCAACCCCCGGCTCGGGGTGGCATCATCACATTTCTCGACGCTTCGTTCAAGCGGTTTTGGAGGCACGTGATGGACTCGGATTCGACAGCGATTACCGCGGGCGCAGGCGCCGTCGAAGCGGTCGTCGTCACGCGCGCCCGCGAGCTCGTCGAGGGCTTCAAAGTCCGGCGCGTGCTGCCCTCCGTGAAAAGGCGCATGGTCGGCCCCTTCATCTTCCTCGACCAGATGGGCCCCGAGATTCTGCGCGACGGGCGCGGCCTCGACGTGGCGCCGCACCCGCACATCGGGCTCGCCACCGTCACGTACCTCTTCGAGGGCGAACTCCTCCACCGCGACAGCCTCGGCACCGTCCAGCCCATCCGCCCCGGCGAGGTCAACTGGATGACCGCGGGCGGCGGCATCGCGCACTCCGAACGCACGCCCGCGGAGGCGCGGCGCGGCGCGGGCTCCGCGCTCTTCGGCATACAGTCGTGGGTGGCGCTGCCCCTGAAGGACGAAGAGTCCGCGCCCGACTTCGCGCACCACGCCGCCGCGGAACTGCCCGTCGTCGAGGGCGAGGGCAAGCGCGTGCGCCTCATCGCCGGCTCGCTCTACGGCGCCCGCTCGCCCGTCCGCACGCTCTCAGAGATGTTCTACGCCGCCGCGACGCTCACGCCCGACAGCGTCCTCAGCGTTCCGGTCGAACATGAAGAGCGCGCCGCCTACGTCGTCGAGGGCTCGGTCGAAGTTATCCCTGAGCGCGACGTGTACGTGGCCGGCCAACTGCTGTTGTTAAGACCCGGCGCGGAGGTTTTAATCCGCGCCGCGTCGGGCGTGGAGGCGCGGCTGATGCTCTTGGGCGGCGCGCCGCTCGAAGGCAAGCGCCACATCTGGTGGAACTTCGTCTCAAGCTCGCCCGAGCGCATCGAGCAGGCGAAACAGGACTGGCGCGAAGGCCGCTTCGCCCCCGTCCCCGACGAGACCGAACGCATCCCCCTGCCCGAAACCGGCCCCGCCGTCGTCCGCTACCCGTAAGTCTCAACTCATTCCGACACTTCGATCCGCGTGACCGGATGAATCTCCCACGCCGTCCCGCGCCAGTTGCCGCGCGCGCCCGGCGCGGTGTTCTCCGACTCGTCCGCGTGCCCGCGGTCGAAGAGCAGCCAGCCCTCGAAGCGGCAGCGCCGCCCTACCAACTCTCTCTTCAACGTCGCCACGCTCCAGTCCCAGCCCCGCGCCACCGCCCCGCGTCTCCCGCGCGGCGTGACCTCAAGCACGAGCCACTCCGTCCGCGGGGCGTCGGGGCGCCGCGCGACGTGTATGTGCACGTCCCGGTCGCGATCCGAGAAGCAGTTGGCCGCCTCCATCCCGGCCTCGACGACCTCGACGACGTACCCCTCAACTCTCCCCGCACGCGACTCCGACCAGCGCCCGCGGTCTTCGCCGGGACGCAGTAACGCTTCGAGCGAGACCCTCTCATCGAAGTCCTGCGGCCCCGGCGGCCGTACGCGGTTCTTCAGACGCGCGAACTCGCGCCCGCCCGGAGACACGGCCAGCCCCCCGGCCGGGCACATCTCCCCGCGCACGCGCACAAACATGAACGCCGCCAGCACCAGCAGCGGTAACAGAATCACGCCGACGACAATGACGGACGAGTAACGCTTCAACAGATTCGTCCCTTCTACCGCCCGGTTCTAACCGACGTTCAAGGCCGGTAGTCGTAATGCCACGGCTCGCGCGGGCGTTCGAGCGGCCCCGTAAACTTCGTGCTCGCGCGCGTGACCGCCGCGCGCACCTTCTCAGTCCAGCCCTCACTGTCCCAACGCCCCGCCCCCGTCGGGCCGGCGACCAACTGCGACCCGCGCATCACCTGGAAGTCGAACGCGCGCGACTGCCCGTGCGGCGAGAGCCCGGGCACGGCCAGCGTCGGCGTCGCGCGCGTCGTGGAGCCGCGCAGGAAGCTCACGAACCTCTGCACGTCCGCCGCGGCCGGAGGTTCCGCGTAAGACGACCCGGCCAACTCCCCGCCCGCGCGCTGAAGCAGCTCCTCGCCCGCGCGCGCCACCGAATCGTTCTCGTTCCACTTGCTCAACTGCTCGTCCAGGCTCCGCACCTGCGTGTTGACGCGCAGCGTGTAGCCCGGGTTCGCGCCCTCGAACTCGCGCCTGACCTTCCCGATCTCGGCCAGCGCCGCCGCGTATTCCGGCGACCTCTCGTAACTCTGGATGCGCTCGCGCGACCAGGCCCAGCGCGCGGCCGCCCCGCTCCCCGCCCGCAGGTATCCGCGCAGCGCCAGAAGCCTCCGCGCGTCCGTGTTGACGCGCCCGAGCGCCTCACGCTGCTCGGGCGCGAGGTCTGCGGCCGCAGCGCGCATGTAACTCTCAATCTTACCGCCCGTCTCGAACGCGCCGGACAGACCGCCGGGCGTTTCCGGGCTCGGACTGTCCTCCGGGGTCGGCCGAATGTCGGGACTCGGGCTCGCCTCGACGCCCGCGGGTGCGTCGTTTCCGGCCGCGCCTGAATTCGTCGCGGGCGCGTTCGGCGACGGCTCGACCAGACAGCCGCAGAGGAGCAGAGGGGCGAGCTGAAGCAGCACACGCGAGACTTTTCCGGCTGACATTTTAGCCTCCCTACTAAACCGACCGAGTGTTTAACACAGAGTACGTGTGCAGACATTCTAACCTAAACTTCCTCAAAGACTTGTACCGAACTTTTACGGTCAAATAGATAGTTAAAATTGTTCAACGATGTATTGACAATGTAGAACTATTTGTTAAAATCCGCCTCACCAGAACCCCCATTCTGGGCGAGCGTTTTTTAGCCCTAGTCGCTTGAGTCTCGACCCAAGACGACCCCCGTTCGGCCTATCCCCAGAGCTGATGTTTTTGTTTCGGCAGGCCCGCCAAGTGCCCCTGTCCCAAGGAATAATTTCATGAGTCGTACCGCCGTCTGGCTCGCCCTCGTGCTGACTCTCGCGTTGGTGTCTGTGCCGCTGGCACCGCCCTCGCGCGCGCAGTTGCTGGAGAGTCTCACCGAGACTCAGAGCCAAAATCTCAACGCCGGCCGCAAGGTCTCGGCCGAGATCATCCGCAAGATTAACAACGGCCAGGGCGCCGAGCGCGTGCGCATCATCGTCCGCCCGCGCGGGGGCTGGACGGGCGAGCTGGACACGTCGCTGCACCTCAACGGGGCGAGCGACGTGCGCGCGTTTCAGAACTTCGACTTCCGCGCCGTCAACCTGCCGGCGGGCGCCGCGGCCGCGCTCGCGCAGCGCTCGGACGTGGCCTACGTCGCAATCAACAAAGAGGTGCGCACGCTCGGCCACGTCTCCGCGACCTCGGGCGCGGACGCCGTGCGCGCGACCGCCGGGACGAACACCTCCGGGCTCGACGGCACGGGCATCGGCGTCGCCGTCATCGACTCCGGCATCGACACGACGCACAAGGCTTTCCTCGACCGGAACAACGGTCTGCGCGTCGTCGCCAGCGTCGACTTCACGGGCGAGGGTCGCACCGACGACCCTTACGGGCACGGGACGCACGTCGCGTCAATCGTCGCCGGCAACGGCCGCATCTCGAACGCGGCCTACACGGGGGTGGCGCCGAACGCCGACATCGTCAACCTGCGCGTCTTGAACTCGCAGGGCGCGGGGACGACCACGTACCTCCTGCGCGCGCTCGACTGGGTGCTGACCAACCGCGCGCGCCACAACATCCGCGTCGTCAACCTGAGCCTGGGGATGGCGGCCGTTGACTCGTACCGCGACGACCCGGCGTGCCAGGCCGTGCGGAGGCTGGTGGACGCCGGGATCGTCGTCGTGGCCGCGGCGGGCAACAACGGCAAGGACGCTTCGGGCAACAAGGCGTACGGACACATCCACTCGCCGGGCAACGACCCTTCGGCGCTGACGGTCGGGGCGGCGAACAGCTTCGGCTCGGACGCGCGCGGCGACGACGTGGTCGCCAGCTACAGCTCGCGCGGGCCGACGCGCAGCTACCGCACGGACGCTTCGGGCGTGCGCCACTACGACAACCTCGCCAAGCCCGACCTCGTCGCCCCCGGCAACAAGATCGTGGACGCGGCGTCGGCCAACAACCACCTGCTCGCGCAGCACCCGGAACTCGACGCGGGCGTGAGCCCCGTCGATAACCGCCGGCAGATGTATCTGAACGGCTCTTCGATGGCGACGCCCGTCGCGGCGGGCGCGGCGGCGCTGATGCTGCAGGCCAACCCCAGTTTGACGCCCAACCTCGTCAAGGCGCTTTTGATGTACACGGCGCAGCCGCTCGCGGGCTTCAACACCTTCGAGCAGGGCGCGGGGCAGGTCAACGTCGAGGGCGCGGTCCGTCTGGCGAAACTCGTCCGGCAAGACCTGTCGAACAACATACCGCTCGGCGACCCGCTGCTCGTGGGCGCGCCGCCCGCGCCGCAGACGAGCATCGCCGGCCACACGTTCACCTGGTCGCGCGGCCTCATCCTCAATCACAGTTACGTGACGGGGCTCGAACTCATCACGCGTTACCAGAGAATCTACAACCTCGGCGTCATCACCGGCGACGGCGTGATTACGGGCGACGGGGTCATCACCGGCGACCGGACGATGATCACCGACGGCGTCATCACGGGCGACCAGATCATGACGAGCGTCGGCGTCATCACGGGCGACGGCACGGCCTTCCTCGCCTCGTCGGCGCTGCTCGCCGAAGGGGGCACGCGGCTGCGCGACGGCGACCTGCTGAGCGACGGCGTGATTACGGGCGACGGGGTCATCACCGGCGACGGCGTCATCACGGGCGACCTCTTCGTACAGGCGCAGTCGGCCTCGGTGGCCGGCGACGCGACCGAGGCGATGGACGCCGCGGCCGACGACGGCGTAGACTGCCTCGACTACTGAGGCCGGGCGAAGGGTTGACCGGCCTCATCGTTTTTTCACCTCACCGTTTTTTTAAACGACCTCACGTTCGAAAGACTTCACAGGCGCCTCTCTCCCCGTACGAGGCCCGCGCGAGTCCGCGCGGCGCCGGCACGAAGCAGGACAGTAGAGACAACTCAGGAGGAGCTGTGGAGGACAGAAGCAATCCGGCTCGGCCGTTCATGTGGGCCATCGTCGCGCTGGGGTCGGGGGCGGTAGTCTTCTCCGCCGCGTCTTTGCCGTGGGGCCGGCTCGATTCGCGCTTCCTGATGTTGGGGGTGCTGGTCTGCATCGGCTCGCACGGGGCGGTGCGCATCCCGCGCGTGAGCGGGCGCATCACGGTCTCGGACACGCTCGTCTTCCTGACGCTGCTGCTCTACGGCGGCCCGGCGGCCGTCATGCTCTCGGCGCTCGAAGGCGTCTACGCCTCCCTGCGCATCAGCCGCAAGCCGCTGACGATCCTCTTCAACTCGGCGGTGCTCGCGCTCTCGACCTTCCTGACGGCGATGGCGCTGCGCGGGCTCTTCGGCGCGGCCGACCTCGCGGGCAACGACTACTCGCCGTCGGCGCTGCTCGCCGTCTTCGTCATGGCGCTCGTGCAGTACGCGGCCAACACCGGACTGATCGCCGTCGAAAAGTCTCTGAAGCTCGGCGAGCGCTTCTGGCCGACGTGGAAGACCTACTACCTCTGGACTTCGGTGACGTATCTGGCGGGCGCCTCGGCGGCGGGGGTGACGGCGCGGCTCGTCCAGTCGGTCGGCTTCTACGCGGTGCTGGCGACGCTCCCCATCATCGCCATCATCTACTTCACGTACCTGACCTACCTGAAGAACATCGAACACTCGGAGGCGCACGTCGAGGAGCTTTCGCGCTACCTGCGCGAGCTGAAGGAGTCGGAGGCCGAGCGCGAGAAGATTCTGCTCCGCGAGAAGGCCGCGCGCGCCGAGGCCGAGGCCGCCAACCGCCTCAAGGACGAGTTTCTTTCGACCCTCTCGCACGAGCTGCGGACGCCGCTCACCTCCATCATCGGCTGGACGAACCTGATGCGCGCGGGCCAGGTGCGCGGCGAGGTGCAGGCGCAGGCGCTGGAGACCATCGAGCGCAACGCGAAGGTTCAGTCGCGGCTCATCGACGACCTGCTCGACCTGTCGCGCATCATCTCGGGCAAGCTCCTGCTGGAGACGCGCGAGGTCAACCTCGACACGGTCGTCTCGAACTCCATCGAGGTCGTGCGCCCGGCGGCCAACGCGAAGGGCATCCAGCTCACCTACGAGTGCGAGCCGGGCGGGAAGACCATCTCGGGCGACTCGGCGCGTCTGCAACAGGTGGCCTGGAACCTCCTGTCGAACGCGGTGAAGTTCACGCCCGAGGGCGGGAGCGTCCGCGTGCGCCTCGCGCGCGAAGGCGCGCGGGTCAGGTTCTCCGTGAACGACACGGGGCGCGGCATCCCCGCGGAGTTTCTGCCGCACGTCTTCGACCGCTTCCGGCAGGCGGACAGCGCGACGACGCGCGCCTACGGCGGGCTCGGGCTGGGCCTCGCCATCGTCCGGCATCTGGCGGAGCTGCACGGCGGCGAGGTTCGGGCCGAGAGCGCGGGAGAGGATCAGGGCTCGACCTTCTCCGTCGCCTTCCCGCTCGCGCAGGTAGCCGCCCCCTGCTCGTGCCAAACCGAGGCGGCGGAGAGCGTTGTAAGTCCGAGCAGGCCCGCGCGGCTGGCCGGCGTCCGCGTGCTCGTCGTGGACGACGAGCAGGACACGCGCAAACTCATCAGCACGGTCATCGCGCAGTCCGGCGCGGAGGTGACGGCCTGCGCGTCGGCGGGCGAGGCTTTGGAGAAGCTGAAGACGTGGCGGCCGCACATCCTGATGAGCGACATCGGCATGCCGGGCGAGGACGGCTACGCACTCATCAAGCAGGTGCGCGCGCTCCCGCCCGAGCGCGGGGGCCGGACGCCCGCCGCCGCGCTCACGGCCTACGCCCGCGACGAAGACCGCGGCCGCGCGCTCGCCGCCGGCTTCCAGCTCCACATCGCCAAGCCCTTCAACCCGCGCGAACTGCTCGCGGCCGTCTCGGACTTACAGAACTACGTCGTCGCGTCTTAACAGTAGGCAGTAGGCAGTTAAGAAAAACAGCCTTAGAAAAGCGGAGGCGGCGGGTGATGAAACCCGCCGCCTCCGACTCTTTGGGACGCCTACGTTTTGAAAGGCTTCTTGCCTTTCAACGGCCTACTGCCATCTGCCTACTCTGCCTTGTTGAGCGAGGCGATGTCGATGACGAAGCGGTAGCGCACGTCGCCTTTGACGGTGCGCTCGTAAGCCTCTTCGATCTTCTCAATCGGGATCAGCTCGATGTCGGAGGAGATGCCCTTCTCGGCGCAGTAGTCGAGCATCTCCTGCGTCTCGCGGATGCCGCCGATCATGGAGCCGGCGAGCGAGCGCCCGTTGGTGATGAGCGAGAAGGCGGCCGTCTCCAGGGGCTTCTCCGGCGCGCCGACGAGCGCGAGCGCGCCCTCGCGCCGCAGGAGGTTGAGGTACAGGTTGATGTCGTGCGGCGCCGAGACGCAGTCGAGCACGAAGTCGTACTTGCCGGCGAGGGCGTCGGCCCAGCCCGGCGCGCGCGTGACGACGAAGTCCTCCGCGCCCAACCCGCGGGCGTCCTGCTCCTTACCCGGAGAGGTGCTGAAGACCGTCACGCGCGCGCCCATCGAGGCCGCGAGCTTCACGCCCATGTGGCCGAGGCCGCCCAGGCCCACGACGCCCACCCTCTGCCCTTCGCCGACCTTGAAGCGGCGCAGCGGCGAGTAGGTCGTAATCCCGGCGCAGAGCAGCGGCGCGGCGTTGGCGGGCGGCAGCCCTTCGGGGATGCGCAGCGTGTAGTCTTCGCCTATCACGATCTTCGTCGAGTAGCCGCCGTAGGTCGGCGTCTTCTCGTCCTTCTCGGTGCCGTTGTAGGTCGAGACGAGGTGGTTCTCGCAGTACTGCTCCTCGCCGTCGCGGCAGTTGCGGCACGTGCGGCACGAGTCCACGAAGCAGCCGACGCCCGCGAGGTCGCCCTCCTTGAACTTCGACACCTCCGCGCCGACGCGCGCGACGCGGCCGACGATCTCGTGGCCGGGCACCATCGGGTAGATGGAGCCGCCCCACTCGTCGCGCACCTGGTGGATGTCGGAGTGGCAGACGCCGCAGTATTGAATGTCGATGAGCACGTCGCGCGCGCCCACTTCGCGGCGGTCGAACGAGAAGGGCTCAAGCGGCGCGGCCGCGTTCGGCGCGGCGTATCCGTTCGTCTTAATCATCTTCTATTTCCCTCAAAAAGTTCAGCCCGCTCCTCGGCGGGCGTGTCTGACCGTACGTTCCTACGGATGTTGTGTTGACGGTACTCCGTATTCTACACGCTTCCGCCCGCCTGTTCTTCGCGGGAGTGTGGCGCGCGCCTCACGACACGTTGGCGGCCGCCGCGCCGCGCAGGGACGCGACGATCTCGAAGGAGCGCAAACGCGCCGCGTGGTCGTGGATTTGCGAGGTCAGCATCAGCTCGTCGGCGCGCGTCAGGTCGGCGAACGCTTCGAGCCCGGCGCGCACGGTCTCGCGCGAGCCGACGACCGAGTAGCGGAGCGCGTGTTCGACGCCGGCCATCTCCAGTTCGGACGCCGTGCCTTCCAGCGTCTCGACGGGCGGCGGGAACTTGCCGGGCCGCCCCCGCCGCAAATTGAGGAAAGCCTGTTGGAGCGAGGTGAAGAGTCGGCGCGCCTCGCGTTCCGTCTCGGCCGCGATGACGTTGAGGCACGCCAGCGCGTAAGGCTTCTGCAAGTCGTCCGAAGGGCGGAAGCTCTCGCGGTAGACTTCGAGGGCGTGCAAAAGGTAGTCGGGGGCGAAGTGCGAGGCGAAGGCGAAGGGCAGCCCCAGCTCGGCCGCGAGCCGCGCGCTGTAGAGGCTCGACCCCAAAAGCCACAGCGGCACGCGGAGCCCTTCGCCGGGCACGGCGCGCACCAACTGTCCGGGGCGGGCGGGCGCGAAGTAGGCGCGCAGCTCGGCCACGTCGCGCGGGAAGTCTTCGGCGGCGGCGTTGAAGTTCCGGCGCAGCGCGCGCAGCGTGAACTGGTCGGTGCCGGGCGCGCGACCCAATCCGAGGTCTATGCGGCCGGGGTGGAGCGCTTCGAGCGTGCCGAACTGCTCGGCGACGACGAGCGGCGAGTGGTTCGGCAGCATCACGCCGCCCGAGCCGACGCGGATCGCCTTCGTGCCCGCGGCGACGTGGCCGATGAGCACGGCGGTCGCGGAGCTGGCGATGCCCTCCATGTTGTGGTGCTCGGCCAGCCAGAAGCGAAAGTACCCGAGCGACTCCGCGCGCCGCGCCAGCTCCAGGGTGTTGCGGAAGGAGTCGGCCGCGTCCGAGCCCTCGGGCACGGGCGCGAGGTCGAGGACGGAGAAAGGGATATTGCTCAGTTGTGTCATTACCCTTAGACGCCCGAGAGTGGCTTAGAGTAGCTCCACCTCGTCGCCCACGCGGACGCGGCCGGCGGACTCGACGTTTGCGTACATACCGAGACCCTGCCCGGCCTCTTTGACTATCGTGCGCAGGACGCGCGGGTCTTTGGGGAGCCCCGCCTGCGCCTGGATGGTCATGCTGCAACGCGGCGTGGGCATCTCGCACTTGAGGCGGAGGCCGCCGACGCTCAGGGTGCGCCCGCCCCAGCCGGATTCGATTAAGCCTTCGACACCCTCCGCGGTCTCAATCAAAAAGTTCGGGCGGAAGCGGCGCACGTCCCACGCGGTCTCGGGCGCGCGGCGCGCGAGCGCCGAGAGCGAGGCGGTCGTGAGGAGGTGGACGGGGAAGGCGTCGAAGTAGGTGCCGGGCGGCGAGGTGAACTCGAAGATTTCGGCGGGGAGCACGGAGAGGTCGGGCAGGGGCTCGCCCGGCTCGCGGCCGAAGTCCGCGCGCAGCTCCCTGTCTCGCCCGGTGAGCCGCATCGCGCCGAGCGCGAGCCGGCGGAAGTTGCGCGAGCGACTCAGGAAGCCGATGACGCGTACGGCGGGCATCGCGCGCCGGTAGTGTGCGAGGTCGCTCGCGGGGCGCAGCGGCCAGAGCGTGACCCTGCGCCCGAGCAGCTCCGACAGACGCTCGTTCACGTCCGCGGCGTCGGTCGAGGTCTCGGCGCCGTCGGGGAGTGTGATGTCCGCGTGGGGCGGCGCGCCTTCGGCCCCGGGCTCGGCGCGGTAGCGCGCCCCGCAGAGCATGAGCTTCGGGCTGATCTTCGCGCCGCGCATCTCGCCCGCCTCCTCGTCGCGCAGCGCCCACCCGCGGTCGCCCCACAGCCCGCGCGCGCCGACCCGCGCGGCCTCGACCCTCTCGCCCGCCATCGACTTCAGAGGGTACCGCCAGACCTCTTTGACTCTCCCGACGAACATGCCTCAGACCCTCAAGGTGTCCGCGCGCCAGCCCTTGACGGCGCGTTTGATCTCGTCGGGCTTCGTGAGCCCGCCCGCGAGCACCTCGCGGACGAGCCCTTCGAGCTCTTCGTCCGAAGCGAAGCGCAGCGCGACGGTCTGCGCGGACGTGAGCGAAGCGGCGCGCGCGGCCAGTTCTTCTGGCAGGAGCTGGTAGTAACGCAGGCTCTCTTCGAGCCGGATGATTCTGTCCTGCGCCTTCAGGGGGTACGTCCGGACGAGCGCGCCCATCACCACCAGCGCCATCGAGACGACGAGCCACCAGATTCTGTCCAGATTGGGGTCGCGCACCAACTGGACGACGGCCACGACGACGTTCGTCAACAGCACGGGGGCCAGGAAGAAGTGGAAGGGCGCGTGCCAGCGCGTGTGGTTCTCGTAAGTCTGGGGGCTTTCGTCCACGTTCGTCTCTCCTTCAAAGGTTCGTCGGCACGGGGGGCGCGGACACGGGTACGGGCGGCTCGGGCGTGAAGTCCTCGCCGGGGTTGATGAACTGGTTGCGCTCGAAGCGGTACTGCTTGTCGTAGAGCTGCCGGTAGCGCCCGCCCGCCGCGAGCAACTCCTCGTGCGTGCCGCGCTCGACGATCTGCCCCTCTTCGAGGACGAGTATCTGGTCGGCGCTGCGGATGGTCGAGAGGCGGTGCGCGATGACGAAGGTCGTCCGCCCGCGCCGGAGCGTCTGGAGCCCGTCCTGTATCAACGCCTCGCTCTCGCTGTCGAGGCTCGACGTGGCCTCGTCCAGGATCAGAATCTTCGGCTCGGCCAGAATCGCGCGCGCGATGGCGACGCGCTGCCGCTGCCCGCCCGAGAGCTTGACGCCGCGCTCGCCGACGACCGTGTCGTAGCCGTCGGCGAAGCCGCGGACGAACTCGTCACAGTGCGCGACGCGCGCGGCCGATTCGACCTCGGCGCGGGTCGCGTGCGGGTTCGAGAAGGCGATGTTGTCGGCGACGGTGCCGTCGAAGAGGAAGTTGTCTTGCAACACCGCGCCCAGTTGCTCCCTGTAATCCCGGAGGCGGATGGTCATGAGGTCGCGCCCGTCTACCAGCACGCGCCCCGCGAGCGGGCGGTTGAAGGCCATCACGAGGCCGATGAGCGTGCTCTTCCCGGAGCCGCTGGAGCCGACGAGCGCGGTCGTCGTCCCCGCGGGCGCGCGGAAACTAACGCCGCGCAGGACGGGCGCGCCCTCCTCGTACTCGAAGGTCACGTCCTCGAAAGCGATCTCGCCCGCGACCTCGCGCAGAGGCGCGCGCCCCTCCTCGCCCTCGTCCTCGGTCGCCATCCGCTTAATCTCGCGGATGCGGTCGAGGCCGGCGAAGGCTTCCGTGATCTGCGTCCCGATGGCCGCGATCCCGATGAGCGGCGCGGCGACGAGCGCGGTGAAGAAGATGTACATGAAGAAGTCGCCGAGCGTCATCTCGCCCGCGAGCACGGCGCGCCCGCCGACGAGCGTCAGGATGCAGCCGATGCCGCCGACGATGACGGTCGAGAAGGCCGTCACGCCCGAGACGCCCGTCATCGAGCGCGCCACGTTGCGGAACAGGCGGTGCGCGCCGCGCGCGAACGTCAGGGTCTCGCGCCGCTCGGCCGAGTACGCCTTCACGATGCGGATGCCGCCTAAGCTTTCGGTGAGGCGCCCCGTCAGCTCCGCGTGTATCTGCCCGCGCTCGCGGAAGAGGGGCCGCAGCCGCTTGAAGGCCAAAGACATCACCGCGCCGAAGAGCGCGAGCGCGACGAGCGTAATCAGGGTCAGGTGCCAGTTGAGGTAGAAGAGCACGCTGAGCGCGATGAGCGAGGTGATGATTCCGCCGATCAGTTGGACGAGCCCCGTGCCGACGAGGTTGCGGATGCCCTCGGCGTCCGTCATCACGCGCGAGATGAGGACGCCGGTCTGCGTCGAGTCGAAGAAGCGGACGGGGAGGCGCGCGACGTGCGCCTGCACGCTCTTGCGCATCTCGGTGATGGCGCGCTGCGCGGCGACGCCCAGCACCTGCGAGATGGCGAACGACGTGACGGCCTGCACCACGGTCGCCGCGCCCGCCGCGAGCGCGATGGTCGAGAGCAGCTCGCCCCGCTGCTTGATGATGACCTCGTCAACCAGATACTTCGAGCTGGCCGGCAGCACCAGCCCGACCAGACGGTTGACGAGCATCAGCACCATCCCCAGGGCGAGGCGCGAGCGATGAGCCCACACCAGCTCCCTCGCGTCGCCCCACGCCTGCGACAGCGAAATCTTCTTTTTCTTCTTCTCTTCCGCCATCCGGGTATTGACCCTGATCTTAACCACCGCAGACACGGAGACACGGCTTTGTCTTGAGCTGCGATGAAGCCGTGCCTCCGTGTCTGCGGTGGTTAACCCTCTCTCGCCTAAGGCTTCGCGAGCAGCCGGCCGATCTCGCGCCAGGTGACGAGCTTGACGTTGTGCTCCTTGAGCAGGCGGCGGAACGCGCCGCTCGTGACGAAGTCGAAGTCGCGCTGCCGCCAGGCCGCGCCCCAGTCGGGGTGGTCGAGCGCGACGGCGCGCATCTCCTCGTCGTCGTAGGCGAGGTGGACGATCAGCTGCGTGACGCCCGGCTTCAAGTCCTTAATCAGCCCCGCGTAGTGCTCCGCCCAGCGCGCGGGCGGCACCGACGGGTCAACGTCGATGACGCGATCCACGACGATGCCGTCCGCGCCCAGCACTTCGGGCAGGAACGGCCAGCGCGCGAACCACTCGCGCGAGACGAGCGCGGGCAGCCGCTCCTCGCGCGCCACGCGCAGGAACATCTCGAAGAGCGGGCGCGTCTGGTGGAGCGTGCGCATGTGGGCGTCGAGGTGCGTCGGGCGGATGCCGAAGAGCCGCGCGCGCGCGATCTGTGCGCGCACCTCCTCCTCGGCCTCGCGCACGTCGATGCGCGCGGCGGCCACGTCCTCGGTCGGGTAGAGGTAGCCGTCCGGCGCGTAGAGCGAGGGCACGCGCTCCTTCGACAGGACGCCGCCCCAGCGGTACGTCTTCCACTCGCTCGTGAGCGTCAGGTGCAGCCCCAAGTCCGCCTCGGGGTGCCGGCGCGCGTACTCGGCCGCCTCCGGCAGCCAAGGGCACGGCACCATGATGCTCGCGGAGTTGAGGAGGCCGGTCTCGAACGCCTTGAACGTCGCGGCGTTGACCGAGTGCGCCGCGCCGAGGTCGTCGGCGTGGACGATTAAAAGCTTCGCGTCCGCCGGGTGCCCGAGCCGCGCGGCCAGCGACTTCACCTCGACGGGCGCCTGCGCCGCCGCGAGGCACGCGCAGAGGTGCGCCAGCACGAGCGCCGGCAGCAGGGTCGGCAGTCTCACTCTCATGCGGACTCTGACGTGGTTTCCGGCGCGGACTCTTCCGAGGAATCTTCCGCAGAACCTTCCGCAGAACCTTCGCCCGGCTTCTTCAACTTGAGCACGACGGAGTTGATGCAGTAGCGCAGGCCGGTCGGGCGCGGGCCGTCGTCGAAGACGT
>DAIRFV010000391.1:0-4760 GCA_036794905.1 Pyrinomonadaceae bacterium | reverse complement strand
AGCGTGTTGGCCGTGCCGAGGTCGATGGCGAGGTCGCTGGAGAATAGGCTGAAGAGTGACTTGAATGCCATTCGTTACTGTTTACGCACCTCTGACTTCTACTTGATGCGCCCGTGTCTTCCGACTCGCGGGGGGCGGGCGGCCGCCGGAAACGGCCCCGACGCGCCCTCCGGATGCACTACGGGCGTCCCTGCTCCCTTTGTCTTCGCCACGCGGCGTGGAACGAAATAACAAAGATACAACGAACGGGGCAAGAACGCGAACCGCCGTAACCTTCGGGTTGCTGGGAAAAGCTTAGACTCTCTGGTTGAGTTGTCCTTCGAGCGGGGGGGTGCTTTCCGGCAAGTTCTCCAAACAATGCTTTACAGCATGCGCGGGAGTTTGTCTACAACTTTTTTAGCTACGGGGTTTCGGAGGGCGGGGGAGAGGTCGGAGGCGGGGTCTCGGGCGCCCCTTCAGGCGTCCTGTGCGGCCTCGGCGGCGTGGCGGACGCAGTTCTTGCGTGCGGCCTTGGCCTCGTACATGGCCGTGTCGGCGCGTGCGATGAGCTGCTGGGGCGACTGCGCGTGGATGGGGAAGCAGGCGACGCCGAAGGAGGCGGTGAGCTGTAGGCGCAGGCCGCGCCCGCCGGTGAACGGGTGGTCGCTGACGCGCTGGCGGACGCGCTCGGCCACGCGCAGCCCCATCTCGATGTCGGTCTCGGGCAGGACGACGACGAACTCGTCGCCGCCGTAGCGCGCCACCACGTCCGTGTCGCGCACGCAGGCGAGGATGACCCCGGCCATCTCCATCAGGACGTGCGAGCCGACGAGGTGGCCGTGGCAGTCGTTGACCTGCTTGAAGTCGTCGAGGTCGAGGAAGAAGGCCGTCACCTGCGAGCCGTACCGGCGCGCGCGCTTCAGCTCGTTGACGAGGTACTGGCGCAGGTAGCGCGCGTTGTGCAGCTTCGTCAGGTCGTCGGTCTGCGACAGGCGCTCGGCCTCGGCCACGCGCGCGGAGTTCGAGAGCGCCGCCGCGACGGGCAGGGCCAGCGCCGAGAGCAGCGCGGCGTCCGAGGAAGAGAAGCGGCGGGACTGCGCCCCCTCGCGCACGGCTTCGAGCACGCCGACGACGCGCTCGCCCGAGGCGAGCGGGACGGCGAGCGTGCGGCGTTCGCCCTCCTTGCGGCGGACGGTCTCGGCCGTGGCGGCGGCCTCGCGCGCGGCCTTCGACTCCGAGCCGGCGAGGGCGAGCGCGTCGCCCATGAGCGTGCGCCGCCAGTCCTCCTCGGGGAGGGCGCGCTCGCTCTCGGTCAGGCCGCGCACGGCGAGGGGCTCGAAGGGCGCGTCGGTGAAGCCGCCCGATTCGCCGCAGAGGTAGATCGTCCAGCGGTCGGCCTTGACGACCGCGGCGAGACCCGCGAGCGCGGCCTGCGCCGCCCCGCGCTGGTCGGCCGCGAGGTGGAGCGAGGCGACGACCTCGAAGGCCGCGCGCAGGCGCTCGACGCTCAGGCGCTCGGGGAGCAGGAGGCTCGCGGGCGCGGCCTCGGGGGCGGGGTCGCCCTCGCGCTCGTCCTCCGTGCCGCGCTCCTCCACGTCGCGCAGCAGCGCGGAGATTTGCACCGGCCCGGCGGCCACGGCGTGGAAGCCCAGACGTTTGAGCGTCGCCTCGCCCGTCGCGCCCGCCCCGCGGCCGGCGCCCGCCTGTGCCTCGCGGCGGCAGGCCACGAGCGGGACACCGGGCCAGACGCGTGCGGCGCGCGCGGCGCGCTCGTGGAGGTTGGCGAGCGAGGCGTCGGCCGCCAAGTCGAAGAGCACTGCCAGAGGCTCCTCGCCCCAGCCGGCGCGGGCGCGCTCGGCCTCCTCCTCTTCGCTCGCCCCGCCCGGGGCCACCACCACGACGCACAGGCCGGCGTGGCGCAGCGCCTCGAAGAGCGTGCGCGCGGGATCCGTGTCCACACCGCTGAGGAGTATGACGTAACGCATAAGAGCCGTGAACCGTAAACCGTGAACCGTGACGAGAAGTGAAGGGTGAATCGTAAACCGTGACGAGTGAAATCAGGTTTTATCCTGTCACGGTTTACGGTTCCCGGTTTACGGCCTTTCACCCTCCGGGCGGGAGTTGGACTTTGAAGGAGTTGCGGTTGCCCTGCGTGTCGGCCGTCTCCAGTTGGACTTCGCGGGCGCCGCGCGGGGCGTTGATCTGGAGCTGGAAGAAGCCGTCGCGGGCGGCGAGCGTCTCGCGCCCGGCGCAGCGGACGGTGTTGCCCGCCTGCGTCCGCCCGCGCACGAGGTAAATCTGGCCGGCGACGTACTCGATCTGCACGTTCGTGACCGTCACTTCGTCGCCCGTGCCGCCCTGGGCCTCGACGACGAACTTCTGCGGCTCGCTCCAGTCCGAAGCCTGCCCGGACTGCGCGAACGCCATCACGCGCCAGAAGTAGTTGCCCTGCCGCACGTCCTCGACCGTGATCTCGTTGGCCTGCAACTGGTCGCGCTCGACGAGCTTGCCGGCGGGGACGAAGAAGGGCGAGGTGGCGACCTCGACGCGGTAGTGCGCGGGGGCGCCCGTCTGCGGCCTCTGCCACTTCAGGGCGACGGCCGTCGAGCCGTCCTTGCGCGCGGGCAGGCGCTCAAGGTTCTTCGGGTTGACGGGGACGGGCGCGGCCAGCAGCTTCTCCTTCTGCGAGATGGTGCCCTGCGTGTTGACGGCGGCGTACTCGCCCGCGCGCAGGGTCGTCGTGTCGCCGCCCGAGGTGCTGGTCTCGACCGCGCCGGAGCCGACGCGGATGGCCTCGGTCTTGTCGTCGCGGACGTGGAAACTGGCGTCGGTCTGCGCGCCCATGCGGCTCTCGGTCAGGTGCGTGCCGACGATGTTCTGCGCGCCCTCGTTCTGCTGCTCGGTGCGGACGTTGACCTGGCCGCTCTCGACGGCGACGCGCACTTTCGTCGAACGCCCGTCCTCGGCCGAGGTGTTCTCGGCGATGGTGACGACCGAGTTGGGCTTGACGAAGAGCGTCGAGCCGTCGGCGAGCGTGATGCGCGCGCGGCCGTCCTCCTGCGTCTGGACGAGATCGCCGGGGAACAGACGCGTGTCGGCGCGCGCCTGCAAAGTCTCGCGCGTGCCCTCGCGCACGACCTTCACGCCGCCTTCGAGCGAGACGAAGCGCGCGCCCGTCGGCGACCCTTCGGCCTCGGCCGCCCCCTTGAACGGGTTGCCGTAGAGGTAGACGTAGAGCGAGGCGGCGCCCGCCGTGACGGCGAGACACGCGATGATGACGGCGATGTAGATGAGCCGCTTCTGGACGACCCACCAGTCGCCGCCGAAGCGGCTGACTCTGGTGACCATAGGGTGACTTTCGGCGTATGTGTCGGAAAACCGCCGGGCGGGCGGATACGAGAGCCCGGGGGCGCGGGGGCGCGGGGGCGGAGGGCATGACGGGCCGTCCCCGGAGGCGGCCACCGCGGTGCGCCGGCCTCACATCGAACTTAACAAACGGGAAAGGGAAAAGGCAAGTAACTTTTACAGTAAGAGGGTGCTGGGTGTTGGGTGTTGGGTAAGAGCCGCTTGTCTTCCCCAACACCCAGCACCCAGCACCCAGCACCCTCTTAGCTGTCTACTGCCTACTGCTTCTCCGGCAGGACGCGCTCGTCGGCGCCGAGCGTGCCGCGGTCGTCGTCGAAGGGGGAGTCGAAGCCGGGGGGCAGCTCGACCTCGACCTGGTCTTCGGGGCGGACGGGCCAGATGAGTGAGGCGATGACCGAGGAGGCGAGGACGACGAAGACGAACGAGAGCGAGACGATGATGACCGTCTCCTTGCTCACCCCGAAGCGGTCGTGGATGTAGCCCTCGGCCAGCATCTTGACGCCGACGAACATGAGCACGACGGCGAGCCCGATCTTGAGGTAGTGGAACTTCTCGACCACCCCGGCGAGCAGGAAGTAGAGCGAGCGCAGGCCGAGGATGGCGAAGACGTTCGACGTGTAGACGATGAACGGGTTGGTCGTGATGCCGAAGATGGCCGGGATCGAGTCCACGGCGAAGACGAGGTCGGAGACCTCGACGATGACGAGGACGAGCAGCAGCAGCGTCCCCATCTTCCGCCCGTTGACGACCGTGAAGAACTTGTCGCCATCGTAGTGGCGCGTGATCGGGATGAGGCGCGTGGCGAAGCGCACCAGCGGGTTCTCCTCGGGGTTCGCCTGCGACTCGTCCTGCCGCAGCATCTTGAAGCCGGTGTAGATGAGGAAGGCGCCGAAGATGTAGAGAATCCAGTGGAAGCGCTCGACGAGCGTCGCCCCGATGGCGATCATCGTCATCCTCATCACCAGCGCGCCGAGCACGCCCCAGAAGAGGACGCGGTGCTGGTACTTCGCCGGCACCTTGAAGTAGGAGAAGATGAGCAGGAAGACGAAGAGGTTATCGACCGAGAGCGACAGCTCGATGACGTAGCCGGTCAGGAACTCGTACCCGGTCAGCCGGTCGGTCTTCCAGAAGACCAGCCCGGCGAAGATCATCGCCAGCGTCACCCACACCGCGCTCCAGATGGCCGCCTCGCGGTACGTGACCGCGTGCGCCTTCCGGTTCAGTATCCCGAGGTCGAGCGCCAGCATCGTCAGGATGAAGAGCCCGAACGCGCCCCAAGCCCACATTGGAAAGTCCATGATGACGTAAGGATAGCAGCAGACAGTAGACAGTAGCCAGTAGGGACAAAGCGGTGGGCAGTAAGAGGGTGCTGGGTGTTAGGTTTTGGGTGTTGGGTAAAAGCAACTGTTTTTACC
>DAIRFV010000390.1:0-4764 GCA_036794905.1 Pyrinomonadaceae bacterium | reverse complement strand
CCGTCAGCCCGCGCAGAAAGACCAAGCCCTGGCTCGTCGTCGTCTGCTGGAGGTGGAGTCCCGCCTCTTCCTTGAGCGCCTGCGGCAGGATGAGGTAGGGACGGCGCGAGAGTTCGTCGGCGGTCGTGACGCTGACCGCCTCCGGCGTCTCGACGATCTGGCGCGTCTGGCCGCGCGCGGGCGTCACCGTCACGGACTCCGAGAGCGCGGCGACGCGGAGCTGAATCTCAAGTGACAGGCTCTGGCCGGGCGTGACCGAGCATTCGCGCCGCGCTTCCTCGAACCCGCCTTTGCTGACGACGACGGCGTAGCTCGCCGCGGTCACGCCCGCGAAGGAGAACTGGCCGCCCGCGTCGGTCTGCGCGCGCGAGACTTCGGCCCCGCCCACCGCGAGGAGCTTGACGACGGCCCCGGCCAGGGCCGCACCCGTCTGGTCGCGCACCGTGCCCGCGATTTGGCCGGCCGCCTCCGTCGCGGCCTCGGCGCCTTTAGCCGCACGTACGGCCGGCGACGAAGCGAGCATTAAACATAACCCGAGCAGGCAAAGAGTTCGTGAGTAGGGTCTCGGTACGCGCATGTACAGCATCCTTGAGTTCGTGCGGCGCGGTGTCAGAGTTAAAGCACAGCTTTGGGCACGAGGAAGTAGAAAGACGGGAGTGGCACGAGCGTCAGAGCGACTGTGAGAGTCAACCGACCGGGGCAGTTCAAAACATCGCCGCTTCAAATTGAAGGCGCAAGACTACAGACGTGCCCTGCCGTTGTCAAGAGTCGCGAAGCGGGAGTGTGCGATTTCAGTAAGCCGCGCGGCGCAGACGTGTGAGCTGCACCACACGTCGAAAAAAATGTCACTTGACAGCCTCGCCGTTATTGGCTTACTGTGCGCCTGCCCTTCAATTTTGATTCTGTCGCAGAGACCCTCAAACTCTCTCTTCAGCCCATACACCGCGGGTGGAATTGCTGCTCTTTTATGTTCCAAACGCTGTGTCATTCAGATAGGTTCGACAGTGCCTAGACGGCCACACTCGTAAATCAAAGGCCCGCCGTCGCGTCGCGCGACGGCGGCCGAATAATTCTCTACATCAGCAACTCAATACGAAAGCGCGCGGGCGCCCAACTCCCGTGCGCCGGACATGAACACAGCCCTCGGCTGCCCCCAGGAGGATTGTATGAAACGTCTCACCTTGATTGTCACCACGGCGCTGGCCGCCTCGCTGCTCTGCCTGGCCGCCGCGCGCGCCGCCACGAATTACAACAACGCGGTCGGCGCGTCCCGAACCGCGTCGGCGGAGAGAGACGACGTGTCCCTCATCCTCGACGTCACCGGCGACCTGCCCGGCATGGGCAAGGCCACGCTCCGGCGCGAAGGCAACAACGTGACCGGCGGCAGTTGGTCTCTGACCGTGCTCCCCCCGAATCCGGACGCCTCTTCGAGCGAGAAAGGCAGACTGACGGGCGCCGTCAGCGGCGGCACCTTCTCCTTCAACCCGGACGGCACCCTGGCCGGCGTCGGTGACGTGCAGTTGACCATCGAGGGCGGCACCGGCGAGCACGCCTCGGTCAGCGGCGGGAGCGGTACGCTCACCCTCTCCGTCGATGCCGAGAATTCTTCGAAGTTAAAAGGCACGCTCGCCCTCAACTTCTGACGCCCGCACCTTCAAGACCCGCCCGACGCCGGAACGTCCCCCGCCGCACGCGGTCGTGCGACACCGCGCGCGTTCGTCGCCGGAACTACTTAGTCTGCCCGCAGCTTCGGTGAGAAGCTCCGCACCGTAAAGGAATCTGCCCCCATGAAGCTTAGATCAGCAAAGAAGTCGTCTCTCATCGGAGTCAGCTCGTCAGTCCGCGCCACAGTCGCACAATTCTTAATCGCCTGCCTCCTGCTCCAGTCCCTCGCACCGGCGGCCCTCGCCTCCGCGCCGGTCGCGCGCACGGGCGCCGCCGCGCGCGCCGGCCTCGCGTCACGCACGGGCGCGACGCTGCGCGGCTTCGCGGTCGGGGCCGGCAACATCGCCGCCGCCGCGTTGGCGTTCGCACGCGCCGCGCTCACGCCGCAGGAGAGCTGGAACGTCGTCCTGACGCCGCTCGGCGCCGAGTTCCACGACCACACGGGCCTCGACTACCACCAGCGCAGCAAGAAGCTGATCCTCTCCGCCAACTCGCCGTCCGGCGCGCCCCACGGCTTCGAGCTGCTCGGGGCCGACGCCGCCCATTCCGCCTTCTCGAACGTCGCCGGATTCGGCGGCGACGTGCTCGTGGCCGCGGCGCGCGACGACGGTCAGGGCCAGAGCCGCGGCGGGTTCAACCCCGGCGAGCTCTTCACGGGTAACGGCGTCGCCGGCGCCGTCGCGCGCATCAGCGCCGACGGCGCGACCGTCCAGAACCCCTGGGTGGCGCTCCCCGGCGAGACCGGATTCGTCTCGGGACTGCACGTTGACCGGACGGGCGCCTTCGGCGGCGACCTCGTCGTCGTCACCACGGCGGGCGGCGTCTGGCGCGTCAACGCGGCGGCGGTGCCCACGCGTGTGGCGGCACTCAACACGCGCCTGGCGGGCGTGGTCGTCGTCCCCGACGACGCCGAGAGATACGGCCCGTGGGCCGGCCGCGCGCTCGTCGGCGCGAAAGAGCAGGGCAGCGTCTACGCGGTGGACGCGCAGGGTCAGGCCGACTCGCTTCAGGTCGGCGTCAACCCGCAGGACATCGACATCGTCGCGGCGCACGAGAACTTTTTCGCCGTCGATTCCGCCGGCCGGAAACTGCTCGGGGCACCCGAGGGGGCCTTCGCCGGCATCATCGGCGACATCCTCATCACGCAGAAATCGCCCGGCGTCGTCTCGCGCGTGCGCTGGGACGGGCTCGGGTTCGCGGTCAGCACTTTGGCGCAGGCCGGCGAGCTTGAGCAGGTGACCTTCTCGCCGGCCGGCGTGACGCCGATCCCGCCCGTGCGCCTGGTCTACGACAAGATCGCCGTCGTGCGCCACGCGCCGCAGCTCAACAGCGGGCGCGTGGAAGGCACCCTCTGGCAGCTCTCGCCCGAGGAAGTCCTGCTCGACGGAACCGACACCATCACCTCCGACCTCCTCGTGCCCGGCACGCCGACCGTGACGGCCACCGCGCCGTCCACCTACGGCGGCACGGTCGAGGGCACCGAAGCGCCGCTGCCCGCCGACTACGCCGTGACCATCAAGGGCAGTGCCGAGCTGCGTCACGTCGTAACGCGCACCGACCCCATCGAGATCGAGAACGTCCCGCTGCCGCCCGCCCCGGCGGGGACGCGCGACGTTGAGTTGCGCCAGGCCGGCGACACCATCGGCGACGCGGCCACCCTCCGCCACCTGAACGTCTCGGGCAACGCCGGCTCCGTGGCCGTGCCTCCCGGCACCTACGGCCGCTTCTCCGCCGGCGGCCGCACCAAGCTCGTCTTCGGCGTCGAGGGCTCGACCGAGCCGTCCGTCTACAATCTCGAAGAGTTGACGCTCACGGGCGGCAGCGAGCTGCGCCTCGTCGGCCCCGTGACCCTGCGCGTGAGGAATCGCGTCACGCTCGTCGGCTCGACGGTCGGCGCGGCCGACGACCCGAAGCGGCTGCTGCTGGAGATCGCCGACGGCAACGGCCTCGGGGCCGACGCGCTGAAGGTCAGCGGCAACGGCGTCCTCTACGGCATCGTGCGCGCGCCGCAGGGCGACATCACCATCGAAGGCAACGGGCGCGTGCGGGGCACCGTCTCGTGCGACTACCTCTTCATCAACGGCAACGGCGTCCTCCAGATTACGGAGAACGACACGCCGCCGCCGCCCGTCAACCGCCCGCCGACCGCGGACGCCGGCCCCGACCACACCATCACGCTCCCGACCGACACGACCGCCCTCGAAGGCTCGGCCAGCGACGACGGCCTGCCCGCTGGCAGTACGCTCACGGTCACGTGGACGAAGGTCTCCGGCCCCGGCACCGTCACCTTCGCCGATGCGCACAGCGCGGCCACCTCGGCCACCTTCGGCGACGAGGGCGAGTACGTGCTGCGGCTGACGGCCTCCGACGGGCAGTTGAGCAGCAGCGACACGACGACCGTCACCGTCCTCTCGCGCAACCAGGCCCCGACCGTTGACGCGGGCGAGGCGCAGACCATCGAGCTGCCCGCGGGGGCCGACCTGCGCGGCACGGTCACCGACGACGCGCTCCCGCGCGGCTCGATTGTCACCTCCACCTGGAGCGTCGTGAGCGGCCCCGGCCCGGTCACCTTCGCCGACCCGAACGCCGTCGCGACCACCGCCACCTTCAGCGCGCCCGGCGCCTACACCCTGCGGCTCTGCGCGTCTGACACGGAATTCACCGTCTGCGACGACGTGGTCATCACCGTCCTCAAGAACGAGCCGCCGCTCGTCAACGCCGGCCCCGACCAGGAGGTCACGCTGCCGAACACGGGCGCGCTCAACGGCACGGCGACGGACGACGGATTGCCCCGCGGGAGCACGCTTGAAGTTTCGTGGAGCGTGGTCAGCGGCCCCGGCCCGGTCATCTTCAACGACGCCTTCGCCGCCGTGACGGTCGCCACCTTCAACGCGCCCGGCACCTACGTCCTGCGCCTGACCGCGAACGACTCGCAGCTCACGGCCGCCGACGAGATGACGGTCGTCGTCAAGCCGCAGCCCTTCGCCGCGCGCACCTACACGCTCGACGCCGACTTCGACGAGGGCAACCTCTTCAACGTCGCCCACTCGACGCCCAACCAGTTACAGCTCGACTCCACGACTAAGACGCTGAACTTCA
>DAIRFV010000389.1:1624-4806 GCA_036794905.1 Pyrinomonadaceae bacterium | reverse complement strand
TGACGACGCGCTCCGAGTGGCCGTGCGTCTCGGAGTCGCGCGTTTCGAGCGCGGCGACGAGCGCCTTGAGCGTCATGCGGTAGGCGTTCTCGCAGGAGCGCAGGGCGCTGTCCAACTCCTCCGTCCGCTGCTCGATCATCCGTTCGAGGTAGGTCTCGTAGCCGCGCTTGGCCGCGAGCAGGCGCTGGTGTTCGAGCGCGCGCCGGACGGCGAACTGTAAGTGTTCGAGGTCGAAGGGCTTGACGATGTAGTCGAAGGCCCCGGCGCGCAGAGCCTCGACGGCGGTCTCGATGTCCTGCGAGCCGCTGACCATGATGACGAGCGTGTCGGGCGAGAGGTCGCGCACGCGCGGGATCAGTTCGAGCCCGCTCATCCCCTCCATCGAGATGTCGCTCAGGACGATCTGGTACTCGCCCGACTCCAACAACGCCAGCGCCCCCTCGGCCGAGCCGACGGCCTCGCACTCGTAATCGGCGCTCAGGAAATCCGTCAGCACGCTCCGCACCGCCACGTCGTCGTCGGCGATGAGCAGGCGCGCGGGGTACGCCGGCATGTGCGTGCAACTCATCCTCATGGACATCGGGCTTATCGTCGTCGGCGACATGAAATTTCCCCTCGTCGTCCGGCTCAGGCGAAACGGTCTCCGGGCACAAATTGCCCGCGGGCGGCGGCCCGAGGCCGCGACGCCTGAGCGAAAGTCTCAACTGTCAGGGGGTCACTTTTAGGGCGCAGTCCTTCCGGCAAGGGGCATGCCAGGCGACCGGGCGCGGAAACGGTACCGCGGGCGTCAGCGAGCGGGTCGAGGTTTACTACAACAAGACTCCGGCGTAAAAGCGACCCGCTCGCTGACGCCCGTGATACTGTTGCTTGTTCGCCAATTCTCCTTGCTGTGTAAATTGCATCGGCGGGATTCGCGCCCGTGCTGCACAATGCCGCGTCCGTGGCGTGCGAAGGAATGGACGTGCGCCGTCTTGCCGCCGTCTCCGGGGCGCACGCGCGCGCGTGAGAGCGTGCGGGGCGGCGGCGGCGGCCGTACGAGTCGGGGCTTTCTCCTTTGATAACAATAAAATCCGCCGGGAGTCCGTGCGCGTCGGGCGCCGGGACGGACTGTGCAGAATGGTCTCTCCGACGGCTCGGAAGGGTGTGCGTCGGGGGAGGGGCGCGGCGGGGAAGGTGGAACGGGGCTTGCTCGCATTTCGGCGCAGCCCTGATAGTCTGCGCGCCCCGTTAGCAGCCCCGGTCGAAGCATTTCCCGCAGCCCCCTGAAAGCAAGATACCGAGGAGGAAGAGGTGAAATTTGGGAAGCACTGTCGTCTGCGCGGGTGGCTCTACACGGTCTGTGTAACGGCGGCGCTCTGCTCGTTGTTGGCGGGGGTGGGCGGCGGCGGGGTGCGCGCCGCGCGCCAGGTAGCAGTGGAAGTAAAACTCTCGCCCGACCTGCTCGCGCTCGCAGACGGCTCGCAGTCGGGCCTGGTCAACGTCATCGTCCAGCAGAACGTCACGACGCAGGCATCGCTCCTCGACGTGGTCTTCAACCTCGTCAACCTCGTCAACGCGGTCGGCGGGCGCGTGACGGGAAACTTCGTGAGGCTCGGCGCGGTGTCGGCGCGGGTGCCGGCTACGTCTTTGCGCGAGCTGGCCGCGAGTTCGGAGGTTCGCTACGTCTCGCCCGACAGGCCGCTCGGCGCCGCGGGGCACGTCGAGACGACGACGGGCGTCTCGAACGTCCGGACGCAGACGGCCTCGGCGCTGCTCGGGCTGCTTCAGACGACGACCACGCTCGACGGCGCGGGCGTCGGCATCGCGGTCGTGGATTCGGGGCTGGACGCGGGGCACGAAGTCTTCCGCGACTCGTTGGGTCTGAGCCGCGTCACGGCGAGCGTTGACTTCACGGGCGAGGGTCGCACGGACGACCCCTTCGGGCACGGGACGCACGTCGCCTCCATCGCCGCGGGTTCGGGCAGGCCGTCGAACGGGGCGTACGGCGGCGTGGCCCCGGCGGCGAAGCTCGTCAACCTGCGCGTGCTCAACTCCGAGGGGAGCGGCACGACCTCCGGGCTGCTCGCGGCGCTCGAATGGGTCTTGCAGTACCGCGCGTTCTACAAGATTCGCGTCGTCAATCTTTCGCTGGGGACGGCGGCCGCCGACTCCTACCGTGACGACCCCGCGTGCGACGCCGTGCGCAGGCTGGTTGACGCGGGCGTGGTGGTCGTCGCGGCGGCGGGCAACGACGGGAAGGACGCCGCGGGGCAGAAGCTCTACGGCGCCATCCACTCGCCGGGGCAGGAGCCCGCGGCCGTCACGGTCGGCGCGTCGAACAGCTTCGGGACGAACGGCCGCTCCGACGACCGGCTGACGACCTACAGCTCGCGCGGGCCGACGCGCGGCTACCGGACGGACGACGGCGGCGTGCGCCACTACGACAACCTCGTCAAGCCCGACCTCGTCGCGCCGGGCAACAAGATCGTCGGCGCCGCGGCGCGGAACAACGCGCTGCTGGCGGGACACCCGGAGCTGAACGCGGACGCGAGCCAGCCCGCTGCGCGGCGGATGATGTACCTGTCGGGCACCTCGATGTCGGCGCCGTTGGCGGCGGGCGCGGCGGCGCTGATGTTGCAGGCCAACCCCAGTTTGACGCCGAACCTCGTCAAGGCGCTTTTGATGCTGACGGCGCAGCCAGTCTACGGCTACAACACTCTGGAGCAGGGCGCGGGGCAGTTGAACGTGGACGGGGCGCTGCGGCTGGCGCGGCTCGTCCGCACAGACCTCTCGTCCTCGACGCCGCTCGGCGCGCCGCTGCTGACTTCGGGGGCGCCCGTGCCGCAGAGCACGGTGGCGGGCGAGACGTTCTGGTGGTCGCAGGGGCTGGTGCTCAACCACACGTTCGCGGCCGGGGGCGAGTTGTACATGCTCTACCAGAAGGTCTACGCGCCGGGCGCGCGGCTGGGCTCGGGCGTCGTGGAGGGCGCGGGCGGGGCGCAGACGTTGAACGCGTCTCTGATGACGGGCGGCGTCACGCTCGGCCGCTGGCTGTTGACGAGCGACGGCTCGACGATGGCCGGCGGGACGCCCGTCATGGAGGCGGCCTCGCTGCTCGACGCGACGACGACAGGCTCGGGGGTGCTGGCGGGGGACGGCGTGCTGGCCGGCGACGGCGTGCTGGCGGGGGACGGCGTGCTGGC
>DAIRFV010000389.1:0-1524 GCA_036794905.1 Pyrinomonadaceae bacterium | reverse complement strand
GACGGCGTGCTGGCGGGGGACGGCGTGCTGGCCGGCGACGCGAACGTGCGCGCGCAGACGACTTTGGTCGGGGGGGACGAGACGCCGTGCATGAAGTGAGCACCGAAGGGTTGACGAAGCGTTCGGATAGCCGGATACTTTGTTTCCTCTTCCCTCCGACGACGATTCTTCCCCGAAGAGCGTCCGAGGTCTTCACACTAAAATTTATGCCCGCGCCGGACTTGGACGGCGCAACCCCCGACAGTTTATGACAGGTGCGGCCTGATTATCCCTCGCACCGATGAAGCCCACGGGCGTGCCGGCTCCCGTCTGCAAGTCATCCCGGCACGCACCGATTGGAGGGTGATGAAGGTGAAACACGTTAGAACGTACACGGCGGCGGCGCTCGTCTCTCTGCTGGCGCCGCTGTGTCTGTTGGGCTCCGGCCTCGCGCCCGGCGGCGCGAGCCGGGCCGGGCTGAAGGTCGTGAGCGCCGTCTCCCCCGCCGCGGCCGCGGAAGGCCGGCCGGACGAGCCCTCCGACAGAATCTCGCCCGACCTGCTTGAGCTGGCGCGCGACCCCGAGGCGGGGGGACGGCGCGTCCGCGTCATCTTGCAGGAGCGCGCGGGGCTCGACGCGCTGCCCGCCTCCGGGCTCGGCGCCGAGGTGAAGACCCGCGGGCGTTTCGACTCTCTGGGCGCGCGCGTCGTCGAACTCCCGGCGCGGCTCGTCGAGCGCCTGTCAGAACAGAAGGGCGTGCGCTTCCTCTCGCTCGACCGCGAGACGACGGGCTTCGGCCACGTCACGCGCACGACGGGGACGGACGCGGTGCGCGAGGCGGCGGGGACGAACGTCTCGGGCCTCGACGGCACAGGGATAGGCATCGCCGTCCTCGACTCAGGGATCGACACGGGGCACACGAAGTTCCTCGACCGGAGCAACGGCCTGCGCGTCGTCGTAAGCCGTGATTTCACGGGCGAGGGTCGCACGGACGACCCCTTCGGGCACGGCACACACGTCGCTGGCATCGTCGGCGGCAACGGCCGCATCGCACGCGCCGAGTACGTCGGCGTCGCGCCGAACGCCAACCTCATCAACCTGCGCGTCCTGAACACGCAGGGCACCGGGCGCGTCTCCTACATCCTGGCCGCGCTCGACTGGGTCTACCAGAACCGCGCGGCCTACAACATCCGCGTCGTCAACCTCTCGCTGGGCACGGCGGCCGTCGAGTCGTACCGCGACGACCCCACCTGCAAGGCCGTGCGCAAGCTCGTTGACGCGGGCGTGGTGGTCGTCGCGGCGGCGGGCAACAACGGGAAGGACGCCGCGGGGCAGAAGCTCTACGGCGCCATCCACTCGCCGGGCAGCGAGCCCTCGGCCATCACGGTCGGCGCCGTCAACACCTTCGGCACCGACGCGCGCTCGGACGACGCCGTCGCCTCTTTCAGCTCGCGCGGGCCGACGCGCGGCGGCTGGACTGACCTGCTCGGCGTCCGCCGCCACGACAACCTCGTCAAGCCCGACCTCGTCGCCCCCGGCAACAAG
>DAIRFV010000388.1:0-4826 GCA_036794905.1 Pyrinomonadaceae bacterium | reverse complement strand
GAACGAGGCGAGGAGTTCTTCCGCGGTCGCCGTGGCCGTGCCGAGTTTGCCGACGACGACGCCGGCCGCGTGGTTGGCGAGCACGGACGCCTCGACCAGAGTCGCGCCCGCGGCGAGTGAGGCCGCGAGCGTGGCGATGACGGTGTCGCCCGCGCCCGTCACGTCGTAGACCTCGCGCGCGGCGGTCGGCACGTAGACGGGCGCGCCGCCCTCGCTCAGGAGCATCATGCCGCGCTCGCCGCGCGTGATGAGGACGGAGCCGCACCCCAGGCGCCCGAGGATGGCGCGCGCCGCACGCGCCATCCCGGCGTCCGTGTCGTCCTCACTGTTCGTCACGCGCAGCGCTTCGAGGTGGTTCGGCGTGACGAGCGTCGCCGGCCGGTACGCGTCGAAGTTACGGAGCTTCGGGTCGATGAGGACGGGCACGCCCGCCGCCTCGGCCGCCGGCAGAATCTCGCCGAGCACGTTGGGCGTGACGGCGCCCTTGTCGTAGTCCGAGACGACGAGCGCGTCCGACTCCTTCAAGAGTTTCCTGAGCGCCGCGACGAGGCGCTCCTCGACGGGGCCGTCCACGTGCGCGCGCCGCTCGCGGTCCGCGCGCACGACCAACTGGTTGTGCGCGATGATGCGCGTCTTCAGCGTGGTCGGGCGGCTCACGTCTACAATCAGATTCTCTTCGCGCGTGTCCGAGCCCGCGTCGCGCAGCTCGGCGCGGACGCGCTCGCCCGCGCGGTCTGCGCCGACGACGCCGACGAGCGACGTGCGCACGCCCAACGCGCGCAGGTTCGCCAGCACGTTCGCCGCGCCGCCCAAACGCACCGACTCGCGCCGTATCTCCACGACGGGCACGGGCGCCTCCGGCGAGATGCGCGACACGTCGCCCCACACGAACTCGTCCAGCATCACGTCGCCGTACACGGCCACCGAACGGCCGCGCATCGCGCCGACGATCTCTCTCACGCGTTGTGTCGTCAGATTCATAAGTAGACAGTAGTCAGTAGTCAGTAGTCAGTAGTCAGTAGGAAGAAATTTTTATTACGAACCGTGCGGTTGTCATCCGTCAACGACCGCAGCGCGGAGCGCTACTGTCTACTGACTACTGTCTACTGTCTACTTCTTTAAGAACTCTTTCGACCGCCGCGACGACGCGGTCGGGGGGGACGCGGCGGATGCATTCGGGCGCGCCGAACTCGGCGCAGGTGTAGCCGGGGCAGGGCGCGCAGTGCATCTCTTCGCGCACGACCTCGGCGGGCGCCGAAGTCCACGGCCGCCAGTGCGCGACGTTCGACGAGCCGAAGACAACGACCTGCGGCGTGCCGGCCGCCGCCGCCACGTGCGCCACGCCGCTGTCGTTCCCGACGAAGATGGACGCGCGCGCGGCGAGCGCCGTCAGCTCCGGCAGGCTCAAGTCTGTGAAGCCCCGGAGCGGCGCGGCCGAGTGTGTGCGGACTTCGTCAATGACCTTCCCCTCGCCGGGCCCGGCGACGGCGACCGCCGCGAGGCCGCGCGCCGCGAGGTGTTCGACGACGCGCGCGAAGTTCTCGGCCGCCCAGGTCTTCGTGTCGAAGGCCGCCGCCGGGTGTATGAGCGCGAAGGACTGCCCCGGCGCGAGCCCCGCCTCTTCCCTGAGCCTCCGCCCGACGACCGCCGCGGCCGCGTCCGTGACGGCGAGGCGCGAGGCGGGGCGGTCGGTGACGGGCACGCCCGTCCAGCCGAGGAGCGCGAGCTGCTGCTCGGCCGAGTGCGTCTTCTCCCGGCCCCAGAGCTCGGCCGACGGCGGCGCGGCGTGGTTGTGCAGCGCCGCGTACGCGTAGTCCGCGTAGCCGACGCGGTGCCGCGCGCCCGAGGCGCGCACGAGCAGCGCGGCCGTGCTCCCGCCGTGGAGGTTGTAGGCCACGTCGTACCCTTCCGAGCGCAGACGGCGCGCGACGCGCAGCCGCGACGACTGGCTCTTGCGTCGGACGGTCAAGACCCTGTCAACGTCGGCCGAGCCTTCGAGCAGCGGCGCGACCCAGTCTTCCAGCAGCACGTCAACGCGCGCCGCGGGCACGAAGCGGCGCAGCGCGTGGAGCGAGGGCGTCGCCAGCACCGTGTCGCCGATCGAGCGCAGGCGCACGACCAGCACACGCCGCACGCGCGACCAGTCCCAACGCGCGTCCGCCAGCGGGCGCGGCTCGGCCCCGCCTCCGTGTCTCGCGTCCTCCGCCAGGCGGACGCCCGCGAAGGGGCGTGACTCAGTCTGTCTTCCGAGGCTCTTCATCCTCTACGGTCGCCTCTTCGACGATGAGCGCGGGGATGTCGTTGCGGACGGGGTAGACGCGGCGGCACTCCGTGCACTTGATGCCGCTCGCGTCCTCCTTGAGCACGACCCGCCCCTTGCAGGCCGGGCAGACGACCCTGAACGTCTCGATGAACTCCGCCGTGATTGACAAATCTTCGTACCCCTCTCGTGAACCGCGTAAGGCCGTAAACCGTGAACCGTGACAAGAATAAAGCCGTGAGCCGTAAACCGTAAACCGTGACAAGAGAAAGGCCGTTCATTTCTTGTCACGGTTTACGGTTTACGGTTCACGCTCATCGGGATGCCGCCCTTGCCGGGGCGGAGGGTGATGCGGGGCTCGGTGCGGACGACGGCGCCGTCGGCGAGGCGCAGGCGCCAGCGGCGCGCGAGCGTGGCGAGGATGAGCACGGCCTCCATCCAGGCGAAGCCTTCGCCGACGCAGCGGCGCTGGCCGCCGCCGAAGGGGAAGTAGGCGAACTGCGGGCGAGCCGACTTCGCCTCCGGCGTGAAGCGCTCGGGGTCGAAGCGCTCGGGGTCTCGCCAGAAGCGCGGGTCGCGGTGCATGACGTACTGGCTGACGAGGACGAGCGCGCCGCGCGGGATGAGGTAGCCGCCGACCTCGTGGTCTTCGAGCGCGAGCCGGCCGACGGCCCACGCCGGGGGGTAGAGGCGCATCGCCTCCGCGACGACCATCTCCGTGTAGCGCAGGCGGGGGAAGTCCTCGGCCGTGGGCGGACGGCCGGACAGGGCCTCTTCAAGCTCCGCGTGCAGACGCGCCTCGGCCTCCGGATTTTGAGAGAGCAGGTACCACGTCCACGCGAGCGCGTTGGCGGTCGTCTCGTGGCCGGCGAGGAAGAGGGTCATCACCTCGTCGCGCAACTGCTCGTCGGTCATGCCCGTCCGGTCGCCCTCCTCGTCCACGGCGTGCAGCAGGGTCGAGAGCAGGTCGCCGCGGTCGCGCCCCTCGCGCCTGCGCTCTTCGATGATGCGGTAGATGACCGCGTCGAGACGGGCGCGTGCGCGCTCGAAGCGGCGGCGCGGCGGGAGCGGGAGCTTTTCCAGCAGCTCCGAGAACGGGAGCATCAGGTAGCCGAAGAGGCTCATCACCTCCGAGAGCGCCGCGCCGACCTCGTCGGCGTCGGACTCCACGTCGGCGTCGAACAGGGTCTTCCCGACGACGGCCAGCGTGAGCCGCATCATCTCGGCCGCCACGTCGAGCGTCTCGCCGTCGCGCCAGCGCGCAGAGGTCTTCTCGGCGTGCTCGACCATCGTCCCGGCGTAAGAGTTGACGCGCTGGCGGTGGAAGGCGGGCTGCGCGAGACGGCGCTGGCGGCGCCAGAACTCGCCCTCGCTCGTCAACAGCCCTTCGCCGAGCAGGCGCTTGGCGCGTTGCAGCGCGCGCCCCTTCTTGAAGCGCGCGTGGTGCGTGACGAGCACGTCCCGGACGTGGTCGGGGTGGTTGAGCAGGTAGACGGGCTGCGTCGCGGCCAGAAAGCGCACCACGTCGCCGTACTCGCGCGCCAGGCGCGTGAGGAGCGCGAGCGGGTCGCGGCGGAATTGTACGACGTGGCCGACCGGCCAGAAACTCTTCGGCCCCGGCACCTCTGCGAGCGCGGCTACCATCCTGCTTGACTCCCTCCGGCCACCCGTTTAAGGCTTCGTCTCCGGCTCTGTTATTATAGCCGCGCCCGGGCCGGAGCGCGCCTCACGGCGCATGTTTCGTGCTCTCGAATTGACCTCGCGACGGAGTTGAAGGGTTGTCACTGGAGTTCGCCATCGAGTACCCGTGTGCGCTGCGCGCGCGCTATGACGAGGAGCACCTGCGCGCCTGGGGGCGGCTCGGGAGCCTGCACACGCGCCTGACGACGGGCGAGCACGTCGCGCCGTCGGAGGAGAAGGTGCGCTTCGTCGAGCGCGCCGCCGACGAGATCGAGCGCATGAAGGCCGAGACGGTCATCTGCGCCCGCTGCCCCGCGCGCCTGCCCACGGAGGCGGCCGGCGAGGGCGAGCCGGTGGGCTGTCTGGGTCGCGTCACCTACCCCGTCGAGGCGCAGTTCGAGAAGTTCCTCGCCGACCGCGTCCAGTTGGCCCTCGACACCGTGGACGAGCAGGACTGGCCGCGACTTTTAAAAGTGCTCCTGGACAACGACACGCCCTTCGACGGCGAGGGCACGAAGTCTCTGCGCGCGGTGACGACCTCGAACGGGCTGCGCTTCTTCGAGCTGCGACTGCCCATCAGGCTCGCGCGCCAGGGCTCGCACCTGACGACCGACCACCTCTTCGACGCGCTCGCCGGCTTCACCTCCGAGGACGCCGCGCGCACCACCTACACGCGCGAGCTGCCGCTCTCGGCCGCCGCCGACTATTACGACTTCCTCGACCTCGTCCTGCGCCTCGACCTCTCCGAGGCCGAGCGCCAGCGCGTCCGCACCCGCAGCCGCAACTACCAACAGTTCCTCCGCCTCCTCGCCGCCCTCGAAGTCGCCGAATCGCTCCGCACCCGTGTGTTGATGGATTAGTAGTCAGTAGCCAGTAGCCAGTAGTC
>DAIRFV010000113.1:13636-17475 GCA_036794905.1 Pyrinomonadaceae bacterium | reverse complement strand
GACCTCGTCTGGATGTTCGTCTTCCCGCTCATCTACCTGATGTCGGTCGATTTCACGCCGGGCGGGGCGGGACATTAGAGAGGGGAGGGCACGACGATGGCGAGCGAAAACATCCGGGACGTGTTCAAGAAGTCAGACCTGCTGCTGCTGGGCGTCTGCGTCGTGATGGCCGCGGCCTTCCTCGTGCTGGCGGGCCTCAACGCGGTCGAGGCCGGCAACTTCCTGACGATAGACAGCCTCTTCTTCACGGCCGTCTGCCTGCTGCTGGCGCTGACGTTCGTCGCCGTGCCCGCGCTCACGATGCGCTCGCGCGGCGTCCGCCCCTTCTACGTGGGCGACGAGGTGCCGCCCGCGCGCGCGCACGAGCACGTCCACTTCGAGGGCGGGGTGAGGCTGTTCCTCAACGTGCTCGGGGGGCTGCTGGCGCTGACGCTGATCGAGGTCTTCCTGGCGTACATCCACGTGCCGCTCAGCATCATGCTGACGCTGCTCATCGGGCTGTCGCTCGTCAAGGCGGCGATGATCATCGCCTACTTCATGCACCTGCGCTTCGAGCGCATGAGCCTGGTGCTGACGCTCATCCCGACGCTCGCCATCTGCATCTGCCTGCTCTTCATCGTCTTCCCGGACAGCTTCCGCACGCGCGAAATACGCTCGACGCGCACGGAGGCCGCGCCCGCCCCGGCCGGGCCGAACACGCAGGAGCACTAGAGGGGTTTTGAGTAGTTGTCGAGGACGGCGGCCAGCATCATTCTCGTCGTCGTCGCGTCCCTGGCGGTCGCGGCGGCGGCCGCGGCGTGGCCCGCGGCGGCGCTCGCGCAGTGCCCGCTCTGCCGCTCGGCGGTCGAGCAGGCCGGCGACCAGACGGCGCGCACCATCAACCTCGCCATCGTCGTCCTGCTCATCCCGCCCGTCTCAATCTTCTGCGCCATCTTCGCCGTCGCGTACAAAAAGTCGAAGGGCGACGACGACGAAAGGCCGTGAACCGTAAACCGTAAACCGTGACCAGCGGGACTGGTTCTTATCACGGGTTGGGGTTTACACTTCACGTGCTTTCACTTATTACGGTTTACGGTTTACGGTTCACGAGCTTATGGCAGACGAACTAGTCCCGGCGGTCGATGTCGAGAGGCAGACCATACGCGGCCGCGTGTGCCCGGCGTGCGGCGGCAAGATCATCCCGTCCGACCGCGCGGTCTACCAGAACGCGAGCGACCCGGGCGGCGTCTTCCCCGCGTGGCAGTGCGAGCGCTGCGGCTACGAGGAGATCAGCGAGAAGAAGGCGCCGGCCGCCAAGCCCGCGCACCCCCCGAAAAAGAAGGTTGAAGGATGAGCGCAGCAGATAACAAGCGAACTGTCCAGGCGATTTTCGAAGCCTTCGGCCGCGGCGACATCGCGGGCGTCCTCCAACACGTCTCCGAGGACGTGACGTGGAAGGCGCCCGGCCCCGACGTGGTCACCTACTTCGGCGACCGGCGCGGCCACGCGGGCGCCACCGAGTTCTTCGCCCAACTCGGCACCGCGGTCGACTTCGAGCACTTCGAGCCCGGCGCCTTCGTCGCCGAGGGCGACCACGTCATCGCGCTCGGCCGCGAGCGCGGGCGGGTGAAGGGAACCGGCAAGACCTTCGAGAACGAGTGGGCGCTCGTCTTCACCTTCGACGGCGGCAAGGTCTCGGGCTTCCAGTGCTACGAGAACACGGCGGCCATCGCTGAGGCTTTCACGTAAAAAGTATGGACGGTCTGGACGAGCCGAAGCTGCGCGTGCTCGCGATGTTCGAGGAGCTCGGGAAGCAGGAACTCGACCTGCACGAGCTGTTCGAGGCGGGCGGCAACGACCCCGAAGCGCGGCTCGCCGTCTTCCACGACGTGGAGTGGCTCGTCGAGCGCGGCCTCCTCGAAGAGCGCGGCAACGACTTCTACGCGCTCACCGGCGCGGGGCGCGGGGCGGCGGGCGTTTGGCGGGAGAGGCAGAAGGGCGGATACTGAGAGTCGTCACACGGACTCTTCTTTATGAACGACTCGGTACTGCCGCACGTCAACGCCGCGCTCAACTTCCTGAGCTTCCTGCTGCTCGTCGTCGCCTTCTACAAGATCAGGCGCGGGGACGTTCAGGCGCACCGCCGGCTGATGCTCTCCGCGCTCGCCGTCTCCGTCCTCTTCCTCGTCTGCTACGTCACGTATCACGCGCAGTACGGCTCAGTCCGCTTCACGGGGCAGGGCGCCGTCCGCGCGGTCTACTTCTTCATCCTGATTACGCACATCATACTCGCGGCGGCCATCGTGCCGCTCGTAATCGTCACGGTCGTGCGCGCCCTCCGCGGCGACTTCGCGCGCCACCGACGCATCGCGCGCTGGACGTACCCGCTCTGGCTCTATGTCTCCGTCACGGGCGTCGTCGTCTACCTCATGCTCTACCACCTGTACCGGCCGCAGTGAAACGATGACGGACGCGCGAGCGCACACGGAAGGGAACGGCGACCGCCCCGACGGCCCCGACGCCGCGGCCGCGCCGCCGGGCGTTCCCCCCGCCGGGCGCAGGCGCACGCCGTGGCCGCTCGCCGTGGTGGCCATCCTCTTCGTGGTGGTGCCATTTCTGACCTGGTACTGGACCTGGTTCGGGAGGACGCTGAGCGACGAGGAGATAGAAAAGTACCTGCGCGAGGGCCGGCCGCGCCACACGCAGCACGCGCTCTCGCAGGTCGCCGAGCGGATTGAGAAGCGCGGGGCGGGCGCGGGCCGCTGGAACGCGCAGGTCGTCGGGCTGGCTTCGAGCCCTTCGCCGGACGTGCGCATGACGGCGGCGTGGGTGATGGGCGTCGAGCACACGTCGGAAGAGTTCCGCGCCGCGCTGCTGAGGCTCGTCGAAGACCCGGAGCCCATCGTGCGCCGCAACGCCGCGCTCGCGCTCGTGCGCTTCGGCGACGCGCGCTGCCGGCCGGAACTGCTGGCGATGCTCCGACCCTACGCGGTAGTTGCGCCGACTGAAGGGACGGCGCTGACGGCGCTCACCGCCAACTCTCACGTCAAGCGCGAATCACTCCTGCTCAAGTTCACAAACCCGGCGGGCGAGACTGCCGAGGTGCGTTCGCCCCTGCCGGGCACGGTCGGGCGCGCCTCGGTCAAAGACGGCGAGAGGTTCGAGGCGGGCCGCGAACTCTTCGTGCTCGCGCCCGACGAGGAGCAGGTGACGGACGCGCTCACGGGCCTCTACTACCTGGGCGACAGGGAAGATTTGCCCGAGGTGGAACGCTACGCGCGCGGGGTGGAAGGGATGTCGGACGAGTTGAAGGCGAAAGCGGCGCGGACGGCCGAAGCCATCAAGCGCCGCTCTGAGCAGAATCGTTAACTCGATTTGAGAAGAAACGCCGACTGTCTGTTCAACTCGACGGCGGCGGGGGCGGGGCGTCGGGGAGAGCGACGCCGTGCATCGACTCCCAGTCCTCGGTCGGCACCATCTCGATGGCGTCCCAGGGGCAGCCGTCGAGGAAGGCCCCGTCCGGCCCTTTGCTGATGCACTTCTGGCAGCCGATGCAGAGGTAAGGGTCTACTTCGATGCGGCCGAAGGGCGTGTGATCGTCGTCGGGCACCCAGAACATGCACGCCTCGATGGGGCAGTACTCGATGCAGGCGGGCGAGCCCGCACAGCCGGTGCAGCAGTCGGTCGTGATGGCGAGGATGCGCGGCTTCTTCTTGCGGCTCGCCTTGCCGTCGCCCACCGACATCGGCCAATACTTTTCGACGATTCCGATCATTCGCTTACGGCTCCGGACGGTAACATTCGGGAAGGGCAGTCACACTTTAACATGTCTCATTTGCCCGCTCAATGAAAAAGAGGGT